>CAIMSN010000063.1 GCA_903844135.1 uncultured Rhodospirillales bacterium | reverse complement strand
CTATCCGCTCGGCCGCACCGCGGCGCAGATCATGGGCGCGGTGGATGTCGACGATCACGGCGTCGGCGGCGTCGAGCGCTTCTTCGACAAGCGCCTCAGCACCGACCGCACGCCGCTGCGCCTGTCGCTCGACGTCCGGGTGCAGGGCGTGGTGCGGGAGGAGCTGGAAGCCGCCAGGCAGCATTTCCAGGCCATCGGCGCCTGCGCGATCGTGATGGACGTGCGAACCGGCGAGATCATCTCGATGGTCAGCCTGCCGGACTACGACGCCAACCTCTACAACAAGGCCAGCGACGACGAGCGCTTCGACCGCGCCGTCACCGGCATGTACGAGCCCGGCTCCACCTTCAAGCTACAGACCGCGGCGATGGTGCTGGAGGACGGCATCGCGCATGTCTGGGACCGGTTCTCGACCACGCCGATCCATGTCGGACGATTCACCATCTCCGACATGAAGACCGACCATTTCGCGCCCTGGCTGGCGATGCCGGAGGCGCTGGCGCTGTCGTCCAACCCGGCGGCGGCGCACATGGCGCTCGATGCCGGCGCCAAGCGGCAGCAGGACTGGCTGCGTAAGATGGGCTTCTTCGACCGGGTGCCGGTCGAGCTGCCGGAAGCGGCCCGGCCGCTGCTGCCGCGCATGAGCAACTGGGGCCTGTCGGCGGTGATGACGGTGGCGTTCGGCCACGGCGTCGCGGTGCCGCCGCTGGCGATCGTGCGCGGCACCGCGGCGACCGCGAATGGCGGCATCCTGATCACGCCGACCCTGCTCGCCGGCGCCGAACGGCAGGAAGCCGCCGACCAGGCCGACGCGCAGCAGGCAGTCGGCCAGGCGGTCGGCCAAGTGGCAGCTCAGCCGGCGCTGCAGCCGGTCGCCGATACGATCGAGGACGCGGATACGGGCCCGACCGCCATCGTCACGCCGCAGGGCCCGCGCGTGCTGTCGGAAAACACCTCAGGGCTGCTGCGCCGCATCCTGCGCATGGTCGTCGCCGGCCCGGACGACGAGCGCACCGGCAAGCAGGCCGACATCCCCGGCTATTTCGTCGGCGGCAAGACCGGCACCGCGGAGAAGGTCGGCGCGCATGGCGGCTATCTCAAGCACGTCAACATCACCGCCTTCACCGGCATCTTTCCGCTGAACGCGCCGCGCTACGCGGTCTACGTGATGCTCGACAGCCCGATCGCCACCCCGGAGACCCATGGCTGGTACACCTCCGGCTGGAACGCGGTGCCGACCTGGCGCAAGATCGTCGCCAGGATCGCGCCGATGATGGGGCTGTTCCCGGTCACCGCCAACGTCGACCAGATCGAGGCCTCGCTCTCGATCCCGATGGCGCCGGCGGTCGGACAGGGCTTCCGGCAGCTCGGCCCGGGCAACGACCCCGGCGATCCGGCCAAGCTGGCCCGCGAAGCCAAGGAGAAGACGGCGCAGGACAAGGAGGCCGCCCGGCAGGCCAAGGAAGCCGCGAAGGCGGAAGCGGCCAGGCTGGCCCGTCTGCCGGCAGCGACTCCGCCCACGCCAGGCCTGCGCCGCAACGTCAGCTACGTCAGGCCCAACGGGTGATGGCGGGCATCCCGCTCGGCGCGCTGGCAAGCGGTCTGGCGGCGCTTCCGCCGGGCGCGGACTCGCTGCCGATCGAGGGTGTGGCGCTCGACAGCCGCAAGGTCCGGCCGGGCTTCCTGTTCGCCGCCCTGCCGGGTTCGGCGCGCGACGGCGGCGCCTACATCGCCGAGGCGGTCTCGCGCGGCGCGGTCGCGGTGCTGGCGCCGCCGGCGACCGGCTGGCCGGAGAACACCGCGCGGGTGCCGCTGCTGACCGCGGACGAACCGCGCCGGGTGCTGGCCAGGCTGGCAGCCCGGCATGCCGGCGCGCAGCCGGAGCGGATGGTCGCCGTCACCGGCACCAACGGCAAGACCAGCACGGTGGAGTTCCTGCGCCAGCTCTGGACGCTGGACGGGGTGAAGGCGGCCAGCCTCGGCACGCTGGGCGTGATCGCCGACGCGCCGCTGCCCGACACCGGGCCGGTGCTGACCACGCCGGACAGCGTGGCGCTGGCGGCGCTGCTGGCGGCGCTGGCGGCAGGCGGCGTGACCGCCGCCTCGATCGAGGCCAGCTCGCACGGGCTGGAGCAGTTCCGGCTCGACGGCGTGCGTCTTTCCGCCGCCGGCTTCTCCAACCTGACCCGCGACCATCTCGACTATCACGGCACGCTCGACGCCTATCGCGACGCCAAGCTGCGCCTGTTCTCCGCCCTGCTTCCGGAGGGCGGCGTGGCCGCCGCCAATGCGGACATGGACCAGCGGACGCTGGCGCATCTGCGCGGCATCGCCCTGTCGCGCGGGCTGGTGCTGCGCACCGCCGGGCTGGACGGCGAGACCATCCGGCTGCTGCGCGCGCGCCCGCTCGCCGACGGGCAGTGCCTGGAGCTCGCGCTGCACGGGCGGCGCCACGAGGTCAGGCTGGCGCTGCCCGGCCGGTTCCAGGCCGACAACGTCCTGCTCGCCGCGCTGCTCGCCGAGCCGGACGAGGCGAGACTGGAGTCGGTGCTGTCCCGGCTCGAGCGGCTGGTCGGGGTGCGCGGCCGGATGGAGCTGGCGGCGCGGCTGCCGAACGGCTCCGCCGCCTATGTCGATTACGCCCACACCCCGGATGCGCTGGAGCGCCTGCTGGAGTCGCTGCGCCCGCATGCCGCCGAGGCGGGCGGCCGCCTGGTGGTGGTGTTCGGCGCCGGCGGCGACCGCGATCGCGGCAAGCGTCCGCTGATGGGCGACGCCGCCGCGCGTCTGGCGGATCTGGCCATCGTCACCGACGACAATCCCCGTTCCGAGAACCCGGCCACGATCCGCGCCGAGATCCTGGCCGCCTGCCCCGACGCGCTGGAAATCGGCGACCGCGCCGCGGCGATCGCCGCCGGGCTGGATGCGCTCGCGCCGGGCGACGTGCTGGTGGTGGCCGGCAAGGGGCACGAGCAGGGGCAGACGGTCGGCGGGGTGGTGCTGCCGTTCGACGACGCGACCATGGTCCGTCGCCTGGCAGGGCTGGCATGAGCCCGCTCTGGACCGGAACCGCGCTCGCCGAGGCGGTGGACGGGCGTTTCGCCGGGCCGGTCCCGGAGGCCATCACCGGCATCTCGATCGACACCCGCACGCTGGCGCCGGGCGACCTGTTCGTCGCACTGGTCGGCGACAGCGGCGACGGGCACGACCATGTCGCTGCGGCTCTCGCCAAGGGCGCCGTCGCCGCCCTGGTGCATCGCGATCCTGGGTCCGATCTCGGGTCCGATCCGGGCGACGCGCCCCGGCTGCTGCGCGTCGCCGACACCTTCCGCGCGCTGCATGCGCTGGGCGCGGCCGGACGCGCGCGCTTCGAGGGCAGCGTGGTCGCCGTCACCGGCAGCGTCGGCAAGACCACCACCAAGGACATGCTGCGGACCGCGCTCTCGGCGATCGGCCCGACCCATGCCGCGCAGGCCTCCTACAACAACCATTGGGGGGTGCCGCTGACGCTGGCGCGCATGCCGGCCGAGGCGCGCTTCGCGGTGATCGAGATCGGCATGAACCATCCGGGCGAGATCGCCCCGCTGGCGGCGCTGGCGCGTCCGCAGGTGGCGATCGTCACCACCGTCGCCGCCACCCATATCGGCCTCATGGGCAGCCTGGACGCGATTGCGCTGGAGAAGTCAGCGTTGTTCGCCGCCCTGGAGCCGGGCGGGGTCGCGATCTTTCCCGCCGACGCGCCGCATGCCGAACGTCTGGTCGCAGCCGCCGGAAGCGCCGGCGCGACCATGGTCAGGATCGGCCGCGAGGTTCGTCTCGACGGGCTGGCGCTGCGCGCCGACGGTTCGGACGCCACGGCACAGCTCGGCGAGCGCGGCGTGGCGCTGCGTCTGGCCGCCCCTGGTCGCCACATGGCGCAGAACGCGCTGGCCTGCCTCGCCGCGGTGGCGGCGCTCGGCGCCGATCCGGAGCGCGCGGCGGCGGCTTTGGCGGGCTTCGCACCTGGCGACGGGCGCGGCGCGCTGCGGCCGATCCTGGACGGAACCGCGTTCCTGCTCGACGAGAGCTACAACGCCTCCGGCGTGTCGATCCGGGCCGCCCTCGACGTGCTCAAGCTGCTGCCGGCGACGCGCCGGGTCGCGGTGCTGGGCGACATGCTCGAACTCGGCGAATTCGCGCGCACCGAGCATGAAAGTCTCAACCATAGCGTGCGCGAATCGGCGGACGTGGTCTATTGCTCGGGCCCGATGATGAAGTTTCTGTTCGACTCTCTGCCGGACTCGATTCGCGGCGCGCATGCGGCCGATGCGCGCGCGCTCGCACCGCAGGTGCGCGACGCGCTGCGCGCCGGCGACGTCGTGCTGGTCAAGGGCAGTCATGGCAGCCGCATGCGCGACGTCGTCGCCGCACTCGGCACGAAGAGCCCCGCCTGATGCTCTACAATCTTTCCCATCTGCTGACGGAACAGTTCGGCCCGTTCAACCTGTTCCACTACATCACGTTCCGCTCCGGCGCCGCGTGCCTGACCGCGTTCGTGATCAGCCTGGCGATGGGGCCGAAGGTGATCGCCAGGCTGCGCCGCATCCAGCGCGAGGGACAGCCGATCCGCGCGCTCGGTCCGGAGCGCCACCTGGTCGAGAAGGCCGGCACGCCGACCATGGGCGGGGTGCTGATCCTGGCCGCCTGGCTGATCTCGACCATGCTGTGGGCGGATCTGTCGAACGGCTACGTCTGGGCGGTGATGTTCGCGACCGTCTCGTTCGGCGCCGTCGGCTTCGCCGACGACTATCTCAAGCTGTCCAGGCGCAACACCAAGGGCGTCAGCAAGCGGGCGCGGCTCGGTGCGGAGTTCGCATCGTCCCTGATCGCCGGCTGGTGGATCGAAAGCCTGATGCCGCCTTCCCTGTCCGACCAGTTGGCGTTCCCGTTCGTCAAGGAGGCGCTGCTGCCGCTCTCGTTCGGGTTTCCGATCTTCGCCATGCTGGTGGTCACCGGCTTCGGCAACGCGGTGAATTTCACCGACGGGCTCGACGGTCTGGCGATCGTACCGGTGATCATCGCCGCGGTGGTGTTCGCGCTGATCTCCTACCTGGTCGGCAACCATATCTTCGCCGACTACCTGCAACTGCATCCCGTGCCCGGCACCGGCGAGCTGGGGGTGTTCCTGGCGGCGCTGATCGGCGCCGGGCTCGGCTTCCTCTGGTTCAACGCGCCGCCGGCGGCGGTGTTCATGGGCGATACCGGTTCGCTGTCGCTGGGCGCCGCGCTCGGCGCGGTGGCGGTGGCGGTGAAGCACGAGCTGGTGCTGTGCATCGTCGGCGGATTGTTCGTGGTCGAGACGCTGTCGGTGATCATCCAGGTCGGCTGGTACAAGCGCACCGGCCGGCGGGTGTTCCTGATGGCGCCGCTGCACCATCATTTCGAGAAGAAGGGCTGGCAGGAGCCGAAGATCGTCATCCGCTTCTGGATCGTCTCCATGGTGCTGGGCCTTGCCGGCCTGGCGACGCTGAAGATCCGATGAGCGCCCGCTTCCCCGACACGCTGTTCGCCGGCAAGTCCTTCGCCGTGCTCGGGCTGGGCCGCAATGGCGGCCCGGTGGTGCGGGCGCTGGCGGCGATGGGCGCCAGGGTGCAGGCCTGGGACGACGGCCAGGCGAGCCGCGACGCGCTCGGGCCGGTGCCGCGCGCGGTGACGCTGGCGCCGTTCCCGACCCTGGTCGGGTTCGACGCGCTGGTGCTCTCGCCCGGCATTCCGCACCGCCTGCCGGCGCCGCACCCGGTCGCTGCGATGGCGATCGCCGCCGGGGTTCCGGTGCTGTCGGACGCGGAGCTGCTGTTCCGGGCGGTGCGCGCATCCGGCAGCAGGGCCAGGTTCGCCGGAATCACCGGCACCAACGGCAAATCCACCACCACCGCGCTGCTGGCGCACATGCTGGAGACCGCCGGCGTGGCCTGCGCCGCCGGCGGCAATCTCGGCCCGGCCGCGCTGTCGCTGCCGCTGCTCCCGGACGACGGCGTCTATGTGCTGGAGATGTCGAGCTACATGCTGGAACGGCTGGCGACGCTGCGCTTCGACGCCGCCTGCCTGCTGAACCTGTCGCCGGACCATCTCGACCGCCATGGCGACATGCAGGGCTACATCGACGCCAAGCTGCGGATCTTCGCGCGCCAGACCGGCGACGACCTCGCGGTGATCGGCCTGGACGACGAGGCCAGCCGGCTGCTCGCCGGCGCCGGCACCACCGCGTCGCTGCACACCGTCTCCGGCGCCGCCCCTGGCGGGCTTGCGTCAGCGCTGGCCGACGCGCCGGCGCTGCCGGGCGCGCACAATGCGCAGAACGCCCTGGCGGCGGCGGCGATGGCGCGGCATTTCGGGCTGGACGCCGCGCAGATCGCCGGCGCGCTGGCCAGCTTCGCCGGATTGCCGCATCGCCAGCGCATCGTGACGACGATCGACGGCATCGCGTTCGTCGACGACAGCAAGGCCACCAACGCCGATGCGGCGTCGCGCGCGCTGGGCTGCTACGACCGCCTGGTCTGGATCGCCGGCGGCATCGCCAAATCCGGCGGGATCGAGGAGCTGGCACCTTATTTCCCGAGGATCGCGCTGACGCTGCTGATCGGCCGCGACGCGCCCGCCCTGGCCGAGACGCTGGCGGCGCACGACGCGCCGCATCGCCTGGTCGATACGCTGGAGGCGGCGGTGCCGCAGGCGCTCGAGGCGGCACGGCGTCTGTCCTGCCCGGTGGTGCTGCTGTCGCCGGCCTGCGCCAGCTTCGACCAGTTCGCCAGTTTCGAGTCGCGCGGCCAGGCATTCGCCAGGCTCGCCGGCCAGCTCCAGGACGCCGCCTGATGGACAGGTTCTCGCGCGCCGACAATTCAACCCTGGGCCGCTGGTGGTGGACGGTCGATCGCTGGACGCTGGGCTGCGTCGGCCTGCTGATCGGGTTCGGCTACGTGCTGATGCTGGCGGCGTCGCCCTCGGTCGCGGCACGGATCGGCGCGTCGCGCGACATGTTCATCCTCAAGCAGGTGGTGTTCCTGGGCGTGGCCGGCGCGATCGTGCTGGCGACCTCGATGCTCTCGCCGAAGGGCGTGCGACGGCTGGCGCTGCTGGGCTGCCTGGTGGCGCTCGGCCTGACCGCGCTGACCCTGGTGCACGGCGTCGAGATCAAGGGCGCGCGGCGCTGGATCGCGCTGCCGATGATGTCGATCCAGCCGTCCGAGTTCCTCAAGCCCTGCTTCGCCGTGGTCACCGCCTGGCTGCTCGCCGAGGGCCGGCGCACGCGGGCCTTCCCGGGCATGCTGCTGGCATTCGGCGTGTTCGCGATGATCCTGCTGCTGCTGAAGTCGCAGCCGGACATCGGCATGCTGTCGGTGATCACCTGCGTGTTCATGATGCAGTTGTTCGTCGGCGGGCTGAACCTGTTCTTCGTCGGCTGCGGCATCGGCGGCATGATGGCGGCGTTCGCCGGCGCCTATCTCGCCTTCACCCACGTGCGCTCGCGCGTCACCCGCTTCCTGCATCCCGAGCAGGGCGACCACTACCAGATCGACACCGCTTTGCAGGCGTTCGGCAATGGCGGGCTGCTCGGTCGCGGGCCAGGCGAGGGCCGGGTCAAGGACCTGCTGCCGGACGCGCACGCCGACTTCGTGTTCGCCGTCGCCGGCGAGGAGTTCGGGCTGCTGGTCTGCCTGTTCATCATCGGCGTGTTCTGCTTCATCGTCGTGCGCACCCTGCTCAAGCTGCTGGCCGAGGACGACCCGTTCGTGGTGCTGGCCAGCGCCGGGCTGGTGTGCGGCTTCGGGCTGCAGGCGTTCGTCAACATGGCGTCCAGCCTGCATCTGATCCCGACCAAGGGCATGACGCTGCCGTTCATCTCCTATGGCGGCTCCTCGGCGATGTCGGTGGCGCTGACCATCGGCATGATGCTGGCGCTCACCAGGCGCAGGACCCAGGCGCGGTTCGACGCCGGGCTGTCGCACCGCAACGGCGCCGGCCGGGGAGCCGCCGCATGACCGGCGCCATCGTCATCGCCGCCGGCGGCACCGGCGGGCATTTCTTCCCGGCCGAGGCGCTGGCCACAGAACTCGCCGCGCGCGGCCACGAGCTGGTGCTGATGACCGATGCGCGCGGCAGTCGCGGCCAGGGCGTGTTCGCGGCCGGCGTCCAGCACGTTCTGCCCGGCAGCGGCATCGCCGGCGGCGGCGTCGGCCGCAAGCTGCGCGGCGCGCTGGCGCTGGGACGGGGGACGCTGGCGGCGCGCGGCATCCTGGCCCGGCTGCGGCCGGCGGCGGTGGTGGGGTTCGGCGGCTATCCGTCGGTGCCGCCGCTGCTCGGCGCCCGGCTGCTGCGCCACAAGCGGCCGGCGATCGTGCTGCACGAGGGCAACGCCGTGCTGGGCCAGGCCAACGCCCAGCTCGCCCGCTTCGCCGACGCCATCGCCACCAGCTTCCAGACCGTCGCCAGGGTGCCCGGCGGCATCGACACGGTGCTGACCGGCATGCCGGTGCGCGCCGAGATCGAGGCCGTCGCCGGGGCGCCGTTCCCGGATGCGTCCGGACCGCTGCGGCTGCTGGTCTGGGGCGGCTCGCTCGGCGCGCGGGTGTTCGCCGACGTGGTGCCGCAGACCCTGGCGGCGCTGCCAGAGGCGCTGCGCGCGAGGCTGTCGGTGACGCAGCAGGCCCGCGCCGAGGATGTGGCGCGGGTCGAGGCCGCCTATGCGGCCGCCGGGATCGCGGCGGAGATCTCGCCGTTCCTGGATGGCGTGGCGGCCCGTCTGAGCGCGGCGCATCTGGTGATCGGCCGCGCCGGCGGCTCCACCGTGGCCGAGTTGACCATGGTCGGTCGGCCGTCGATCATGGTGCCGCTGCCGATCGCCGCCTCCGACGAGCAGGGGGCGAACGCCGCCGCGCTGGTCGCTTCGGGGGCCGGCTGGCTGGTGCGGCAGCCGGATTTCACCCCGGACGCGCTGGGCGTGCTGCTGCTCCGGCTGCTCGGCGAGCCGGCCGCGCTGGCCGCCGCCGCCGCGTCGTGCGGGGCGCTGCGACGGGCGCGGGCGGCGCACGCCCTGGCCGACCTGGTCGAGCAGCGCATGGCGCTCGCAAACGGTGCGGCGCGGGAGGCCCGCTTGCACTCCCCGGCGACAGGGGCCATCCCCGGGCGCGCCAATCGGGAGATCGCAGCATGAGAGCCCTACCTCTATCGATCGGGACGATCCACTTCGTCGGCATCGGCGGCATCGGCATGTCCGGCATCGCCCAGGTGCTGCACAATCTGGGCTATGTCGTGCAGGGCAGCGACATCGCCGAGAGCGCCAACGTGCAGCGCCTGCGCGCCGGCGGGATCAGGGTGATGGTCGGCCACGACGCCGCCAACCTGGGCGATGCCCGCGTCGTCGTCACCTCGACCGCGGTCAAGCGCGACAACCCCGAGGTGGTCTCCGCCCGGACCCGGCTGATCCCGGTGGTGCGACGCGCCGAGATGCTGGCGGAGCTGATGCGCCTGCGCTGGTCGATCGCCATCGGCGGCACCCACGGCAAGACCACCACCACCAGCCTGGTCGCCGCGGTACTCGACACCGCGCGGCTCGACCCGACGGTGATCAATGGCGGCATCATCGAGGCCTACGGCTCCAACACCCGCATGGGCGAGGGCGACTGGATGGTGGTGGAGGCGGACGAGAGCGACGGCTCGTTCCTGCGCCTGCCGGCGGTGATCGCCGTCGTCACCAACATGGATCCGGAGCATCTCGACCATTGGGGCACGCCCGAGGCGATGATGCAGGCGTACGACCAGTTCGTCTCCAACATCCCGTTCTACGGCTTCGCCGTGCTGTGCGTGGATCATCCCAACGTGCAGCAGATGATCCCGCGCCTGTCGGATCACCGCGTCATCACCTACGGCTTCAGCCCGCAGGCCGACGTGCGCGCCGAACGGCTGGTCGCCGACAAGCGCGGCGCCACCTTCGAGGTGATGGTGACCGACCGCGCCAGGAACCGCAGCCGCAAGATGGGCCCGTTCCGCCTGCCGATGCTGGGCAGCCACAACGTGCAGAACGCGCTCGCCGCGATCGCGGTGGCGGTCGAGATGGAGATCGACGAGGCGACGATCCGCAGCGCGCTGGCCGATTTCCGCGGCGTCAAGCGCCGCTTCACCCGCACCGGCGAGGCCGGCGGCATCACCGTGGTCGACGATTACGGCCATCATCCGGTGGAGATCGCCGCCGTGCTGAAGGCGGCGCGCCAGGCCGGCGCCCGCGACGTGGTGGCGATCGTGCAGCCGCATCGCTACTCGCGCCTGCAGACCCTGTTCGCAGAGTTCTGCACCTGCATGAACGACGCCGGCACGGTGATCATCGCCGACGTCTATGCCGCCGGCGAAAGTCCGATCGAGGGCATCGATCGCGACGGGCTGGTCGACGGGCTGCGCGCCAGCGGGCATCGCAGCGTGGTGCCGCTGCCCGGTCCGGAACATCTGGCGGAGATGGTGCACGCGATCGCCCGTCCGGGCGATTTCGTCATCTGCCTCGGCGCCGGCAACATCACCGCCTGGGCGCAGGCGCTGCCCGAGCAGCTCGCGCAGTTGCAGAAGGCGCGAGGCGGTCACGCGGCATGAACGCAGCCCTGCCCTCCGCCACGCACGCGCCGCACCGCCCGGATCTCGTCACGAGCCTGGGCGCGATGCCGTCGGTGCGCGGCCGGCTGGAGCAGGATGCGCCGCTCGGCGCGCAGAGCTGGTTCGGCGTCGGCGGCCCGGCGGAGCTGCTGCTGCGCCCGGCGGACGCGGAGGATCTGTCCGGATTCCTGGCGGCGCTGCCGCCGGAGCTGCCGGTGACCACGCTGGGCAAAGCGTCCAACCTGATCATCCGCGATGGCGGCCTGCCCGGCGTGGTGATCCGTCTTGCCCGCGGCTTCTCCACCATCGCGCAGGAGATGGACGGCATCGTCTGCGGCGCCGCCTGCCTGGACATGACGGTGGCCGAACACGCCGCCGCCGCCGGGTTGCGCGGGCTGGAGTTCCTGGCCGGCATCCCCGGCTCGATCGGCGGCGCGGTGGCGATGAATGCCGGCGCGTACGGCGCAGAGATCACCGACGTGCTGGACTGGGCGGAGATCGTCACCCGCAACGGCCAGTTCCTGCGGCTGCCGGTGGAGGCGCTCGGCTTCGGCTATCGCCGCTCCAGCCTGCCGGAGGGCGCGGTGGTGGTGCGCGCGCGGCTGCGCGGCGAACCGTGCGACCCGTCGCTGCCGCGCGCCCGCATCGCCGAGATCAAGGCGGCGCGCGAAGCGTCGCAGCCGGTCCGCGCCCGCACCGGCGGCTCGACCTTCCGCAATCCCGGCGTGGAGCAGAGCGCGCTCAAGGCCTGGCAACTGATCGACGCGGCCGGATGCCGCGGCCTGCGTCGGGGCGGCGCGCAGGTCAGCGAGAAGCACTGCAACTTCCTGCTCAACACCGGCAACGCCACCGCCGCGGAGATCGAGGGGCTGGGCGACGAGGTACGGCTGCGCGTGCTGTCGCAGTCCGGGGTCGAGCTGGCCTGGGAAATCAAGCGTATCGGCGTGCCGGCGGCGAGGATCGCGCCATGAGCGCGAAACCGAGCGTCGCCGTGCTGATGGGCGGCATCTCGTCCGAGCGCGCGGTCAGCCTCAGCTCCGGCGAGGGCGTGCTGTCGGCGCTGCGCGAGGCAGGCTACGCGGCGCGCGGCATCGACCCCACCACCGATCTCGGCGCGCTGGTCGCAGATCTCGACCGCGACCGGCCGGACGTGGTGTTCAACGCGCTGCACGGGCGGTTCGGCGAGGATGGCGCGATCCAGGGCGTGCTCGACTGGATGGGCATCCGCTACACCCATTCCGGCATCCGCGCCTCCGCCGTGGCGATGGACAAGGACGCCGCCCGCGCCGCCTTCGCCGCCGCCGGCCTGCCGATCGCGCGCGGCCGGGTGGTGGAGATCGCCCGCTTCGCCGACGCAGATCCGCTGCCCTGCCCCTATGTGATCAAGCCGCTGAACGAGGGCTCGTCGGTCGGCGTCGACATCGTCCATGCCGGCTCGAACCGCCGCGCCGAGATCGTCTCGGCCTGGCATTACGGCCCGACCGCCCTGGTCGAGGAATTCATCCCCGGACGCGAGATCACCGTCGGCGTGCTGGGCGGCGAGGCCGGCGACATCGGCGCCCTGACGGTGACCGACATCACCCCCAACCCGGCAATCGCGCACGGCTTCTACGACTACGAGGCCAAATACGCCGCCGGCGGATCGCGTCACGTGCTGCCGGCCGAGATCCATGCCGATGCCTTCGCCGAGGCGATGCGGCTGGCGCTGTCGGCGCACCGGGCGCTCGGCTGCCGCGGCGCCTCGCGCGCCGATTTCCGCTACGACGACACCGTGCACGGCAACGCCCGGCCCGGCCGGCTGGTGCTGCTCGAGGTCAACACCCAGCCCGGGCTGACGCCGACCTCGCTGCTGCCGGAGCAGGCCGCCTTCCGCGGCATCGGCTTTTCCGAGCTCTGCGCCTGGATGGTGGAGAACGCCGCATGTCGCGTGTGAGGCCGAGCCCGCCCGGCACCGGCGGGCTGATGGATCGCCCGTCGCGGGCCAGCATCTTCGCCAGGCGGCAGCGCCGGCTGGTGCGGCCGGCGCTGCTGCTGGTGCTGGTCGTCGGCTGCGCCGGCTTCGGGATCCATGCCGTGCGGCTGATGCATGACGAGGCGAGGTTCGCGCCGTTGCGCGCCGAATTCGGCGCCAGGGTGGCGATGCATGTCGCCAGGATCGAGGTGATCGGCCGCGACATGACCCCGGAGGCGGCGCTGATGCAGGCGCTCGGCGTCTCGGTCGGCGACGATATCCTCGGCTTCTCGGTCGAGGCGGCGCGCCGGCGCATCGATGCGCTGACCTTCGTCGAGCACGCCACCGTCGAGCGCCGCCTGCCGGGCACGGTGGTGGTGCAGCTCACCGAGCGACGCCCGTTCGCGGTCTGGCAGAACCAGGGCCGGTTCGTGCTGATCGACCGCGCCGGCCAGGTGGTGGCCGACCAGGGCATGAACGGCAAGGACGCCGAGGCGTTCGCCGAGCTGCCGCTGGTGGTGGGGCTCGGCGCGCCGCAGGCGGCCGACCAACTGATCACCGCCCTGGAGGCGGAGCCGGACGTCCGGTCGCACGTGGTCGCCGCGGTGCGGGTCGGCCAGCGGCGCTGGAACCTGACGCTGCGCAACGGCTGCGACGTGCTGCTGCCGGAGGGTGCGGAGCCGCAGGCGCTGCATCGGCTGGCCCTGCTCGCCCGCGATCATCAGTTGCTGGTGCGGCCGCTCGAGGCGATCGACATGCGGCTGCCGGACCGCCTGGTGCTGCGGCCGCGGCCGGCGCCGGCCGGCGACCAGCCGGGCGACGACCCGAACGACCCCGCGAGCGGCACCGCCGGCAACCAGGGGCCGGAGGGCGCGGACCGTCATCCCGCCAGGCCGGCCGACGCGACCGTCGGCACCGACCGGAACGGCGATCTCGGCAGGAGGCCGGCATGAGCGAGCTGATGCTGACCCCACCATCGGACCCGACCCCGACTTCGCCCAGATCCCGGCGCGCCCGCGCCCGCCAGCCGGCCGCGGATGCCGGGCTGACGCAGATGCTGGCCGCCCCGGCGCCGGAGCAGGCGCGGATGCTGGCGCTGACGCCGGCCGACAACGCGCATCGCCGGCGCGCCTATCGTCCCGGCACCTTCGGCGTGCTGGATATCGGCACCACCAAGATCACCTGCCTGATCGGCCGCGGCGAGCCGGACGGCACGCTGAAGGTGGTCGGCTGCGGCTGGCAGCGCTCGCGCGGCGTCAGGCTGGGCGGAATCACCGACCTCGCCGAGGCGGAGCGGGCGATCCGCGCCGCGGTCGGGCAGGCGGAAAGCCAGGCCGACCACCATCTGCGCAGCGTGACCGTCAACCTGTCCTGCGGGCAGCCGGAAAGCCGGCTGTTCAACGTGCGCTGGCCGGTCGGCGGACGCATGGTCGGCGACGCAGACATCAGGCGGGTGGTCAACGAGGGCCGCAACCGCGCCGTGACCGACGGCCGCGACGTGATCCATGCGCTGCCGCTGGCCTTCTCCGTCGACGAGACCACCGGCGTCGAGGACCCGCGCGGGCATCATTGCGACCAGCTCGCGGCCCGGCTGCACGTGGTCGATGCGGCGTCGATGGCGCTGCGCAACCTCGCCGCGGTGCTGGCGCGCTGCGATCTCGACATCGCCGAACTGGTCGCGGCGCCGCTGGCGTCGGGCCTGTCGGTGCTGGTCGAGGACGAGCGCGAGCTCGGCGCCACCGTGGTCGACATGGGCGGCGGCACCACCTCGATCGCGGTGTTCGCCGACGGGCAGATCCTGCACACCGCGCAGCTCCCGGTCGGCGGCCTGCACGTCACCAAGGACATTGCCGGCATGATCTCCACCCCGCTGGGCAGCGCCGAGCGGCTCAAGGTGATCTACGGTAACGCCGAGATCAGCTCCGACGACGACCGCGAGATGATCAACGTGCAGCAGATCGGCGAGGACGAGCACCAGTTCACCCGGATGCCGCGCTCGCGGATCGTCAACGTGATCCGGCCGCGCATCGAGGAGACGTTCGAGCTGGTGCGCGACCGTCTCGACACTGCCGGACTGGGACGCGCCAGCGGCAAGGCCGGCGGCGGGCGGGTGATCCTCACCGGCGGCGCCAGCCAACTGGACGGGATCGGCCCGATGGCGGCACGCATCCTCGACCGTCAGGTACGCCTCGGCCGTCCGATCGGCGTGCGCGGCCTGCCGGACAACGCCACCGGTCCGGGCTTCGCCACCGCGGTCGGGCTGCTCGCCTGGGCCGCCGGCGCCGGCCGGACCCTGGCCGACATCGACCTCAGCGAACCTCGCCCGCCCGGCCTCGTGCGCCGGCTGGTCGAGTTTCTCAGGGAGCGCGTCTGAGATGATGACGCGACTCGAAACGATCGTTCATACCGGGTGGCCGACGGTGGCCGCCTACCCTGCCTCCAGAAGAACCCGGGGAGACCGCCCATGACCCTCAATCTCACGATTCCGACCCAGACCTACGCCGACTTCACGCCGCGGATCACCGTGATCGGCGTCGGCGGCGGCGGCACCAACGCGGTCGACAACATGATCCAGTTGCAGCTTGCCGGCGTGGAGTTCGTGGTCGCCAACACCGACGCGCAGCAGCTCACCCATAGCCGCGCCGACCGGCGCATCCAGCTCGGCCCGCATCTGACCCAGGGCCTCGGCGCCGGCGCCAAGCCGGAGATCGGCCGCGCCGCCGCGGAGGAGGCGGCCGACGAGCTGGCCCGCCACATGGACGGGGCGCACATGGTGTTCATCACCGCCGGCATGGGCGGCGGCACCGGCACCGGCGCCGCACCGGTGATCGCCCGCATGGCACGCGAGCGCGGCATCCTGACCGTCGGCGTGGTGACCAAGCCGTTCACCTTCGAGGGCGCACGACGCGCCAAGGCGGCGGAAGCCGGCATCACCGAGCTGCAGCAGTTCGTCGACACGCTGATCGTGATCCCGAACCAGAACCTGTTCCGTCTGGCCAACGAGCGCACCGGCTGGAAGGAGGCGTTCAAGATGGCCGACCACGTTCTCTACATGGGCGTGCGCGGCGTCACCGACCTGATGGTCGCGCCGGGGCTGGTCAATCTCGATTTCGCCGACATCCGCACCGTGATGGCCGAGATGGGCAAGGCGATGATGGGCACCGGCGAGGCGGACGGCGAGAACCGGGCGATCCGCGCGGCCGAGGCGGCGATCTCCAACCCGCTGCTCGAGGATACCTCGATGGCCGGTGCGCGCGGCCTGCTGATCAACATCACCGGCGGCGAGGACATGACCCTGTTCGAGGTCGACCAGGCCGCCAACCGCATCCGCGAGGAGGTCGCCGAGGACGCCAACATCATCTTCGGCTCGGCGATCGACGAGAACCTGTCCGGCCGGGTGCGGGTCTCGGTGGTGGCGACCGGCATCGACACGCCGATGGTGCATGCCGAGCGTCCGCGTCTGGTCGCGGTCGGCGGCGGCGCGCCGCTGCAGACCGAGGCGGTGTCGGCCCCGGTTCCGACCCATACCGGGCCGATCGGCGCGCCGGTGCTGACCCAGCCGAGCGGCCTTGCCGAACCGGCGTCGCGCCATCCCGCTTCGCTGCAGCCGAGCCCGCAGGTGGGCAGTCAGATGGGCGCCCAGCCCGCCCCGGCGACGAGCGCGCCGATGTCGATCGGCGCGCTGCGCCCGTCGATGCCGCACTACGCGGCCGAGCCCGGCGCCAGCGCACCGCCCGCCCACGCTTTGCCGCACCAGTTGCCGAACGCGCGTCCCGCGGCACCGCGCGGCGGCCTGTTCTCGGAGCCGCCGCGCCAGGCGGCCGAGCCGGCCCCGGCCCCGGCGCGCAGCTTGTTCGGCATCGTCACCGGGGCGCTGCGCGGCCGTCCAGCGCCGTCCGCACCGCCGGCTTCGTCGTCGCAGCCGACGCTGCGCACCGAGCCGGCACTGGTCGAGCCGGAGCCGTCGGTATCCGTGCGTCCGGCGGCGACCGACGAGGTCGGGCTCGACATCCCGGCGTTCCTGCGTCGTCAGTCGTCCTGACGGCGAGACAAGGTGCCGGGCGCTGCCCGGCGCCCGCCAGGGGACGGTCGTCCCCTGGACCCCTGGCCGATCCGATGCGTCGGCCGGAATTTCCTGCAAGAACAACGGCTTGCAGCGAAACATGCGGCAATAAACATTGACTGGCGATGAACGTCGACTGGCTTTAGTGCTGATGTCGGGAAGAGATCCGCGACGGATCCGTTCCGGTATCGGCAAGGGGTTTGGTATGGACGGCATGTCCGCAGGATCGATCGACGGACTCATCACGGCGATCCGTCCGGCCCGCGAGCCTGTCCCGTCCTACCTCCACGCCTCGGTCGCCGACCTGCCGCGTCACACGACACACCAGCACACGCTCGGCAACCCGATCTCGTGCAGCGGCGTCGGCCTGCATGGCGGCCTGCCGGTGACGCTCACCATCCGGCCGGCGGGCCCGGATGCCGGCCTGGTGTTCCGTCGGACCGATCTCGGCCTGGACGTGGCTGCACGCTACGACCGGGTGGTGGATACCAGGCTCTGCACCGTGCTGGCGCCGGAATCGCACCCCGAGGCGCGCATCGCCACCGTCGAGCATGTGATGGCGGCCCTGTCCGCGAGCGGCATCGACAACGCGGTGATTGAGATCGACGGGCCGGAAGTTCCGGTGCTGGACGGCAGCAGCGCGCCGTTCCTGTTCCTGATCGATTGCGCCGGCCGGGTCGCGCAGGACGCGCCGCGCAGCGCGATCGAAGTCCTTCGCACGGTTCGCGTCGAGGAGCGCGATGCGTTCGCCGAGTTGCGGCCAAGCCGGGCGCCCGGCCTGGGCCTGGCCCTCTCGATCGCCTTCGAGGCGCCGGCGATCGGCCGTCAGGCCTACACCATGCGCCTCAGCGAATCCGGCTTCCGTCACGAACTCGCCGATTGCCGCACCTTCACGCTGCGCCAGGAGATCGAGACGATGCGCGCCATGGGCCTGGCCCGCGGCGGGTCGCTCGACAACGCGGTGGTGGTCGACGGCGACTCGGTGCTCAATCCCGCCGGCTTGCGCCGTCCGGACGAATTCGTCCGCCACAAGATGCTCGACGCGATCGGCGACCTGGCACTGGCCGGCAAGCCGCTCCAAGGCGCCTTCATCGGACACCGGTCGGGTCATGGCCTCAACAACCGCCTGCTGCGTGCGCTGCTGGCGGACCGCTCGGCCTGGCGCATCGTCGGCCGCCCGTCGATGGATCGCCCCGGGGTGCGCCAGGCCGCCTGAGCCCGGACCACGGCTTGACAGGAACGGCCGGGCAACGGCTTTTCCCCGCATCGTCGCGTGATATAAGACGGTCCCCACAGCGAGAGCCTGCCGGTCGATGTCGTTCCTCCCCTCGCGCCTCCTCCGTCTCGCCCCGGCTCCGCTGGTGCTGTCCCTGCTCGCGTCGCCGCTCGGCGGCTGCGCCACGTTCGACAGCCTGAATCCGTTTTCCGACTCCAAGGCACCGGTCGCAGAACCGGCCGGACCGCAGACCGCCGAGAGCCTCTACAACAACGGCATCGATGCGCTGCATGGCAAGCGCTACAAGCTGGCGGTCAGCCAGTTCGAGACCATCCAGCAGAACTTCCCGTATTCCGGCTACACCGCGAACGCCCAGTTGATGGAAGGCTATGCCTACTATCTGCAGGATTCCTATCCGGACGCGGTGTCGCAGATCGACCGCTTCCTGCAGTTGCATCCGACCAGCGACGAGGCCGCCTACGCCTATTATCTGCGCGCCCTCTGCTACTACGAGCAGATCGCCGACATCCAGCGCGACCAGCAGGGCACCGTGCAGGCGATGAACGCGCTGCAGGACGTGGTGACGCGCTTCCCCGACACCGCCTATGCCCGCGACGCCAGGCTGAAGATCGACCTCTGCCGCGACCATCTCGCCGGCAAGGAGATGCTGGTCGGCCGCTACTACGAGAAGCAGCATCTCTACGAGGCGGCGATCAACCGCTACCAGCGCGTGGTGCAGGATTTCCAGACCACCAACCATGCCGCCGAGGCGCTGCACCGGCTGGTCGAGCTCGATCTCAAGCTCGGCATGACCGATCAGGCGCGCAAGAACGCCTCGGTGCTGGGCTACAACTATCCGGGCAGCGTCTGGTACCAGGACAGCTACGCCGATCTCCGCTCGGCCGGCGCGCTCGCACCCTCCGACCTCGTGCCGGGACAGACCCTGTCGCCGGACGGCAGCCAGCCGGCCACCCCGGCGCCGCCGGCCGAGAAGCGCGGTTTCTTCGGACGCGCCTTCCATTCGGTGTTCTAGCCCGGGCTGAAAGCCCCTCTCCCCGGCCATGCTGACGCAGCTCTCGATCCGCGACATGGTGCTGATCGAACGGCTGGACCTGCCGTTCCATCGCGGCCTCACCGTCCTCACCGGCGAGACCGGCGCCGGCAAGTCGATCCTGCTCGACAGCCTGGGGCTGGCGCTCGGCGAACGCGCTGTCTCCGGCGTGGTCCGCGCCGGCGCCGAACAGGCCGGCGTCACCGCCTGCTTCGAGCTGGCGCCCGAACACCCGCTGCACGCCTTGCTGACCGAGCAGGGGATCAGCCACGAACCCGGCGAATCGGTGGTGCTGCGTCGCGTGGTGACGCGCGACGGACGCTCCCGCGCCACCGTGAACGACCAGCCGGCCAGCGTCGGGCTGCTGCGACGGGTCGGCGCGCTGCTGGTCGAGATCCAGGGCCAGCACGAGCAGATGGGGCTGGCCGACCCGTCGATCCATCTCGACCTGCTCGACGCGTTCGGCGTGACGCCGTCGCTGCGTGCCGCGGTGCGGGCGCGCCATGCGGCCTGGGTGGCGGCGCGCAAGGCGCTGGCGGAAGCGCGCAACCGGGTCGAGCAGGCGGCGCGCGACGAGGATTGGCTGCGACAGTCGGTGCAGGATCTGGCTGAGCTCGATCCGCAACCGGACGAGGAGAACCAGCTCGCCGACACCAGGCAGTCGCTGCAGCAGGGCGAACGGCGGGCGGAGGCGATCGCCGCGTCGCTGGCCGAGCTCACCCCGCGCGACCGTCGCGGGTCCGGTCCGGCCGCTTCGCTCCGGGCGGCGACCCGGGCGCTGCAGCGCCTGCTGCCGGCGCCGGGCAGCGACCAGGCCGACATGCCCGGCCCCGACACGCCGGCCGGGCGGGCGCAGGCGGCACTCGACGCGCTGGATCAGGCGGAAACCGCGCTCGCCGAGGCGGAAGCGCTGCTGTCTCGCCTCGCCGCCGACCAGGATGGCGATCCGCGTCTGCTGGAACAGACCGAGGAGCGCCTGTTCGCGCTGCGCGCCAGTGCGCGCAAGCACGGCGTCGCGGTGCTGGAGCTGCCCGGCCTGCTGGCCGACCTTCGCGCCAGGCTGGAGGCGCTCGATAGCGGCCAGGCGGAGATCGGCGCGCTGGAGCAGGCGGTCGACCAGGCCAGGGCGGGGTTCGTCGCGGAAGCCGCGACGCTGACCGCGGCACGGACGAGCGCCGCGACACGGCTCGAAGTCGCGGTCATGGCCGAACTCAAGCCGCTGCGCCTGGAGCGGGCCCGCTTCATCGTCGCGATCGAACCGCTGCCGCCGGACTCCTGGACCGCGCGCGGCATGGAACAGGCCGCCTTCCAGATCGCCGCCAATCCGGGCCAGCCGCCCGGGCCGCTGGCCAAGGTGGCGTCCGGCGGCGAGCTGTCGCGACTGATGCTGGCGCTGAAGGTGGTGCTGGCGGGGCGCTCGGCGATCCCGACCCTGGTGTTCGACGAGGTCGATTCCGGCGTCGGCGGCGCCACCGCGGCGTCGATCGGCGAGCGTCTGGCGCGGGTGGCGGATGCGGTGCAGGTGCTGGTGGTGACGCACAGCCCGCAGGTGGCGGCGCGCGGCGACCACCATCTGCGGATCGCCAAGCAGGTGCGTGCCGGCCGCACCGAGACCAGCGCCGAGCCGCTCGACGGCACCGCGCGGCGCGAGGAGATCGCCCGGATGCTCGCCGGCGAGACCATCACCGAGGCGGCGCGCGCGGCGGCCGATAGCCTGCTGCGAATCACGCCATGAAGCCTGCCCCGTGACGCCCGCCCCATGACGATCGCGGTGGAGGCGCTGGACGAGGCGCAGGCGGCGCGGGAGCTGGCGGAGCTGGCGGCGACCCTGGCGCGTCTCGGCCGCGCCTATCACGCGGACGACTCGCCGCTCGCCAGCGACGCCGAGTATGACGCGCTGTTTGCCCGAAACCTGGCGATCGAGCGGCGGTTCCCCGCCCTGGTGCGCGAGGATTCGCCGTCGGCGCGGGTCGGCGCGGCGCTGGAGGGTGGCTTCGCCAAGCACCGCCATCTGGTGCCGATGCTCTCGCTGGACAACGTGTTCGACCGCGCCGACTTCGAATCCTTCATCGCCAGGGCCCGTCGTTTCCTGGGATGGCGCGACCAGCCGGGACCGCGAATCGTCGCCGAGCCGAAGATCGACGGCCTGTCCATCAGCCTGACCTACCAGAATGGCCGGCTGGTCAGCGGCGCCACGCGCGGCGACGGCGCCACCGGCGAGCTGGTGACGGAGAATCTCCGGTCGGTCATGGGCCTGCCGCAGCGTCTGCGCGGACCGGCGCCGGGGCTGGTCGAGGTGCGGGGCGAGGTGTTCCTGGCCAAGGCGGACTTCCTGGCGCTCAACCGGCGCCAGGAGGAGGCCGGCGAGCGGCGCTTCGCCAACCCGCGCAATGCGGCCGCAGGATCGCTGCGTCAGCTCGACCCGGCGATCACAGCGTCGCGTCCGCTGTCGCTGTTCGCCTACGCGCAAGGCCGCTCCAGCGAGCCCCTGGCGGAAACACATGCCGGCTATCTCGACCGGCTGCGCGACTGGGGCTTCGCGGTCAATCCGCTCTCCGCCGTGCTGGAGGACGCGGACGACGCGGAGCGGTTCCAGGACCGCCTGGCGGTCGAGCGTTCCGGGCTCGCCTACGACATCGACGGCGTCGTCTACAAGATCGACGATCTGGCGCTGCAGGAGCGGCTCGGCTTCATCGGCAGGGCGCCGCGCTGGGCGGTGGCCTGGAAGTTTCCCGCCGAACAGGCCGTGACCAGGCTGGAGGCGATCGACATCCAGGTCGGACGCACCGGGGCGCTGACGCCGGTGGCGCGGCTGGAGCCGGTCAATGTCGGCGGCGTGCTGGTCACGCGCGCCACCCTGCACAACGAGGACGAGATCGCGCGCAAGGACGTACGTCCCGGCGACCGGGTGAGCCTGCAGCGCGCCGGCGACGTGATCCCGCAGATCCTGGGCCGCATCGACGAGCCGGGCGCCGAACGCGGTCCGGCCTTCGTCTTCCCGGATCGCTGCCCGGCCTGCGGTTCGAAGGCGGTACGGCCTGCCGGCGAGGTGGTGGTGCGCTGCACCGGTGGGCTGACCTGTCCGGCGCAGACGGTCGAGCGGCTGATCCACCTGGTGTCGCGTAACGCGTTCGACATAGACGGGCTCGGCGAGAAATCGATCATTGAATTCCACGAGGCCGGCCTGATCCGTACGCCCGCGGATATCTTCCGGCTCCGGCCGGAGCATCTCGAGGGCCGCGAGGGCTGGAAGCCGGTCTCGATCGACAAGCTGATGCGGGCGATCGAGGCTCGCCGCATTATTCCGCTGGCGCGCTTCCTGTTCGGGCTCGGCATCAGGCGGATCGGCGAAACCAACGCCCGCCTGCTGGCGCGGCACTACGGCAGCTACGAGAACTGGCGCGCGCAGATGCAGGCGGCGACGGTGGTCGGCTCCGACGAACGGCTGGCGCTGGGCAGCATCCTGGGCGTCGGCACCGCGATCGCCGACGAGCTGGCGACGTTCTTCTCCGAGCCGCACAACCGCGATGCGGTCGACGATCTGTGCGCCGTGCTCGACAAGATCGAGGACGAGCAGGCGCCGGAGAGCGCGGCGCTGGCCGGCAGGACCATCGTCTTCACCGGCACGCTGGAGACCATGACCCGGCCGGAAGCCAAGGCGATGGCCGAGCGGATGGGCGCCAAGGTGACCGACAGCGTGTCGCGCAAGACCGATCTGGTGGTGCTGGGCGCCGAGGCCGGATCGAAGGCCAGGAAGGCGGCCGAGCTCGGCATCGCCACGCTGGACGAGGCCGGCTGGCGGGAGATGGCAGGATTGCCGGGCACGACCGGCTGACGGCGCCGGGTCATCGTTTGACACGCAACACTGCGCACCGTCCCGCCGTTGATCCGGCTGACGGGAGGATGCGATGCAGGGTCGGGAGAACGAGGAACGGGAACGGCGGCTGTCGCGACTGCTCGCGCGCCTTCCCGATCGCGTCCAGCGCGTCGTGGCCTGGCTGCTGCGGCCGCAGGCGCGCTGGGTGCGGATCCCGGCGGGCCTGCTGCTGATCGCCGGCGGTTTCCTGGCGATCCTGCCGGTCTTCGGGCTGTGGATGCTGCCGCTGGGCCTGGTCCTGCTGGCCGAGGACGTACCGCCGCTGCGGCGCCTCACCGGGCGGGTGCTGGAATGGATCGAACGCCGCCATCCCGGCTGGATGGTGGCGGACCCGCACCCGGCGGATTAACCTCCCGTCGCCTCTCTTGTTTCATTCCATGGAGCATCGACCGATGAGCGCCTCCCCACCGACGCCCCCGATGAGCCCGGACCAGGCGCTCGATCGCCTCAGGCAGGGCAACCAGCGCCATCTTCGCGGCGAGGCGATCCAGCATCATCTGACCAACGCCGAACGGCGCGCGGCGCTGGCGGAGGCGCAGCGGCCGTTCTGCGTGCTCGTCGGCTGCTCCGACAGCCGGGTACCGCCGGAGGTGCTGTTCGGCTGCGGGCTGGGCGAGCTGTTCATCGTGCGCAATGCCGGCAACGTGGTCGATCTGGCGGCGATGGGCAGCATCGAATACGGCGTGGTGGTGCTGGGCGCGCCGCTGGTGGTGGTGCTCGGCCACGAGCGCTGCGGCGCGGTGCAGGCAGCGGTCAACGTGGTCGAGCAGGATGCCGCCTATCCCGGCAGCATCGGCCAGATGATCGAGCCGATCATCCCCGCGGTGCTGCGCGCGCGGCGCGAGGGCGAACACGACCTGCTGGATCGCTCGGTGCGCCACAACGTGCATCGCATCGTCGACCGGCTGCGCCACACCGAGCAACTGCTGCTCGAGCCGCAGCAGCAGGG
>CAIMSN010000062.1 GCA_903844135.1 uncultured Rhodospirillales bacterium | reverse complement strand
GCGTTTTCTCCATCCGTCCAAGGGGTTGAACAGCGCAACCCCGGTGTGGGTTTCGCTCCTGCCGGCGTCTCAGGCGGCCTTGCTCCTGATCTCCGCCAGGGCGAAGCTGAACAGCCGGTCGGCGCCGAGCAGGAAGGCGCGACCGCCGCGCGGGAACAGCCCGGAGATCGCAGGATGCAGCACGTCCAGGCCGCCGGCATAGGCGCCGAACGCCGGCAGCATCAGGCGCGAGGGCGCGCCGACGAAGCAGGGCCGCGACACGGTGCCGCCGCGCGTGGCGACGCGTGCCTTGGGATGATGGTGGCCGCAGATCTCGGCGCGTCCGGCGTCGGGGCGCGACCCTGCCAGGGATTCGTGGCGGAAGGCGAGCGGACCCAGCGCCAGGCAGTCGCCATGTTCGCCGGGCAGCCCCTGCGGCGGCGCCGGATCGTGGTTGCCGGACACCCAGAACAGCCGGGTCGTGCCTGCGAGGCGTCGCAGCCGGTCGGCCTCCTGCGGCGCCAGACGCGCCGGTCCGTCCGGGTCGTGGAAGCTGTCGCCCAGCGCCACCACGATCTCCGGTCGCCAGAAGCCGATCTGGCGTTCCAGCCGGTCGAGCGTCATGCGGCTGTCCCAGGGCGGCACCAGGCCGCCGCGACGCGCGCTGGCGCTGCCTTTCTCCAGATGCAGGTCGGCGACCGCCAGCAGCCGGGCGGCCGGCCAGAACAGGATTCCCGAGGGGTCCAGCATCACCCGTTCGCCGGCGAGGTGGAACGGCGCCGCGTTCATCGGGCCGCGCCGCCGCGGCGGCGCCCTGTCGCGGTCCGGCGGCCAGCCGATCCTCCGCCGGCGGTGCGGGTCAGGCGGCGAAGCTCCTGGGCGTGGCCGGGGGCCAGCACGAGCTCCTCGGTCGAGGGTTCGGCCTCGCCCCTGGCCTCCGCCAGCAGCGCTTCGGTCTCCGCCAGCATCGCGTCCTCGTCCTCGGCGCTGCGCACGAACTCGCGGCCGATATCGAGCATCACCGGGATCGCCAGCGGAGAGACGCGCTCCAGCCTGGCGACGCGGATATGGTGCTCGACACGGAGCAGCATCTCCGCCAGCCGGTCCACGTCGGTCAGGCCGCCGGCCGCCTCGGCGCGGGTGGCGCGCAGCAGCACGTGGCCGGGCTGGTGGCGGCGCAGCACGTCGTAGACCAGGTCGCTGTTGATGGTGACCTGGCGCCTGGTCCCGGTCCGGCCGGGATGCTGGCGCTCGATCAGTCCGGCGATCACCGCGACGTTGCGGAACGTGCGACGCAGCATCGAGCTTTCCGCCATCCAGTCCTCCAGGTCGTCGCCGAGCATGTCCGGCGCGAACAAAGCAGGAATATCGCCGGGCGGGTTGGCGCACCAGAGGGCGATCGCATAGTCGGTGGCGACGAAGCCGAGCGGCGCGGCGCCGGCGCGCGACAGGCGGCGGGTCAGCAGCATGCCGAGGGTCTGGTGCGCGTTGCGCCCCTCGAAGCAGTAGGCGACCAGAAAGAACCGGCCGTGGCGCGGAAAGATCTCGACCAGCAGATCCTCCGGGCCGGGCAGCAGGGAGCGCTCGCGCTGCAGCTCGAGCCATTCCCTGACCGGTTCCGGGTAGGCGGACCAGGCGGCCGGATCGTGCAGCATGGCGCGAACCCGCGCCGCCAGCCCGCTGGTCAGCGGAAACCGGGAGCCGGCCCAGGTCGGCACCATCGGGTCGCCGGCGCCGCCCTCCGTCACCTCGACCACCGCCTCGCGCAGCCGGACGAATCTCAGCTTCCTGCCGGCGAACATGAAGGCGTCGCCGGGCGACAGCATGGTGGCGAAGCTCTCCTCGATCTCGCCCAGGGCGAAGCCGCCGCCCCCCTTGGAGCTGCCCCCCTTGGAGCTGCCCAGCCGAACCTTCATCACCGGCGCCTCGACGATGGTGCCGACATTCATCCTGGCCTGCCGCGCGACCCGCTCGCCGCGGATCTGCACCGTGCCCTCGGAGTCGCGGAACAGCTTGCGATAGCGCTCGTAGGCGGCCAGCGCGTAGCCGCCATCCTCGACGAAGCCGAGCACGTCGTCGAAATCGCCGCGCGCCAGCGTGGCGTAGGGCGCGCAGCGCCGCACCTCGTCGTAGAGCGCGTCCGGGGCGAACGGCGCGCTCGCCGCCATCAGCAGGACATGCTGGGCCAGCACGTCCAGGCCGCCGGGGCGCGGCATCTCGCCATCCAGCTCCATCGCGCCGACGCCTTGGATGGCGGCCTGGCACTCCAGCACCTCGAACCGGTTGGCCGGCACCAGGATCGCGTTCGAGGCCTCGTCCATGCGGTGGTTGGCGCGGCCGATGCGCTGCAGCAGCCGCGACACCCCCTTCGGCGCGCCGACTTGGATCACCTGGTCCACCCCGCCCCAGTCGATGCCGAGATCGAGCGAGGAGGTGGCGATCACCGCGCGAAGCCCGCCGGCGGCCTCCGCGCCGCGCGCCATCGCCGCCTCGACCTTGCGTCGCTGGGCGATGTCCAGGCTGCCGTGATGCAGCGCGATCGGCAGGGTGTCGTCGTTGATGCGCCAGAGCGCGGCGAACAGCAGCTCGGCCTGGGCGCGGGTGTTGACGAACACGATGGTGGTGCCCGACGCCGCGATCCTGGCCAGGATCACCGACGCGCCGGCCAGCCCCATCCTGCCCGACCACGGCACATGCGCGTCCGGCAGCAGCATCGACAGCACCGGGGGCGTGCCGCGCGGCGCCTCGATCAGCGTCGCCGGGGTCTGCGGCGTGCCGACATAGGAGCGCAGCGAGTCCGGCCAGGCGACGGTGGCGGACAGGCCGATGCAGCGCGCCTGCGGCGCCAGCACGCGCAGCCTGGCCAGGCACAAAGCGAGCTGGTCGCCGCGCTTGAGACCGGCCAGCGCATGCACCTCGTCGATGACGATCCGCTGCAGTCCGGACAAGGCCTGCGGCGCATCCGGCCGGGACAGCAGCAGCACCAGGCTTTCCGGCGTGGTGAGCAGGATGTCCGGAGGGTGGGTGCGCTGGCGCGCCCGGCGATCCGCCGGGGTGTCGCCGGTGCGGGTCTCGACCCGCAGCCGCAGCCCGAGCTGCTCCACCGGCTCGGTCAGGTTGCGGGCGATATCGGTGGCCAGCGCCTTGAGCGGGCTGACATAGAGCGTGTGCAGGCGGTCGCGTTCGCCGGTCTCGTCTAGCGCGACCAGGCTCGGCAGAAACCCGGCCAGGGTCTTGCCGCCGCCGGTCGGCGCGACCAGCAGCACGTCCAGCCCGGCCTGTGCGGCCTCCAGCACCGCGAGCTGATGCGGGCGCGGCGTCCAGGAGCGCGCCGCGAACCAGGCGGCGAATCGCTCTGGCAGGATGGCGGGCGGCTCGGTCTTCCGCCTGGTCCGCGTGGTGGCTCGCATGGACGTTGAGATAGGGCGGATCGGACCGTGCCGAAACCTCGGCGCCAGAGATCGGCATCAGACGTAGGTCGCAGACAGGCGCTGCAGCTCCAGCCCGTTCAGCCTGTCCGCCTCGCCGACCCCGGTCGGCGCGTAGGCGGCCAGCTCGGCCGATGTCCACGGCCGGCCCGCTTCGGCCGGGGCCGCCGCCACCGCCGTCGCCACCGCCGTCGCCGGCGCCGCAGTCGGCGACGAGGCGGCCGGCGACGAGGCGGCCGGCGCGGTTGCCGGCGCGGGATGATGGAACAGGTGGCCGAGCAGCGAGCGGACGATCCGTTCCGGATCGAATCCGGTGACCTTCTCGGCGACGGTGATGCCGACGCCGACCGGGCCGCCGAGCGCGAAGCTGGTGCCGAGCGAGGCGACGAAGCGCAGGGTGGGGTTGCCTTCGTCTCCGGTGGCGGCGCGATACAATGCGCCGACCACCGGGATGTATTGCAGCGGGTTGAGGTCGGACAGCAGGGTCCGGAACGTCAGGCCGCCGGATTCCGTGACGGTCCCGGAACGAGCGGGCTCGATCGTCGCCGGTGCGGCAGTCTGATCGATGGCCATGCGCAGCCTCCTGGTCCGGGATCGTCCCATGGCGCGGTTAAGCGGCGGTTAACGCCAGACCTTGGCGCATTCCGCCGGGGTGTGATCCGGGCGATGGAGAGAAATCGTTCCCGGACAGATGGTTAGTCATGGCACGGCGCCTGCAGAACGCCGGAAAACCGTAGGAGACCGACCATGCGCGTCCGTTCCGTTCTCGCCGCCTGCACCGCCCTCTGCTGTCTCGCCTGGCCGGCCGGCGTGCGGGCGGCGCAGCGCGACGCCACCCTGGTTGCGACCCTGGGCGGCGCGAGCCTGAAGCTGGAGGGGTTGTGCGCGGCGCGGGTCGACGTGTCGGTCGATCCGGCCCTGCACGACCGGGTCGCGGTCTCGGTCGCGGCGCAGAACCATCAGGAGATCGACCGGCTCGCGTTCGAGAGCGGGCTCGCCGCCAGGGTCGGTCCGGCGGCGGGCCCGGACCCGGCCTGCTGGCGTCCGGCCGGCGACGCGCCGTTCTCGCCGACCCTGACGGTCAGGGTCGCGGTGCCGCCGCGGTTCGCGCTCGGCCTGTCGGATTCTGGCGCGACGCGCGTCCGCATCGGCGCGATCGGGCCGCTGTCGGTGGATGGCTCCGGCTTGGAGGACATCGCGGTGGACTCGGTGCAGGGCGCGATCGGCGTGTCGTTGTCCGGGAGCGCCACGCTCGGCATCGGCCGGGTGGAGTCCGACCAGGTCGCGGTCGAGAACAGCGGCAGCGCCGATCTGCGTGTCCACGCCGGCAGCATCGGCACGTTCTCGCTGCAGCAGTCCGGCAGCGGCATGGTGGCGATCGGCGCCGCGGTCGGCGATGCGACGATCGACGTCTCCGGCAGCGGCGACGTGAGTCTGGCGTCGGTCACCGGCACGCTGGCGAAGAGCGTCAGCGGCAGCGGAACCGTGGTGGTCGGCGGTCGCTGAGGCGCGCCGCGCGCCTCAGGTTGCGGCCAGCACCGCGCCGATGCGGTCGATCGCCCAGTCCACGGTCTCCGCATCGATCACCAGAGGCGGGGCGATGCGGATGGTGTGGGTGTGGGTCTCCTTGGCCAGCAGGCCCTGGTCGCGCAGTCGTTCGCAGACCGGGCGGGCGCCGCCGGCGGCAGGGTCGAGCTCGATCGCGATCATCAGGCCGCGGCCGCGCACCTCGCGCACCGCGGTCGCGCCGAGCCCGGCCAGCCCGTCGCGCAGGCGGAGGCCCATGGCAGCCGAATTCTCGATCATGCCTTCCTCGACCAGCACTTTCAGCGCCATGCGCGACACCGCGCAGGCCAGCGGGTTGCCGCCGAAGGTGGAGCCGTGCTCGCCCGGCTGCAGCACGCCCATCGCCGCCTCGTGGCTCAGCACCGCGGAGACCGGATAGAAGCCGCCGGACAGCGCCTTGCCGATCAGCGTCAGGTCCGCCTCGATGCCCTCGTGCTCCTCGGCGAGCAGCCGGCCGGTACGGCCGAGTCCGGTCTGGATCTCGTCGAGGATCAGCAGAACGTCGTTGGCGCTGCACAGCGCCCTGGCCTGGCGCAGGAAGCCGTCCGGCGGGATGATCACCCCCGCCTCGCCCTGGATCGGCTCGACCAGGAACGCGGCGGTGTTGGGGGTGATCGCCGCCTCGAGCGCGCGCGCGTCGCCGTAGGGAATGACGGTGAAGCCGGGCGTGAACGGGCCGAACCCGTTGCGCGAGGTGCTGTCGGTGGAGAAGCTCACCACCGACAGGGTGCGGCCGTGGAAGTTGCCGTCGCAGACGATGATCTCGGCCAGGCCCGGCGGCACGCCCTTGACCTGGTAGGCCCATTTGCGGGCCACCTTGAGCGCGCTCTCCACCGCCTCGGCGCCGGAATTCATCGGCAGCGCCCGGGTCGAGCCGGTCAGGGTGCACAGCTCCTCGTAGAACAGGCCGAGCTGGTCGTTATGGAAGGCGCGCGAGGTCAGGGTCAGCCGCGCCGCCTGCGCGGTCAGCGCCGCCAGGATCCTCGGATGGCAATGGCCCTGGTTCACCGCCGAATAGGCGGCCAGGCAGTCGAGATAGCGCCGCCCGTCCAGGTCCCAGACCCAGACCCCTTCGCCGCGGCTGAGCATGACGTCCAGGGGCTTGTAGTTGTTGGCGCCGTAGCGCTTTTCCAGCGCGATGAGCGACCCGCTGCCGTGCTGCTGCATCGGTTTCGTTCCGTTGCCGGTTGGAGGTTTGAAACAAGACTGCAACATTCGCGTTGCACCCTGGAAGCGGATTGCAGAGGTCGGCCTGGTGATCAGCGAGAGCGATATCGTCAACGGTTATATGTGGATCCTGGGGCGGTTTCCCAGCCAGGACGACATCGCGGCCTATCGCGCCCGCTTTCGCGACAACAACGACGAGAACACGGTCCGCACCTTCCAGCACGACCTCCTGGCCAGCGAGGAGTTCCGCAACCGGCGGCTGCTGATGCACCGCATGCGGCATATCGGTCGCGCCGGGCTCGACCAGGACCGCCTGGTGTTCGTGCATATCGAGAAGAGCGGCGGCACCACCCTGCACGAGATGCTGTGTTCGCAGTTCCCGCCGGAGCGGATCTGTCCGGAGCGGACCGACACGCTCGGCGACTGGAGCATCAACGAGCTCGCCGCCTATGGGCTGTTCTCCGGTCATTTCGATCTGGAATGCTGCCGCTCGATCCCGGGCAGGGTCAGGATGCTGACCATGCTACGCGAACCCAAGGCACGGCTGCTGTCGCTGTATCGGTTCTGGAAGGCGCACGTGCCGCATCCCGAACGCGATTTCTACGATCTGGTGGTGCTGGCCCGGGAGTGTCCGGTGGAGGCGTTCTTCTCCCACCCCCGCGTGATCGCGCATCCGAGCCTGCGCGACGGGGTCACCGGGCAACTGACCAGGACCGAGGGCGCCTGGGAACTGGGACCGGGACACGCCTTGATCGACGATCCGGCCGGCATGCTCGAGAAGGCCTGGGAGGCGCTGCTGTCGATGGCCGGGTTCGGGATCCTGGAGCGCTACGAGCAGAGCCGGTCGCTGCTGAACCGCCAGCTCGGGCTGGATATGCAGCCGGTGCCGCCGCGCCAGGTGCTGTCGGAGATGGTCCGGGTCAGCGAGGAGATGGTCGAGCGTCCGCCCGAGCCGATGACGCCGCGTCTCGATGCGCTGCTCGACGCGATGACGCCGATCGACCGGCCGCTCTACGCGAGGGCGCTGGCGCTGTTCGAGCAGCGTGTGGCGGCGCTGGAGACGCCGGCCGCCCCCGTCGCCCCGGCCGTGCTCCCGCGCCCCCGCGCCTGGTTGCGGCCGCTGTCCGGGAGGCTGCGCCCGCTGTCAGGGAGGCTGCGCCCGCTGGCCGGGCGGCCGCACCAGGCGGTTGCCTCAGACTGATCCCGGCGAACCGTCGAGCGTCACGCCGTTGGCGCGGGCGATGATGTCGGAGAGGGTCGGCACGTAGCCCGCGCCGTGCCCCTGGCCCACCGCCAGGGCGAAGCTGTTGCGCACCGAGGCGCCGACCGGGTTGGCGGTGGCGGAGGCATTGGCGAAGCCGGACAGATAGGTGAGGTCCTTGAGCGCGTTGGACAGGGTGAATTTGTGCGCCTCGGGATTTCCGCCCACCACGTATTCGAAGAAGGTCTGGAAGAACGGACAGTCCATGCGGCCGCCGCGGATCACGTCGTGGAACACGCGCGGCGAGACGCCGGCCTTGGTGCCCAGCGTCAGGGCTTCCGCATAGAGGGCGGCGTAGCCCAGCGACACGAAATTGTTCAGCAGCTTCATCATGTGGCCGCTGCCGGTCGGGCCGGTCTCGACGATCCGTCCGGCGAACGCCTCGAGCACCGGCCTGGCGCGGGCGACGTCCTCCGGCGCGCCGCCGACCATGACGTCGAGCGTGCCGGCCCAGGCCTCCTTCGGCGTCCGGCTCAGCGGCGCGTCGATCAGGGTGATGCCGGACGGTTTCAGGCTCTCCGCCAGCGCCTGGGTCACCGCCGGTTCGGAGGTCGAGCAATCGACCACCAGCAGCGCGTGGCCGCAGGCGCCGAGCCCGTCCGGCCCGTCCACCAGGGCGCGGACCTGCGTGCTGCCGGTGACGCACAGAACGACGATGTCGCTGGCTTCGCCGAGCGCCCGCGCGCTGGCGGCCTCCCTGGCGCCGCGTCCGACCAGATCGTCGACCGCCTCGCGCTTGCGATGCGCCAGAACCGTCAGGGGGAACCCCTTCTCCAGCAGGTTGCTGGCCATGCCATGACCCATCAGGCCGAGGCCCGCGAAACCGATCCTTGCAGTCATGATCTTCCTTTCAAGTACTTTCGCGAATCGCCAGCTTGCAGCCGACATCGACGCGAGCCGGACCCGGCGCGGCGCCGGTGATGCGGGCGAGCAGCTTCGCGGCGGCGATCGCGCCGATATCGAGGCGCGGCGAGACGATGCTGGTCAAAGACGGGCTGGTGAGCGCACCGATATCCAGACCGTTGAATCCGGCGATGGCGATGCGTCCCGGCACGTCGATGCCGTCGCGCGCCGCCCGCAGCAGGGCGCCGACCGCCAGATCGTCGTTGGCGAAGAACAGGGCGTCGAGATCCGGCGCCTGCTGCAGCGCCAGGAGCAACTGCCGGCCGCCCATCTCCGGGCTGGAGGGCGCATCGTAGGTGAAGGGCGGCCGTCGTCGCAGCCCGGCGTCGGCGAGCGCCCGATCGAGGCCACGGAAGCGCTGCATGGCGCGGTAATCCGCGTCCAGCCGGCCGCCGACGAAGCCGATCCGCCGATAGCCGCGCTCGATCAGGTGCCGGCCCATCATCATGCCGGCCTTGAGATGCGACAGGCCGACATTCATGTCGATCGGCCTGGCGCCGAGTTCCATGATCTCGACCAGCGGCCGGCCGCAGCCGCGCAGCAGCGCGCTGGTGCGTTCGGCATGGCGCAGGCCGGCGACGATGATGCCGGCGGGCGACCAGCCGAGCAGGGTGGAGACCAGCTCGGTCTCGCGCGCCAGGTCGTACATCGTGTTGCCGAGCAGGAGCTGATAGCCGGCATCCTCCAGGACCGTCTGGATGCCCTGGATCACCTCGACGAACACCGCGTTCGAGAGCGACGGCACGATCACCGGAATCACCCGGCTTTCCGCCGAGGCCAGCATGCCGGCGAAGCGGTTCGGCACGTAGCCCAGCTCGGCCACCGCGCGATCGATCGAGGCCCGCAGCGTCGCCGACACGCTGCCCGGCGCGTTCAGGGCGCGCGAGACGGTGATCGGCGCGACGCCGGCGCGCTCGGCCACGTCCTTGAGCGTGACGGCGCTGGTGGTGGCGCGCCGTCGCGCGATCGGGGCCCGGCTCGAACCGGTGCTTCCGCTGGCGGCCGGGCGTTTCGGGCTGTGCGAGCTCATCGGCGCCGAGCTTAGCGCCCAGACCGGCGGTCGCCAAACGTCTGGCCCCGGGCAGGACGACGATTGATGGTTGCGCTACCATGATCGGGCGTCTAGGGTCCGCCCCAAGGCCGACCGTGCGCAGCCCTCCCTCGACGCGCACGACAAGGAGCCAGTGAGACAGGGGATGTTCAGGAGCATGGCGGGATGCCCGAGTCCGTAGCGCACGAAGCTGGCAGCGGCGTCTATCGCGCCCGTGGCATCACCAAGAATTACGGGCCGGTCGCGGTCTTGCGCGGCATCGACGTCACGCTCGAGCCCGGCTGCGTGCATACCATGATGGGCGAGAACGGCGCCGGGAAATCCACCCTGTTCAAGGTGATGGCGGGACTGGTGCGTCCGAACGGCGGCACGCTCGCGATCGACGGGGACGCGGTCTCGTTCGCCGCGCCGCACGAGGCGCATGCGCGCGGGATCTATCTGGTGCCGCAAGAGCCGGCCCTGATGCCGGAACTGACCGTCGCGGAGACGATGTTCGTCGGCCAGTTGCCGACCACGACCGGTCTGGTCAAGCGGATCGACTGGCGGGCGATGCGGTCGCGGGCGCGCGCGGCGCTCGACACGCTCAGCCTGGACATCGACGTCGGCGCGCTGAGCCGCAGCCTGTCGATCGCGCAGCAGCAGCAGATCGAATGCGCCAAGGCGCTGCTGCGCGGCTGCCGGGTGATTTTGTTCGACGAGCCGACCTCGCCGTTGACCACGCATGAGGTCGAGCATCTGTTCGCCACCATGCGCCACCTGCGCGACGAGGGCTACACGCTCGCCTTCATCAGCCACCGCATGGACGAGGTTCTGGAAATCTCCGACCATGTCAGCGTGCTTCGCGACGGCATGCTGGTCGACAGCGTGGCCCGGCCGCAGTTCGATCGCACCCGGCTGCTGTCGCGGATGGTCGGCCGCGAGATGCGCACGATCCCGCGCCGGAGCTGGAGCTGCGCCACCGACCAGCCCGCCCTGGTGGTGAAGGGTCTCGCGCATGGCAGCCGATTCGCCGATGTCGGATTCACCCTGCATCGCGGCGAGATTCTAGGCCTGGCCGGCCTGGTCGGTGCCGGCCGCACCGAGATCGCCGAGACCATCTTCGGCCTGCGCGCACGCGACTCCGGCAGCGTGACGCTGGCCGGCGAGGATATCTCGACGCTGCAGACGCATGCGATCATCGAAAGGGGCCTGGTCTACGCACCGGAAGACCGTGCCCGCCACGGTGCGGTGCTGCCGATGACGATCGCGCAGAACGTGACGTCCGGGCTGATCTCGCGCGTGCGCAGCCGTCTCGGTTTGATGGATCACGCCGACGAGGACAGGATCGGTGCGGAGACCGTGCGCCGCTACCGTGTGCGCTGCGCCGGCACCGACCAGACGCTGCGCGAGCTGTCGGGCGGCAACCAGCAGAAGGTGGTGTTCGGAAAGTGGATGGGCCTGTCGCCGAGCGTGGCGATCCTCGACGAGCCCACGCGCGGCGTCGATGTCGGCGCCAAGGACGAGATCTACGCCCTGATCGAGGAGCTGGCCCGCGAAGGCATGGCGATCCTGGTGATCTCCTCGGAGATGGAGGAGCTGGTCAGGCTCTGCGACCGGATCCTGTCCGTCTATGAGGGCAGGATCGTCGCCGAGCTGTCCGGCGAGGCGATCACGCCGGAGCGGGTGGGCCGGTCCTATCTCGGCCATGCGGAGGCGCAGGACGGCGTCGAGGTGGCGGCATGAGCGCGACGGCGGCGATACCGGTGCGCGAGCGGGCGGGTGCTGCGCGCCGCGATCCGCGCGCGCTGGTGCTGATCGGCGTCACCGTCGCCACAATCCTGCTGGTCGGGCTGGTGGATCATGGCTTCATGTCGCTGCAGAACCTGCGCTTCATGGTGCTGAACTGCGTCGTGCTGTCGCTGCTGGCGCTCGGCCAGACCCTGGTGATCGCGACGCGCGGGATCGATCTTTCGGTGGCGCCGGTGCTGGGCCTCAGCGCCATGGTGACCGGACTGATGGCGCAGACCGGCGGCCTGCCGCTGCTCGGCGCGTTCGGTCTGGCGCTGGCGATCGGGGTGATTCTCGGCACGCTCAACGGGCTGCTGGTGGCCAAGCTGGCGATCCCGCCGATCATCACCACGCTCGGCACGTACAGCCTCTATAGCGGGCTGATCTTTCTCTATTCCGACGGCACCCAGGTGACGTCGGTGCCCGCCGCCTATGCCGCGCTCGGCAACGGCACCGTGCTCGGCATCGTGCCGATCCCGGTGCTGGTTCTGGGCGCGGTGCTGGCGGCGATCTGGTTCGTGATCGGCCACAGCCGGTTCGGCCGCGCGATCCTGGCGATCGGCAACAACCAGGCCGCCTCGTACAATGCCGGCATTCCGGTGACCGCGACCCAGGTCGGCGCCTATGCGGTCTGTGGCGTGCTGGCGGCGCTCGCCGGGCTGATGTTCGTCTCCTACACGGGATCGGCGACGGTCACGACCGGCACCGGCGACCATATGGAGCTGCAGTCGATCGCCGTCGCACTGATCGGCGGCACGGCGATCTCCGGCGGGCGCGGGCCGGTGATCGGCAGCGTGCTGGGGGCGCTGTTCCTGAGCGTGGTGCTGACGGCTCTGGTGTTCGTGCATGTGCCGCCGATCTGGTACTCCGCCGGCGAGGGGCTGATGATCCTGATCGCCGTCACCGCCGGTTCCAGGAGGACGGCATGAACGACGTCGCCCCGGCATTGCGCAACGAGGTCACGGCGCGGCGCGGCCGGACCCGCCGACTGCCGCTGGGCAACTGGGAGCGGGCGCTGCTGGCGCTGCTGCTGCTGCTCACCGCCGGCCTGATCGCAGGCGTGCCGGGCTTCTATCCCGGCTTCGCCGGCTTCCTGGCGCTGACGGAGAACTTCCTGCCGTTCGGCTTTGTCGCTCTCGGCCTGACCACGGTGATCCTGACCGGCGGAATCGACCTGTCGGTCGGCGCGATCGCCGGGCTGGCGGCGATCGTGATGGCGTCGCTGTGGAGCGGCCTGCATGTCTCGATCTGGCTGTCGGCGCTGATCGGGCTGCTCGCCGGCGGGCTGCTCGGACTGGTGAACGGGCTGATCATCACCCGGCTGCGCACCGAGCCGCTGATCGCCACGCTGGCGACCAGCTTCATCTACGGCAGCGTCGGTGTGGCGATCGCCGGCGACAATCCGCCCTCCGGGTTCCCGGATGCGTTCAACCGGGTCGGCACCGGGGCGATCGGCTGGCTGCCGGTGCAGATCGTGCTGTTCGCGATCCTGGCGGTGCTGTTCTCGCTGCTGATCGGTCGCTCGACCTTCGGCCGCAGGGTGGTGATGATCGGCTACAACACCGACGCGGCGCGCTATTCCGGCGTCCGGGTGCGGCAGGTGCTGACGCTGTCCTACGTGATCAGCGGGACGATGGCGGCGCTGGCCGGCATCGTGCTGGCCGCCTACTACAGCGCGGTCAGGCCCGACATGGGCGACCTGCTGCTGCTCAGCACCATCACCACCGTGGTGCTCGGCGGCGTCAGCATCTTCGGCGGCGAGGGCAGCATCGTCGGCGTGGTGATCGCCGTGCTGCTGCTCGGCATGCTCCGTCAGGGCATGCTGATCGCCGGCTTCTCCGACATGGTCACCACCATGCTCACCGGCGCGATCCTGCTCGGCGCGATCGCGGTGAAGAACCTGTTCGCCGGCCGGGGAACCGGCCTGTCGACGCTGCTGGGCCGGTTCCGGCGCAGCGGAACGGCGCCCGCCGAATGAAACAAGAAACCAACATCGGAAACGGACAGTCTGTCATGAAAATCTCTCCCATCTCCCGTCGCTCGGCCGTTCGGGCCGCGATCGCCAGCCTGCCGATGCTGGCGTGTATCGGCCTGGCCGCGCAGGCCGCCGACATCGACACCGCCAAGAGGATCAAGGTGGCGATGGTGCCGAAGCTGATCGGCCTGTCGGTGTTCAAGGCCAATGAGCAGGGCGCGATCGCCGCCGCGAAGACGCTGAACATCAACTTCCTCTATACCGGTCCGGTGACGGCGTCGGCGCAGGGCCAGGTCGACGTGTTCAACAGCCTGATCGCGCGTCGCTTCGACGTGATCACCACCACCTCCAACAATCCGACCCAGCTTGCGCCGTCGCTGCGTCGCGCCCGCAAGGCCGGCATCAAGGTGGTGTCGTACGACAGCGACGTCGCCGCCGACGCGCGCGACTTCTTCATCCAGAACACCGACTATGCCGAGTTCGGCAAGGCGCTGGTCGAATCCGTCGCCAAATATGCCGGACCCAAGGCGAAGATCGCGATTCTCTCGTCCACGCCGGACGCCACCATCCAGAACGAGTGGATCAAGGCGCTGACCGCCTACATGACCGCGACCTACCCGGACATGAAGATCGTCACCACCCAGTACGGCCAGTCCAGCCCGTCGCAGTCGCTGACCGCAGGGCTCAACATCCTGCAGGCCAACCCCGACGTGACCGGCATCATCGCGCCGGACGGCGCCGCCGAGGTGGGTGCTGCGGCAGCGGTCGAGAAGCTCGGCAAGACCGGCAAGGTGTTCGTCACCGGCTGCAGCGATCCGGATTCGATCCGGCAGTACGTGAAGTCGGGCATCATCAAGGCCAGCCCGCTCTGGGACGAAGTCAAGGAGGGCGCGCTGGTGATGTATGTCGCCCGCCTGGCCGCCAACAACGCGATCGAGCCGAACGGCAGCTTCACCGCCGGCGATCTCGGCGACTTCACCGCCAAGGACGGCGTGATCGTGTTCAGCAAGCCGCTGGTGTTCGACGCCACCAACATCGACCAGTACAAATTCTGAACGATAGGGAACAGACCGCATGAAGCGCATCCTCTTCACCGGCGGCAGCGGCAAGGCCGGCCGCCACGTCGTCCAGTATCTTCTGGACCAGGGCTACGAGGTGTTGAACATAGACACCAAGCCGCTGGACAACCCGAAGGTGCGCACGCTGATCACCGACATCACCGATGCGGGCCAGCTCTTCAACGCGTTCTCGTCCTATGCCGGGCTGCACGAGTTCGACTCCGATCTCAGCCCGTCGCATTTCGATGCGGTGGTGCATTTCGCGGCGATCCCCCGCATCATGATCGTGCCGGACAACGAGGTCTATCGGATCAACGTGATGGGCACCTACAACGTGCTCGATGCCGCCACCAAGCTCGGCATCAAGAAGGTGATCATCGCCTCCAGCGAGACGACCTACGGCATCGTGTTCGCGCACGGCCATCGCGATCCGGAATATTTCCCGCTCGACGAGGAGTATCCGGTCAAGCCGATGGACAGCTACGCCACCTCCAAGATCTGCAACGAGCGCACCGCGGAGGCGTTCGCGCTGCGCACCGGCACCGACATCTACGCGCTGCGGATCGGCAACGTGATCGAGCCCAGCGAGTATGCGCTGTTCCCCGGCTGGTTCGCCAAGCCGGGTTTCCGCAAGCGGATCGCCTGGAGCTACATCGACGCCCGCGATCTCGGCGAGCTGGTGCGACTCGGCGTCGAGACCGACGGTCTCGGTTACCAGGTGTTCAACGCGGTGAACGACAGCTCCTCGTCGGACCTGCCGACCGCCGAGCTGGTCAGCCGGTATTATCCGAACGTGGAGGTTCGCGGCGAGATGGGCGAGTTCGAGAGCCTGCTGTCGAACAAGAAGGCGCGCACCATGCTCGGCTTCAAGGAGAAGCATAGCTGGCGCGACTACGTGAAGGTCTGAGCGTACATCGTCTCGAGAGCGGAGTGTGGGATCGTGCAGAAACAAAGACTCGTGGTCGCGGTGCATACCGGACCGGTGACCGTCGCTCCGCTCAACGCCCTGGCGCCGGAGTTGATCCCCGGCGTCAGGCTGGTCAACCTGGTCGATGACAGCCTGCTCAAGGACACCATGGCGGCAGGCCGGGTGACGCCGGCGGTGACGCGCAGGCTGTCGCAATACATGACCATCGGCCAGGAGATGGGGGCGGCGATGATCCTGAATTGCTGCTCGTCGGTCGGCGAGGCGTCGGACGTGGGCGCGGCGCTGCTCGACATCCCGGTGCTCAAGATCGACGTCGCGATGGCCGAACAGGCGGTGGCGCGGGCGAGCCGGATCGGCGTGGCCGCGACCGTGCAGACCACGCTCGATCCGACCGCGCGGCTGATCGAGGCCACCGCCGCGTCGGCAGGCAAGCCGGTGCATCTGGTCAAGCGCCTGTGCGAGGGCGCGTTCGACGCCCTGCTGGCCGGCGACACCGCGACGCATGACAGGATCGTCGCCGACGCCCTGGTCGCGCTGGCGGCGGAGGTCGACCTGATCGTGCTGGCGCAGGTCTCGATGGGACGGGTCGCCGACGGTCTCGGCGATGCGGTGCCGGTGCCGGTATTGAGCAGTCCGCGGCTCGGCATGGAGCGGCTGGCGCAGCGCCTCGCCGCGCTCGACGGCCCGGCCCACGCCCAGGCGGCTGCCTGAAGCGGATCAGAGCGGATCAGGGCGGGTCGAGGTCGAAATGCCGAACCAGGTCGTCGACCTGCGCCTGGGTGAGCAGGCGCGGATTCAGGCCGCGCAGCATCAGATGCAGCCTGGCGGTCTCCTCCAGCTCCTCGGTGGCGTAGATCGCGGCCTCCAGGGTCTTGCCGGCGACGACGGGGCCATGATTGGCCAGCAGCACCGAAGCGTAGCGGCCGGCGAGGCCGCGGATCGCGTCGGCTACCGCCGGATCGCCCGGACGGTAATAAGGCACCAGGGCAATGCGGCCGACCCGCATCACCGAATAGGCGGTCAGCGGCGGCAGCACCGCGTCGGGATCGATGCCGGGCAGCATCGAGACGGCGACCGAATGGGTGGAATGCAGATGCACGATCGCGCCGGACTTGGCCCGCGTCTCGTACAGCGCCTGGTGCAGCGGCAGCTCCTTGGTCGGCTTGTCCCCGGACAGCACCCGGCCCGACCGGTCGAGCCTGGTGAGCCTGGCCGGGTCGAGAAACCCCATCGAACTGTCGGTGGGCGTGGTCAGCAGGCCGCCATCGTCGAGCCGCACGCTGATATTGCCGGACGAGCCGTGCGTCAGCCCGCGCTCGAACAGCGAGCGGGCGAACAGACAGATCTGCTCGCGCATCCTGGTCTCGGTCATGCGGCGCTTCCTCCTGGCTCGCCGGCTCTTTATCTTGCCGCCGGCGCGCGGCATCCTGGCCATGGTAGCGCAACCACGCAAGCGCGTCTCGGAGTACGGAACTGATGAACGACGCGCCTACGGATGGGTCGGGCGGCAAGGCGCGGATGCGGTGCACCGTGCTCGGGCTGGGATCGATGGGCGGCGGCATGGCGTCGTCGCTGCTGCGCGCCGGCTTTCCGGTCTCCGGCTTCGACGTCAACCAGGCCGCCTGCGCGCGCTTCGCAGCCCAGGGCGTGGCGATCGGCGGCACGCCCGGCGAGGCGGCGCAGGGCGCGGAGTGCGTGATCGCGGTGGTGGTCAATGCCGACCAGACCGAGCAGGTGCTGTTCGGCGAGACCGGCTGCGCCGCGACGATGGCGCCGGGCGGGGTGTTCGTCTCGTCGGCGACCATGGCGCCGGACCGCGCCCGCGCGCTGGCGGCGCGGCTGGAGGAGAGCGGCCGGCATTATCTCGACGCGCCGATGAGCGGCGGTGCCGCGCGCGCCGCCGACGGGCAGTTGACCATGCTGGCGTCGGGGACCAGGGAGGCGTTCGATCGCGCGCGCCCCGCCCTCGATGCGATGACCGGCACGCTGTACGAGCTCGGCGACCAAGCCGGGCAGGGCGCCGCCTTCAAGATGGTCAACCAGTTGCTGGCCGGGGTGCATATCGCCGCGGCGTGCGAGGCGATGGCGTTCGCCGCGAGGCAGGGTCTGGACCTGGCGCGGGTTTACGAGGTGATCACGAAGTCGGCCGGCAATAGCTGGATGTTCGAGAACCGTATGCCGCACGTCCTGGACGGCGACTACACCCCCCGCAGCGCGGTCGACATCTTCACCAAGGATCTCGGCATCGTGCTGGACATGGCGCGCGCCGACCGTTTTCCGGTTCCGGTCGCCGGTGCCGCGCTGCAGATGTATCTGATGACCGCCGCTGCCGGGATGGGCAAGGACGACGATTCCTCGGTGGCCAGACTCTATGCGCAGATCGCCGGCCTGACTTTGCCCGGCCGTGAGTGAGGGACGCCGCCGATGCCGCGCTTTGCCGCCAACCTGACGATGATGTTCAACGAGCTGCCGTTTGCCGACCGGTTCGACGCCGCGGCGGAGGCCGGTTTCGCCGCGGTCGAGTGCCTGTTCCCCTACGCGCTGGAACCGGACCAGGTGGCGGAGCGTCTCGCGCGCAATCGGCTGGAGCTGGCCCTGTTCAACATGCCGCCGGGAGACTGGGACGCCGGCGATCGCGGTCTGGCGGCGTTGCCGGCGCGCGCCGGCGCGCTGCCTGCGACGATCGCCACCGCGCTGCGCTACGCGAAGGCCACCGGCGTGCGCCGCCTGCATCTGATGGCGGGCATCGCAGAGCGCGCGAACGCGGACTCGCTGCGCGCCTATCGCGACGCGGTGCTGATGGCCGCGGATGCGGTCGGTGCGGAGGGGCTGACCCTGGTGCTCGAGCCGATCAACGGCCGCGACATGCCGGGCTATTTCCTCAACGATTTCGCCTGGACCGCGGACTTCATCGATTCGCTGCCGGTCTCGAACGTGCGGCTGCAGTTCGACCTGTATCATCGCCAGATCCTGCATGGCGACGTGACGATGGCGCTGCGCGCGATGCTGCCGCTGATCGGCCATGTGCAGATCGCCAGCGTGCCGTCGCGCAACGAGCCGGACGGCGAGGAGCTGAACTGGCCGTTCCTGTTCGGAGAGCTGGACCGGCTCGGCTATGACGGGTTCGTCGGCTGCGAATATCGCCCGCGCGCCGAAACCGTCGCCGGGCTCGGCTGGTTCGCGCCCTACGCCAGGAGCAAGGCGGCATGAGCATCCTGCTCGGCGTGATCGCCGACGACTACACCGGCGCCTCGGACGTCGCCAACGTGCTGCGCCAGAACGGGCTGCGCACCGTGCAGACGATCGGCGTGCCCGAGGCCGGTCTGGCGCTGCCGGAGACCGACGCGGTGGTCGTCTCGCTCAAGAGCCGGTCGGTCCCGGCCGAGCTGGCGGTGTCGCTGTCTCTGTCCGCCGAGGCGTGGCTGCGCGCCCAGGGCGCCGGGCACGTCATGTTCAAGATCTGCTCGACGTTCGATTCGACCGACGCCGGCAATATCGGTCCGGTGACCGACGCCCTGCGCGCGCGCGCCGGCGGCGGGCCGGTTCTGGTCAATCCGGCGTTCCCCGAGACCGGGCGCAGCGTCTTCCAGGGCCACCTGTTCGTGAACGGCGTGCCGCTGCACGAGAGCCCGCTGCGGGACCATCCGCTCAACCCGATGCGCGATTCCAACCTGGTCAGGGTGCTGCGGCGTCAGAGCGCGTCGCCGGTCGGGCTGATCCCGTTCGACGTCGTCGAGCGCGGCGCGGATGCGGTGTGCGATGCGCTGGCGGCAGTGCCGGAGGCCGGGTCTGCGATCGCCGACGCGGTCGCGGCGCGTCACCTCGACGTGCTGGGCGAGGCGGCGCTGCGCGGGCCCCTCTCCACCGGCGCGTCCGGACTCGGCGCCGGTCTCGCCCGGGCGCTGGTCCGGACGAGAGCAAGGAGGCACGACACCGACCCGGCAGCGCCCGCGCTGGCCGACGCGCCGGGCGACGGCGCCGCGGCGATCCTGGCCGGAAGCTGCTCCGCCGCGACCCGGCGACAGATCGACGCCGCCGCAGCGGGCGGGATCGCCTGTCACCGCCTCGATGTCGCCCGCCTGCTCGAAGGCGGCCGCCAGGCCGTCGTCGACGACGCGCTTGCCTGGGCGGCGTCGCAGGACCGGACGGTGCTGATCGCCAGCAGCGACACGCCCGACGCGGTGCGGGCGATGCAACAGGCCCATGGCGGTGCCGAGGCTGGCCATGCGGTGGAGCAGGCGCTGGCCGATATCGCCGAGCGCCTGGTCGCCGGCGGTCTGCGACGGCTGGTGGTCGCCGGCGGCGAGACCTCGGGCGCCGTGGTCGACCGGCTCGGCATCCGAGCGTTCTCGGTCGGCGGCGAGATCGCGCCCGGCGTACCGGTGCTGCGCAGCCTGGCTGGCGCCGGGCCCGCCCTGTCGATGGCCCTCAAATCCGGCAATTTCGGCGGCGAGGACTTCTTCCTGCGCGCCCTATCGATGCTCGGCTGAATCCGGCTTCGCCCGGCGGCCCCTCAAAGACCGTCTGAAAACGTGGCCTGGCGAGTCAGAGGCGGCGCGGAGCGACCTCCAGGTCGTGAGCACCGACGCGCAGGCCATGGCCCGCGGATGGCCGCCAGGGCGCGTTTGCAGACGGTCTCTCAGCAGGCGGCGGCGTGGATGCGGGCGACCGACCCGTCATTGGACGGGACCAGCTCGAGCACCAGGTCGTCGCGGAAGGCGACGTTGCCGCGCTGCGGTCCGGCGGCGTTGCTGACGATCCGGGTGCCGCCCGGACGGGTCAGCATCTCGGTACGGTGGGTATGGCCATGCACCCAGAGATCGACCAGTCCGGTATCGGTCAGATGCGACAGGTCGGAGGCGGAGTTTCCGGCCGCCCAGCTTCCCCAGAGATGCTCCGGCATGCAGGCCGGGTGCGGCGCGTGATGCGTCACCACCACCACCGGCCGGCCGTCCCTCGGCCCGGAGAGCTGGATCTCCAGCCGCGTGCGCAACTGCGCATGCAGCCGGGCGGCGTCGGCGTTGGTGAGCGGCCGGCTGCCCTCGACGCCGGCGGAGATCTCGATCTGCTCGCCGGTGAGCGCGGAGGGCGGCAGGCGATAGCCGCCGAGCGTGCCGTCGGCCCACAGCGTGCCGCCGAGGAAGCGCAGGCCGGCGATCTCGACCTCGTCGCCCTCGAGCAGGGTGACGCCCAGCCTGGCGGCCTCGCATCGCGCGGCGGCGAGCTCGCCGGGGACGCTGCCGTTCCAGTATTCGTGGTTGCCCATCACGAACACCGCCGGCTTGCCGTCGGCGAGGTCGGCGACGACCGCGAGCGCATGGTCCGGGTCGCCCTGGAACACGTCGCCGGCCACCACCAGCACGTCGAAATCCGGCCGCGCCGGGCGATAGGATTGCGGGTAGGTCCTGGATTCGAGATGCAGGTCGGACAGGATCCACAGGCGGGTCATTCGCGGAAATCCGCCGCCCGGTAGCCCTGCGCGAACAGCAGCGCGCGCAGGTCGGCATGGTCGATCCGGTTCGCGGTCTGCTCGGCGACGATCGGCTTGGCGTGGAAGGCGATGCCGAGCCCGGCCTCGCGCAGCATGTCGAGATCGTTGGCGCCGTCGCCGACCGCGAGCGTCGCGCGCGGCTGCAGCGACCGGGCGGCGGCCAGCGACCGCAGCGAGTCCAGCTTGGCGGCGCGTCCCAGGATCGGCTGCGCCACCTTTCCGGTCAGCCGGCCGGCCTCGATGCCGAGCTGGTTGGCGTGATGCACCTCGAACCCGCAGGCCTCGGCGACCCTGGCGGTGAACCAGGTGAAGCCGCCGGAGACCAGGGCGGTCAGCGCATTGTGCGCACGCATGGTGGCGACCAGGGTGCGGGCGCCGCCGGTCAGACGGGTCTGCGCCCAGGTGGCGTCGAGATGGGCGGCGTCGAGACCCTTCAGCAGTCCGACCCGCTCGCGCAGCGCATCGGCGAAATCGATCTCGCCGTTCATCGACCGCCTTGTGATCTCGGCGACGCGGGCGCCGACCCCGGCGCGGGCGGCCAGGTCGTCCAGCGTCTCGGAGGCGACGATGGTGCTGTCCATGTCCGCCACCAGCAGGCCCTTGCGCCGGCCGCGCGAACGGGTCAGCACCACGTCGATGGCGCGGTCGGCGAACCTGGCGCGGATCGCCGGCAGGCCGGGATTGCTGTCGGAGAAGGCGGTGGACGGCGCCGGGCAGAAGATGTCGGCCGCCTCGCCGTCGGACAGAACGATCGCAGCCTGTCCGGAGACCAGCTCGCGCGCTTCCTCGATCGCCGCCCGGGTGAGCGTCGTGGCGTCTCGCCGGGCGACCAGGGTGAGCACGAATGGCAGCGTCATGAGCGAAACGGCGAGGCCCGGTTATGATGGTGCGATGATGGCGCGCGAGAGAGGCGGGTTGGTGGCAGGGATGCCGAAAACAGGCAAGGCGGAGCAGCCATGCACGCGACCGGCGTGAGACGGTGCCTGATCGTCGCTGGCCCAACCTGCAGCGGCAAGTCCGCGCTGGCGCTCGATCTGGCGGCACGGCTGGGCGGGACGGTCATCAATGCGGATTCCATGCAGGTCTATGCCGGCCTCGGTGTCCTGACCGCGCAGCCGGGCGCCGACGATGCAAGGCGTGCGCCGCACCGTCTGTACGGGATTCGGCCGCCGTCCGATCCGGGCAACGTCGCCTGGTGGCGGGCGGTTGCGCTGTCCGCCCTGCAGGAGGCCTGGGAGCAGGAGCGGCTGCCGATCCTGTGCGGCGGCACCGGGCTCTATTTGAGTGCCCTGACCGACGGGCTCGCGCCGATCGACGATCCCGGCGACGCGGCGCGGCAGGAGGCAAGGGCGCTGCTCGCCGAGATCGGCGCCGCCGGCCTGCATGGCCGGCTGGAAGCGGTCGATCCGGAGAGTGCCGCGCGGCTGCGCCCGTCGGACGGTCAGCGACTGGCGCGGGCCTGGGAGGTGTGGCGCGGCACCGGACGCGGCATGGCCGCCTGGTCGCGCGCGCCCAAGCTGCCGGCGGCGCCCTGCCAGTTCACCGCGATCCGGCTCGATCCGCCCAGGCCTGCGCTCAGGCAGGCGATCGGGCTGCGCTTCGCGACGATGCTGGAGGACGGCGCGCTGGACGAGGTGCGGGCGCTGCTGTCGCTGCGGCTGTCGCCGGACTTGCCGGCGATGCGCGCGCACGGCGTGCCGGAACTGGCCGCCTGTCTGGGCGGGGTCCTGACCCTGGAGGAGGCGGGGCGTCGCGCGGTGTCGGCGCAAGCACGCTACACCAAGCGCCAGGCCACCTGGTTCGCGCACCATCCGCTGGCGGCGCCGGACCGGACACTAATTTTAGCCACGCGCATAGCTGATATGACGCAATTTTCGGAAAGGAACGATGATAAATTGATCCCATTCGTTCTCGGTGCCGTTGACGCGGGATCGGTGCGGGCATAGAGCACCGGCTTCGCGATCCGGCTGTGCGAGGCCGGAGCGCGGGACAGGAGCAGAGCATGAACGCCTCGATCGATCCGAAGGACGCCGCCAGGAGCCAGACGCTCGGCGGTTCCGCGCTGAACGGCGCCGAGGTGCTCATGCGCGTCCTGCAGGAGCAGCAGGTCGAGATCGTGTTCGGCTATCCGGGCGGCGCGGTGCTGCCGATCTACGACGCGATGTTCAAGCAGAACTCGGTCCGGCACATCCTGGTCCGTCACGAGCAGGCCGCGGTGCATGCGGCGGAGGGCTATGCGCGCTCGACCGGCAAGGTCGGCGTGGTGCTGGTGACGTCGGGGCCGGGGGCGACCAATGCGGTGACCGGACTGGTCGATGCGCTGATGGATTCGATTCCGATCGTCTGCCTGACCGGCCAGGTGCCGACCCACATGATCGGCAACGACGCCTTCCAGGAGGCCGACACCACCGGCATCACCCGGCCGGCCACCAAGCACAACTACCTGGTCAAGCGGCCCGGCGATCTGGCCCGCACCCTGCACGAGGCGTTCTACGTCGCCCGCAGCGGCCGTCCGGGCCCGGTGGTGGTCGATCTGCCGAAGGACATCATGGTCGGGCAGGCGGTCTACGCCGCGGCGTCGGAGGCGCCGCATCGCTCCTACCGCCCGGTGCGCGAACCGGCGCGCGCCGCGATCGCCGATGCGGTGGCGGCGATGAAGCGCGCGCACCGCCCGCTGTTCTATACCGGCGGCGGGGTGATCAATGCCGGGCCGGCCGCGTCCGAGGCGCTGGGGCGCCTGGTGCGGATGACCGGGTTTCCCTGCACCTCGACGCTGATGGGGCTGGGCGCCTTCCCGACCACCGATCCGCAGTTCCTGGGCATGCTCGGCATGCACGGGACCTACGAGGCGAACCTCGCCACCCATGGCTGCGACCTGCTGATCAATCTGGGCGCGCGGTTCGACGACCGGGTGACCGGTCGGCTGGACGCGTTCTCGCCGCACTCGACCAAGATCCATGTCGACATCGATCCCTCCTCGATCAACAAGATCGTGCAGGTCGACATCCCGGTGGTCGGCGATGCCGGCCGGGCGATCGAGATGATGATCGAGGCGTGGCGCGCGTCGGACGCGGGCGCGGAACGCGAGGGCCTGGCCGCCTGGTGGCGGCAGATCGAGGCCTGGCGCGCGATCGACAGCCTGGCGTTCAAGCAGGACCAGGCGCCTTCGGCGATCATCAAGCCGCAGCAGGCGATCCGCCGCCTGTACGAGCTGTCGCGCGAG
>CAIMSN010000061.1 GCA_903844135.1 uncultured Rhodospirillales bacterium | reverse complement strand
GTTGATCTCGACCGCCTATGCCCAGGATGCGGCCGCCAATGCCGGCCCGCTCGGCGGTCTCGGCCAGTTCGCCTCGGTGCTGCCGATCGTGCTGGTGTTCGCGGTGTTCTATTTCCTGCTGCTGCGTCCGCAGCAGCAGCGGCAGAAGCAGCTCAAGGCGACCCTGTCGGCGCTGCGTCGCGGCGACCGCGTGGTGACCGCGGGCGGCATCATCGGCGTGGTGCAGCGGGTCAAGGAGGGGTCGAGCGAGATCGAGGTGGAGATCGCGCCCAACGTGCGCGTGCAGGTACTGCGCGACACCATCAGCTCGGTGGTCACCGAGGCGCCGGCCGCCGCCAACGATTCCGTGCCGGAGAAACGCGCGCCGAAGGCGTGAGGGCGGGGCCGGGATCGCAAGCCCGCCGATGCCGCTGTTGAGCTGCACGGACATACAGGGCAGCGAGGTGATGCTCGACGGCGAGCCGTCGACCCTGACGCTTCGGGAGGCGATCTACGTCCCGCGCAACGGTTCCGATTTGCCGTGGGGAATTTTCGATCACGGCGGACGGTTCGTCGGTCTGGCGGGATCGTTCCGCGGCCCCGGCCATCAGGCTCATCTGACCTCGCCGATCTCCCCGCTTCGACACGACCGGATCGCCGATCGCGCGCCGGAGGCGCGTTACATCTATGGCGGTCCGTTGCATGGCCATTACGGCCATTTCCTGTTGTCCACCCTGTCCCGCTACTGGCCGCTACTGGAAAGCACAGATCGCGACATCAAGATCCTGTGCCATCCCCTGGCTGACCTTGCCGCCCTGTTCGCCCTCCCGTTCCTTGCCGACATCTTCGCCGCACTCGGTCTGGCGCGGGAGCATTTCGTCAGCTTCGACCGTCCGACGCTCATAGCCGAGCTGGTGATCCCGGGTCCCGCGTTCGAGGAGACCGGTTTCGCCTACAGGGTGTTCGGCCGGTTCTGCCATAAAATCGGCGATATCCTCACCGGCGGCATGCCGGCGAGTCCGGACGATACGCCTGTCTATATGAGCAAGTCCCGATTGCCAGCCGGTGTCGGCAGGATCGTGAACGAGGAGGAATTTTCCGACCGTCTCTCACGCGCTGGCTTCGATATCGTCCACCCGGAAACACTCCGGCTCGGGCAGCAGATACGGCTCTATCGCGATCGGCCGCAGATCGCCGCCCTGACCGGTTCCAGCCTGCATACGAGCCTGTTCGCGACCGGACGTTCCATCGTCGGTCTCAGCTACGTCAATACGCTTCTCACCAGCTACGCGATGATCGATCTGCTCGGCGGCGGTCGGGGCATGTATGTCTATCCGCACGGCGACATCGACCTGCTGCCGCGGACACAGAATTTCCATCTGGAATACCGCCTGACGGACGTGGCCGGGACGGCGGAACAGTTTATCCGGCTCTGCGAGCGTGAGCGTCGCCCGCATGCGCCGGGCTGGAACATCGCGCTGGGCTGTGCAACCCGCCAGAGCTCTTACGGTCCCTTCGAGGGGCTGCCCCCGGTGGACGGACGTCGCCCGAGCGCCACGAATGGCCGGCTCACCGGCCGTTACCAGTTTCATACCCATCACGAGGATCAGCCGTGGTTGGAGGTCGATCTCGGCGACGCCTGCAGGATCGAAGCGATCGTCCTGCACAACCGCGCGGACAATTCGCAATCGCGAATGGCGGTTTTCAGCATCCGGGGATCGTTCGACGGGACTGGCTACGAAGAACTGCACACCCAGTCTCAGCCGGTCCAGTTCGGCAACGGTTTGCAGGAGGAGCAACTGCGTATCGCCGTCGCGTCCGACAAGCCCTGGCGTTACGTGAGAATAATCTTGCCTGGTCGCGAGTTTCTTCATCTCGACCAAGTCGAAATCGAAGGATGTCGAGAGCCGTTCGAAATATTCGCCCCGTAACGTGACAATCGAGCCTTCGACGCGCAATGCCTGGTTGTCTGGAACGACCCTGCCCGGCTATCGTCTCGCAAGAAAGTGCGCAGGCGCAGAGCATGACCCTCGAAGACTACGCCCGGACACGCTTTTGGCGGTTTTCACGTAAAGAAGGCGGCATCGCCTCAGACAGGCTGCGGCTCGCCGACGACACCAGGGTAGAGGGCTACAACCATTTCAACGAGACCTTCTGGAAAATCGAGGATGGGCGGCTGTCGTTTCTGGATGCGAACGGTCACGTCAGTACCGTCTTTACCGAAATGATCGAGACCGAGGACGGCGTTCGTCTGGAGGGTGCCTTCCTACGCCATACCGAGCCGCTGATTTTGTGCCTCGAGACCCTCCCGGCGGATGCGGAGCCCAAGCCGCCGGCGCCCATGCGGGATGCCTATCGGGAGTGGGTAGACCGTCGCGGTTGGAGTATCGGCGACTACACCTATGGGAGCCCGGACATTATCGAGCCGCAGGTCGGCCACCTGGTCGTCGGAAAGTTCTGTTCCATCGCGATCAATGTCTCGATCATCCTCGGAAACCATAACTATCGATTTGCGACGACATTTCCGTTCGGCGTCATGCGAAAGGACTGGAATGGGTTGCCTCCCATCGATGATCACGTCGCGCGGAGCGAAACCAGGATCGGAAACGACGTCTGGATCGGCAAAGGCGCGACAATCATCAGCGGCGTCACGGTCGGTGATGGAGCGGTCGTTGCCGCAAATGCTGTCGTCACCAAGAACGTCGCCCCTTATGCGATCGTGGGCGGAAATCCGGCTCGGCAGTTGTCGTTCCGCTTCGACGAGGAGACGGTCAGGCGCCTGCATGCTCTCAAGTGGTGGGACTGGCCCAGGGCGACTCTCGAAAAGATGCTGCCACTGATGATGTCGATGGATATCGAGGCGTTCATCAGCGCGGCGGAGAACGCCGGCCTAGCAACAGTCCCTGGCGCTCAGACCGAACCCGTCAGCGCCGGCACAACGACCACATTGTTCGGCACGCGGATCACGCCGCTGTCGGTGCCGCCGGCCCCTGGGAAGTGGTGGAACCGTTTCCGCTAGCCGGGTCCGCTTAGCCGATCAGGGCGCCGGGTCGTCGTCGGTCATCACCGGTCCCGGAACCTTGGTCGCCGACAGCATCCTGAAGCCGGCGACGATCAGGACCAGTCCGATCAGGATCGGCAGGCGCTGCGCGATCCAGGTGCCGGACCAGGTGGCGATCTCGCTGGAACGCGGGTTGAACGCCAGTATCCAGGTGCTGATCGACAGCATCAGCAGGCCGACCACCATGAGCGCCGCGATGGTGAAGATCCGGTTCATCAGCATGGCGTCTGTCGTCCCTGTGCGTGCGCCTCCCGGCGGGCGGCTTCGGTATCCGCGGCGAGGCGGGAATGGCGATAGCCGTAGAGGATGTAGCAGAGCGCGCCGATCGCCACATACGACACCAGCAGCAACGCCGGCACCGGATTATGGTTCAGCAGCGCGGTCACCATGTCGATCAGCAGCGGTCCCGCCATCACCAGCGCGAACAGGATCCCCAGCGACGGCACGATTCCGATCCAGAGCCCGCGGATCCGGATCGCGCCCAGCGGCACCGGGAACGGCGGCTTCAACCCCGGACAGGCGTTGCGCTGCCAGATCACGGTGAAGCAGACGATGCCGAACGCCGTCGTGGTGCCGAGACTCACCAGGTCGCTGATGATGTCGATCGGCAGCAGGGCGGTCCCGGCGGCGACGCCGATGCCCAGCAGGATGGTGCCGAGCCAGGGGGTACGGAACCGCGGATGCAGCACGCAGAAGATCCGCGGCAGCAGGCCGTCCCTGGCCATGGTGAAGAAGATCCTGCTCTGACCGTATTGCAACACCAGCATCACCGAGCACAGCCCGGTGACCGCGCCGACCTTGACGAACAGAGCGAGCCAGCTCTGGTGCATCGCATCGACCGCGATCGCCAGCGGATCGGCGACGTTGAGCTGGCTGTAAGGCACTACGCCGACCATCACCGCGGCGACGCAGATATAGACCACCGTGCACACCACCAGCGAGCAGATGATGCCGATCGGCACGTCCCGCTTCGGGTTGCGGGCCTCGGCGCTGGCGGTCGAGACCGCCTCGAACCCGACATAGGCGAAGAAGATCACCGAGGCGGCGCGGAAGATCCCCGGCACGCCGAAGCGGAACCCGCCCTGGCTGGGCGGGATGAACGGCACCCAGTTCGCCGGATGGATCGCCTTGATGCCGAGCGCCACGAACACCAGCAGTACCGACACCTTCAGCACCACGATGATGCTGTTGACGGTGGCCGACTCCGACACGCCGATCACCAGCAGCACCGTCACCACCACCGAGGCGAACGCGCCCACCAGGTTCACGCCATGGCCGATATCGAGCAGGTTGGTGCCGTTCGGACCGGGCAGGGTCTGGATGAACGAGGTCGACGCCCAGGACGGCACGGTCACCCCGAGATCGTGCAGCAGGCTGGTGGCGTAGCCGGAGAAGCCCGACGCGACCCCGGCGCAGGAGATGCCGTATTCCAGCAGCAGCAGCCAGCCGACGATCCAGGCCGCCAGCTCGCCCATCGACGCGTAGGCGTAGGTGTAGGCCGAGCCGCTGACCGGCATGGTCGAGGCCAGCTCGCCGTAGGACAGCGCGGTGAACAGGCAGGCCAGCCCCGCCACCAGGAACGACAGCAGGATCGCCGGTCCGGCATAGTTCGCCGCCGCCGTGCCGGTCATGACGTAGATGCCGGCGCCGATCGTCGAGCCGATCCCGAGCATGGTCAGGTTCAGCGCGCCGAGGCTGCGCTTCAACCCGTGCGAATTGGTCTCGGCCTCGATCTGCGCGAGGGATTTGCGCAGGCCCAGGCGGCTGGGGCGCCGGGCGGCGATCCCGGTGGTGCCGGTCGAGAGGCTCACGCCGGGATTCCGGCGCGTGAAGACGGGGGGACGGGGCAGGGAGGAGGCTGCATGGTTGCCATGCAACGATGGTATGGAGGACCGGGACCGGGTGTTCAAGCGGGCTTGCCCAGCCGGGTTGCTGGAGCGGCCGGTCATGGCGAAGGCGGGCATTCTGTCGCGGTTCGTTCCGGGCTAGCATCGTCGCATGAAGGCTGCCCTCGCGATCGTGACCATGGTCTACAACGAGCCGGTGTTCCTGCCGGTCTGGCTGCGCCATTACGGCGCCCAGGCCGGCGCCGCGCACTGCTACGTGGTCGATCACGGCAGCACCGACGGCAGCACGCTGCCTGCCGCCACCGGCGAGGCGAGCGTGATACGCATCCCGCGCTCGCCGCAGGACGATGCCGTCCGGACCGGCTTCATCGCCGATTTCTGCGCCAGCCTGCTGAGCTGGTACGACGCGGTGATCTATACCGACGTGGACGAACTGCTGGTGGCCGACCCCGACGCGGCGCCGTCGTTGCCGGCCTTCGCCGCAGGCCTGGCTGCCGATGCTGTCGTCACCGCGATCGGCCTGGACGTGATCCACGCGCCGGACGAGGAGCCGGCGCTCGACTGGAGCCGCCCGCTCGGCCGGCAGCGGCTCTGGGCGCGCTTCAGCAGCGCGATGTGCAAGCCGGTGCTGATCCGCAGGCGGGTCGCCTGGGCGCCCGGCTTCCACTGCATCGACGACCGGCCGTGTCTGGGCCGGCTGTTCCTGCTGCATCTGCGCTACGCCGATCTTCCCTCAGGTCTCGAGCGCCTGCGTCGTACCCGCGCGCAGCCCTGGATCACGCCGCAGGCCGGATCGCATCAGCGCATGCCGGATCCCGACTGGGAGGGGATGCTGCGGGCGATGGCCGGCCTGCCGCGCGATCGCGGACGCAGTCTCGACGCGTCCGATCCTGAGCTGCGACGCTGGCTCGACCGCTTGATGCGAAGCGCCGACTCACGGTCGCTCGATCAGTATCGCGTTGACCTGCATCTGAGCGGGGATCAGCTATGGGCGCTGCCGGATCGCCTGCGCGACCGGTTCTGACGGGAGCCGAGCGATGAGAACCCTGCGAGCCCTTCGAGCGATGAGAACCCTGCGAGCCCTTGCGGCCCTGGCCGTGCTGGCGCCTGGCGCCGCCCTGGCCGATTCGCCGGCGATCGCGACCGGGCAAAGCCATGCCCATGCGCGCCGGGACAGCAAGCCGGTGCCGCATGGCGTCCTGGTGCCGGACCGGCGGGTCGATCCCGGGATGAAGGTGATTGCGCCAAGGATGCCGCCGCAGAGCACACCGGTGCTGCGTCCGCCGCCGACCGCCCCCGGCGGGACCACCGTGGTCCCGAAATAGGCGCGTCCCAAGGCTATTTCGACTTCTTCGCCTTGGCCGCCGCATCACTCTTCGGCGCCGGTTTGCGTGCCGCCTTCGGCTTGTCGGATGCGGGGCCCGCTGCACCAGGAGACGGCGACTCGTCGGCGTCCTGTTGTGCGGCGCGCTTGCGCGGCGTCGGCATCACTTCGCCCTGATCCGAGAGCCGGTCGGGAAACTCGCCCAGATTGTCCTCGAGGAACGCCTCCTCGATCGGCTCCGTGCGCGACGGGTCGGCGCCGGGCACGGTGGCGGGGTTCGGCAACTGGCCGGTGCCAGGGCTGCTCTCCATGCCGACCAGCTCACTGGCGCGTTCCCAATATTCCTCGTGCCGGCCGTGCGGCTTCCCGTCGGCCTCCCAGAGATGGTAGGCGCGCTCCCTGATTCTGCGATCCCGTGCGGGGTCTTCCTCGAGCGGATTCTCGGACATGTGGTTCCTTCCCGATACGCTCTGTCGAGCGGTCTAACGTCCTGCAAAAGCGTCCGAACGCCGGACGGGTTCCGGGGTCTCTCCCGGGCGGGGGATTTCGGCGCCGGCCGGATTTGCGATCCGCCAGCGGCGCGCCCATCTGCAGTCGGCAGAACGCGAAAGGAAACATCATGGACGAGACTCCAACCGGCCACGCCACGGCGATCCTCGGCGGCGGCTGCTTCTGGTGCCTGGAGGCGGTGTACAAGGACCTGAACGGCGTCTCCTCGGTGCAGTCCGGCTATGCCGGCGGCGCGTCGGCGAACCCCAGCTACCGTGACGTGTGCAGCGGTGCCACCGGTCATGCCGAGGTGGTCAAGGTGACCTACGACCCGGCGATCCTCTCGTACGAGGATCTGCTCCGGGTGTTCTTCACCATCCACGATCCGACCACGCGCGATCGCCAGGGCGCCGACGTCGGCAGCCAATATCGCTCGGTGATCTTCGCCGGGTCCGACGCCGAACTCGAGACCGCGCGACGCATCGCCGCCGAGGTCGCCGACGCGGGCGTCTGGGACGATCCGATCGTGACCGAGATCCTGCCCGCGCCGCCCTTCTACGCGGCCGAGGCCGAGCACGACGATTATTTCGCTCTCAACCCGGGCTCGGGCTACTGCCGCGTGGTGATCGCCCCCAAGGTCGCCAAGTTCCGCAAGCAGTTCGCCGACCGGCTGCGCAGGCCGGCTGCCTGAACCGGCCAGGCGGCGGCGGCCAGCAGCGCCAGCAGCGCCAGCACGCCGCCGCCGAAGGCCAGCGCGATCGCCGTCGCATCGACCGGCAGATAGCGCCAGACGATGTCCGACCGTCCTGCCGGCAGCGCGATCTGCTGGAAGATCGGCGGTGCGGCTTCGATCGCCGTCTCGTGGCCGTCGATCCGGGCATGCCAGCCAGGGAACCTCATCTCCCGTCGCGTGAGCAGCGCCGGCCCGTCGCAACGCGCCGCCAGCCGATCCCGGTCGACGACCTCCAGCGTGCATCTGCCGGAGGCGATCTCGAAATAGGGTTTCGCGCCGGCGATCTCGTAGATGCGGGTGCGGACCCCATCGAAGGCGAGCTGGAAACCGGGCTGCCCGGCAAGCGGATCGTGATCGGCGGCCAGGATCACGTAGCGTGTGCCGACCTCCGCGAATGCGGTCCGGCGGGCGATCAGGTTGCGTCCGTCGCCGTCATATTCGCCGACGAACAGGAACCCGAACAGATGCGGGTCCATCCGCGTCGCCTGCCGGTCCCATAGTGTCGGTACAGGCGTGACGATGTCGTCGATCGAGGCGAGCCCGAACAGCCCGGCATAGTTCGGCACCAGCCGGGCGCCGAGCGCGTGCAGCCGGAAAAGACCCTGGTGCGCCTGCAGATAGGCGATCGGCGCCAGGTCGAGCGTGGTGCGCGACTCGCCGTGCAGCACCGGATTCATGAAGCTGATCGAGGCATCGATCAGCCCGATCGCGAGCATGCCGCGTGCGGCGGCGCGCGTCGCGGGCCGGCCCAGCAGCCAGAGGGTCGCGGCCGCGATCGCCGATCCCGTCGACAGGGTCAGGATCGCGTCCAGCCGCACCGAGGCGATGCGCGTCGCCTCGGCGACCAGATGCGACCATGCCAGCGCCAGGAACGCCAGCGCCATGACGGCGAACGAGAGCGCCGCTCCTCGTCGCCGCCGCACGGGCACGCCGCCGCGCCAATCGTCGACGGCGAACGCCGCCAGCAGGATCGCGGCGAATTCGCAGGAGGCGGCCGGATAGCGGCGGAAATCCACCAGCCCGAGCAGCGGCAGATGGTTGCGGATCCAGTCGATGCCTGGCACGCGGCACATCGCCAGCACCATGAAAACGATCCAGCCCGCGGCAAACAGCCGCCGCGGGTCACGCCGGGCGCCGGCCAGCGCGACCAGGGCCAGCATCGTCGTGGCGACGCCGACATAGCCCCAGATCCCGCCCCAGCCATCGACGTCGCCATCCTCGAGCGGCGCGCCGAACAGGGTCGGGAACAGCAGGCCGGCCAACTGGTCGGCGCGGAACCGGTTGCTCGACACCATGACATGCGCGCCGAGCGAGGAACTCCGCAGTTCGCGCAGGAACGGGATCAGCACCGGAGCGGCCAGCAGCAATCCGACGATGCCGCCGCCGCAGACGGCCGCGCACAGGCGGACCGCGCGCCGGCCGCGAAGCCGGAACGCCTCGAGCGCCAGCCAGCCCAGGCCGAACAGCCCGTCCATCAGCGCGGTTTCAGGGAATCCGGAGACCAGGGAATAGCAGATCGCTACGGCGACCAGCAGCGGGCCACCTGGTCTGCTCTCGTCGAGCGCGCGCCTGCAGCGCGTGATCCCGAGCAGCAGCAGCGGCAGGAACGGGATCGGAAACACCGGCGCGTCGCCGAAATAGGCGAACGACCCGTTGAGCGAGAACAGCACCCCGCCCAGCAGCGAAGGCATACGCGCCAGGCCGGCCTCGCGCAGGAAGGCAAACGTGAACAGGCCGCTCAGGCACTGCATCGTCAGCTTGAGCGCCAGCGGGCCGTCGAACAGATGCAGCAGGAGCACGAACGGCAGGAAGAACGAGCCCGGCTGCATCGTCGAGGCGAGCGGCAGGCCGGCGGCGGCATAATGGTTCCACCAGGGCAGCCGCCCGTCGAGCCATTGCGCCGCCGACAGGCCGCCCAGCGCCTGGACGGTATTGCCGACATTGCCGTCGACGAAGCAGGTCCCGCGGATCCAGCCTTTCCAGTCCGCCAGTCCGGAAATGAGGAAATACGGATTGCATGTCTTCCAGCCGACCAGCTCGGGCAGATGCGCGAGGCACGGCGTGCCGATCAGGAGCAGGAGACTCAGCACGAGCCGAGACCGCTCGCCGTCGACCCTGATCATGCCTGCGAACGTCCGAACCCAGCCGGGATCGACCTAGTCGTCGTCGTCCTCGATGAAGAACTGGTCCGCTTCCTCGTCGAAGTCGAACAATTCGGCATAGCGGCCCCAGCTAATCACCGTCTGCAGCGTCTGGCGCGCATAGTCGGGCGACATGTGGTCCTCGAGCTCGTCGCGGAATCGCTCGGCGCGGGCGCGGTGGTTCCAGCGCTCGTCCAGGACCTGCTTGATCGCCGCCACCAGGGCCAGGTTCTTCACCAGGCTGGCGGCCAGGATCTCCTTGCGCTCGTCGCGCTCGGACTGCACGAACCGCAGGCCTTCCCCGGTCAGCCTGATGTCGCCTTCTTCCAGCTCGGCGAATTTCAGCATCTGCAGGCTCTCGCCCAGCGGCAGCAGCTCGTCCAGTTCGAGCTGCAGCGACCCGGCCAGCAGCGGCAGGTCGGCGCGTCCGCGATAGGGCTGCTCGGCCAGGGTCTCCATCAGGCCGGCCATCAGGTTCATCGGCAGGTCCGGCAGCGCCTGGGCGAAGGTCTTGGCCGGCTTGTCGCCGCCCTGGCTCGCCGACGCATCCACCGGCGGCGGGGTCTCGCGCCGGGTCATCAGGCCATAGATGCGATCGACGAACTGCCGGAAGGCCGGGTCGTGGCGGTTGCGCGGATGCGGGAACGGCACCGTCAGCTCGTGTGCCACCCGGCCCGGATTGGACGAGAAGACGAGGATGCGATCGCACATCAGCACGCTCTCCTCGATGTTGTGCGTGACGATCAGCACCGCCTTGACCGGCAGCTTCTTCTCCGACCACAGCTCGATCAGATCGGTGCGCAGGTTCTCCGCGGTCAGCACGTCGAGCGCAGAGAACGGCTCGTCCATCAGCAGCAGGTCGGGATGCACCACCAGCGCCCGGGCCAGCCCGACCCGCTGGCGCATACCGCCGGACAGCTCCTTCGGGTAGGCGTTCTCGTATCCGCCGAGACCGATCAGCTCGATCGCCTCTTCGGCCAGCCGGTCGCGCTCGGCGCGGCCGACGCCCTTGGCCTCCAGGCCGAGCTCGACGTTGGCCTGCACCGTGAGCCAGGGGAACAGGGCGAAGCTCTGGAACACCATCGCCACGCCCGGCGCCGGGCCGAGCAGCGGCTGTCCGCACCACATCACGTTGCCCGACGTCGGCTTGAGCAGGCCCGACACGATGCGCAGCAGCGTCGACTTGCCAGAGCCGGAACGGCCCAGCAGCCCGACGATCTCGCCGGCGGTCAGCGTCAGGTCGACATTGTCCAGCACCACCAGGTCGGCACTGCTTTCCTTGTGGTAGGCCTGGCGGCATTCCGTGACCCGCACCAGCTCCTCGCGGAGTTCCTGGCTCGGCCCCGCGGCGTGAATCGTCGTGTCCATCGGATTCGGTCCCTCAGGCGAAGGTGAGGCGGCGTGCGGCGAAGGCATACATCGGCCGCCACAGCAGGCGATTGAACAGGATCACGAAGAACGCCATCGCCACCATGCCGAGCCCGACCTTGGCGGTGGCGCCGGCGGTGGTCGCCATGGCGATGTAGCTGCCCAGCCCGCTCGCCACCAGCGTGGTGTTGCCCCAGCTTGCGATCTCCGAAACGATCGCCGCATTCCAGGCGCCGCCGGATGCGGTCAGCGCGCCGGTGACGTAGTACGGAAAGATGCCCGGCAGCATCACGCGCAGCCACCATTGCCAGCCGCGGATCTGGAAGTTGCGGGCCGCTTCCAGGAGATCGCCCGGAAACGCCGCGGTGCCGGCGATCACGTTGAACAGGATGTACCATTGCGTGCCGAGGATCATCAGCGGCGTCAGCCACACGTTGCTGCTGAGATGGAAATGCACGATCGCGACCACGAAGACCGGATAGGTCAGGTTGGCCGGGAACGCCGCCAGGAACTGCGCCACCGGCTGCGCGCGCCTGGCCCAGAGCGGCCGCAGCCCGAGCCAGACCCCGATCGGCACCCAGATCAGCGTCGCCAGCGCGATCATCGCCAGCACGCGGATCATGGTGAACGAGCCGAGCATCAGCACATGGCCGATTTCGCCCAGGGTCAGGTTGGCGCGCGCATAGTCGATCACCTGCCAAAACGCGAGCGCCACCAGCAGCGCCAGCAGCCCGTACCAGAGCCCGTCGCCGAGCCGGCGCGACACCAACTGGCGCCGACGCGACGACGGGCGGGCGCCGAGCGGCAGGCCGCCGACCGAGGCCAGCATGTCGCCGAACAGACCGCTGGCGCGGTTCAGCAGGCGCGTGCGGCGCAGCAGCGCCAGCATCCACGGATCCTCGGCGACCGCGCCGGCGGTGGTCTCCATGCGGAACCGTGCCGACCAGGCGACCAGGGGACGGAACAGCAACTGGTCGTACAGCAGGATCACCACCAGCATGGCGACGATCGCCTCTCCCACCGCGGCCAGGTCGCGATGCGCGACCGCCTCGGCGATGAACGAACCGATCCCCGGCAGTTCGACGGTGGTCTTGCCGACCGACACGCTCTCCGACGCCACCACCATGAACCAGCCGCCGGACATCGACATCATGGTGTTCCACACCAGGCCCGGCATCGCGTACGGCACCTCGAGCCGCCAGAAACGCTGCCAGGACGACAGCCCGAAGCCGCGCGAGACCTCCTCCAGATCCGCCGGCACGGTCTTCAGCGACTGATACATGGAGAACGCCATGTTCCAGGCCTGGCTGGTGAAGATGGTGAAGATCACCGCGAGCTCGGCGCCCAGCAC
>CAIMSN010000060.1 GCA_903844135.1 uncultured Rhodospirillales bacterium | reverse complement strand
GTCACCGACCCGGGCGGCGACTACGCGCTGGCCGTGTTCGATCGCGCCGACGCGCTGCATCCGGGCGCCGGTGCCGTACTGCGCGCCAAGGCGCTGCATCTGCTCGGCGGCAAGGTCCACGGCCCTGCCGCGCTGCTCGCCGGACACGCCGCCGATGCGGTGCTGGTCTATTGCAGCGCCGCCGACGCCGCCGCCCGCGCCGAGCCCGCCCTGGTCTCGCAGACGCTGCCGCCAGACCTGTCGGTCACCGCGACCTACGGCCTGGCGGTGCTCTCCGACCGCCCCGAAGCCGCCCGCCTGGCCCTGTTCCTGCTCTCGGAGCAGGGCCAGTCGATCATCGAAGCCAACGGCCTGCTGCCCCTCCTGGGCCGCTAGAGCACGGTCCGTTCGCCTTGGCTCACGCCCCGTGCTCTAGCTTGTTGTTTCAGCGAGCATCTCTATCCGATCAAACGATTCCGTTCGATCGGATGATGCTCTAGCCCGCCTCCTTGGTCGTCTCAGCGGCTGGCGAGCAGCGTCAGGCAGGCGCTGACGCTGGTGCAGCTCAGATACGCCACGCCGCGATACACGGTGCCGGACGTCGGCGCGCGCACGGTCTTGAAGCTCTCGCCGGCCGGCAGCGTAGTCGCCTTGAGCTTGTCGACGATCTGCACGACGCTGTTCGGATCGGCGCCCGGATCGGCGGCGCTGCTGTAGGTGGCGGTGCTGGCGAAGATCGTCACCTTGTTGCCGTCGACGCTGCCGGTGATGTTGCGCAGGCCGGTGGTGGCCGGCGACAGCGCGCTCGGGTAGTTCGCCACAGTGTAGGGCGTGTCGAGCGACAGCCCCTTCTGCAGCGTGTAGGCCAGCACCCACTTCGTGCCGTTGAAGATCCATTTCTGCAGACCGGCGTTCGGCGCCGCGGTCAGCGACTGCGGACCCTCGTCGGCGACGTAGAGCGTGGTCGCGTCGGCGAAGAACAGGCCGAACGGATAGAATTGCTGCGCCACCGGCAGCGTCGCCATGGTCGAGGCGAGCGTGGTCGGGAAGCCCGGCAGGATCGAGATCGCCGCCTCGGCCGGATTCGACGGGGTGAAGCCCTGCAGCACCTGATAGACGGTGTTCACGCCGTTGCTGCCGCTGCCCTTGGAGACGAAGATCTGGTTGCCGAACCGGGTCAGGCCGCGGAAATTGTCGTCCTTGCCGGACTTGTCGGCCGGCTGGCCGATCTGGGTGACCGAGAAGCCGTACTGGAACCCATTCTTCGCACCCGGCGTGCCCTGCGGCGTGCCGATCACCTGCGTCTCCGGCGAGGCGCTGCCGGCGAGCGCCAACTGGACGCCGGTATTGCTGACGATCGAGGTCGGCGGCGTGCCCGAGCCGTTGCCGCCGTTGCCGACCATCAGATAGCCATCCTGGCCGGAGCCGACGATGTCCTTGATCAGCACCGCGGCGCGGCCGTTATTGCCGCTATAGGCGGCGACCGGAATCACCTTCGTGCCGCCCGAACCCAGCGAGACCACGGCGCGATAGGTGGCGGTCTGGGTGTCGGTGTTGGTGGCGTCGACATGGCCCGGCGTGTTGGAGTTCGACACGTCGAGCGCGTTGACCGGCGACTGGTAGCCCATGAAGGTCAGCGCCGTGCCGTCGCTGGAGATGTTGAGCGCCAGCTCCGACTTGGACGGGAAGCTGGTGCTGATCCCGGTCAGCGCGGTGATGTCGAGGCTGCCGGCGAACTGGCCGAGCGCCACGCCGCCGGCATTGGTGCCGAGGCCGAGCGTGGCGTCGAGCGTGATGCCCGAGGTGATGCCGAAATTGGCGTCGACGGAATCGTTGCTGAACACGGTCGGATAGGTCGCGTCGGCGATCGCCTTGACGCCGGCGCTGTTCGGCAGCGCCTGGCCGACGACGATCGTGCCGGGCGGGGTCGCATAGGTGCTGCTGCTGACGATCAGCGCGCCCAGGCCGCGTGCCGAGGCTGCGCCCGTGACGCCGGCGGAAAGCCCAAGGATCGACGCCGCCAGCAGGACGCTGCGACGGGTCGGGGAGAGGGTGATCATGTGGAGCGGTCCCTGGAAAATTTTCCCGGTGCTAGCAGGAAAAAATCCCCCGGAATCATGACCCTATGATGACATAGCGGCCGCGATCCGCAGGTCCCTGTCCCGACGCGGAAGATCGCCGGATTGTGGTTTGGTGAACCGGAACGGAATCAAAACGACCGGTCCTGTGCCGGCCGCAGCGGCAGGACGATGTCGGTGATGGCGTCCTGCTCGGCGACGTCGGGAAACAGCGTCACCCGCCGGCAGAAGGGCGGGTCGTCGCGGACCGTCTCACCGCTGACCGGGAGCCAGGTCGCATACAGGAATCGCGTGGCGTCGCGCACCGCCTGGTCCGAGCCCACGCAGCGCAGCATCGCGCAGCGCCCGCCCGGGATCGTCGCAGCGACGATGCCGTCCGGGTTCGGCGCCACCGGATCCTCGGTGGCGGCCGCCAGGCCGAGCCGGAACGCCGCCGCCGGCGTGCCCTCCGGATCGTCGTACCAGATATTGTAGGTGGCGCTCTTGCGTGGCGGCAGCCCGACCGACCGGCGCCAGGCGATGAACCGGCCGATCGACTGCCCGATCAGCGCCGGATCGCCGCGATGCACCAGCAGCGCGACCGGGATGTCGGCAAGATCGACGATCCGCACGTCGGAGTCCTGGAAATTCCGTCCCATCCGCATCCTCTCCGCCCTGGACAAAGAGCGCAACGCCGCATGCCAGCACTGCCAGTCCGGTGTCCGCCTGAATGCGCGCGGCGTCTGGCCGAAGCGCTGCCTGAAGGCGCGGCCGAACGCGTCCGGTCCGCCATAGCCGCACTCCAGCGCGATCTGCGTCACCGTGTCGCGCTGCCGGAACGCCAGGCGGTAGGCCGCCTGACGCAGGCGCCGCAACTGCACGTATTCATGCACGCCGATCTCGAAATACGCCGAGAACTGGCGATGGAAATGGAAGCGAGAAAACGCGGCGACCCCGGCCAGGCGCGCGATCCCGAGATCGCCGCCCAGGTCGGCATCGATGGTGCGCAGCACGCGCTCCATCCTCTGCCCGTACTGCCGTGTCGCGTCGATCGTCATGCCGCGCCCATGATAGCGGCGCCGGCGCTCCCGGACCCGGCAGAAAGTGCGGTGTTGGCCAGGCCAGCACGCGTCGGTCCGAAAAGAACCCGCCAGTGCTACCGCAGATGCGGCGCCAGCGCCTCCGCCACACGCGCCGCGATCGCCGCGTAGGCGATGCCGGCCGGGCTGTCCGGCGCCTGCGCCATCACCGGGGTCCCGGCATCGGCGCTGGTGCGGATGTCCAGCAGCAGCGGCACCTCGCCCAGGAACGGCACCCCCAGCGTCTCCGCCTCCGCGCGCGCGCCGCCATGACCGAACAAGGCCGTCTCGTGCCCGCAGTGCGGGCAGTGGAAGGTGCTCATGTTCTCGACGATGCCCAGCACCGGCACGCGGGTCTTCTCGAACATCGCCACGCCGCGCCGCGCATCGAGCAGGGCGATGTCCTGCGGCGTCGACACGATCACCGCGCCGGCCAGCGCCACCTTCTGCGCCATGGTGAGCTGCGCGTCGCCGGTGCCGGGCGGCATGTCCACCACCAGAACGTCGAGCGCGCCCCAGGCGACCTCGCCCATCAACTGGTTCAGCGCGCCCATCACCATCGGCCCGCGCCAGATCATCGCCGCCCGCTCCTCGACCAGCAGCCCGATCGACATTGCCCTGATGCCGAACGCCTCCACCGGGATCAGCCGCTTGTCCCGCACCTCCGGCTGCACCGCGGCGATGCCCAGCATGCGCGGCAGGCTGGGCCCGTGAATGTCGGCATCCAGCAGCCCGACCGACAGGCCGAGACGGGCGAGACCGATCGCCAGATTGACCGCGGTGGTGGATTTGCCGACGCCGCCCTTGCCGGACGCGACCGCGATCACCGCGCGCACCTCCTCCAGCAGCCTGGCCGGCGCCGCGCCGCCCAGACCGAGCGGCCGGTGTCCACCGGACGCCCCCCCCGCCTGGCCCGGCATCGCGGGGTTTGCCGTCGCCTGGCCTGGCGCCGCCGCACGATGCGCGGTCAGCACGACGCCCACCGACTGCGCGCCCGGCACGGCGCGCAGCGCCTGCTCCAGCCCGTGCCGCAGCGGCTCCAGCGACTCCGCCTCCTCGCGGCTCGCCCGCAGCGCCACCTGCACCATGCCGTCCTTGACCGACAGGCTGTCGACCAGCCCGTCCGCCAGCAGGTCGCGCGGCGCCGCCGCCGCGTCGCGCGGGTCCGGCATGGCGTGCAGCACCTGTCGGATCCTGAGCTCCAGCGTATCCCGGTCGGTCTCGGCCATGCGATGTCCCCTGCGCTCGATCCGCCGGGCATAGGCCACGCGGTCCGGGGCGGCAAACGGGTGACCATCGGTAACCGCCCCTGGCGGCATCGCGTTGCACTCCATACTGTCTCGCGCAGGATGGTGACGGCGGGGAGGGCGGCATGAACATGATCGGAGCGTCGTCCACCGACCGTCCGGCGCCGGCCGCGCGGATGACGAAGCCGAATACCGGGCCAAACACCGGGCCGGATGCCAAGCCTGATGCCAAGCCTGATGCTAGGCCGGGCCGCGACCATCGCATCGACGCGCTGCGCGGCGTGGCGCTGACGATGATGTTCGCCGACCATATTCCGCAGAACCTGCTCAACCGCCTGACCATCCGCAACCTGGGCTTCGCCGACGCCGCCGAGATCTTCGTCCTTCTGGCCGGCTTCGCCTCGATGCTCGCCTATGGCGGCGCGTTCGAACGCGCCGGCTGGATGGTCGGGCTGGAGCGGCTCGGCCGTCGCGTCGTCCGCCTCTACGTGTTCCAGATGCTGATGCTGTTCAGCACCATCCTGCTGATCAAGGAATGGCGGCACTTCCATACCGTGCCGGTGGATTTCCTCGAGCCCGAGCTGGCGCACGGGTTCGACAGCCTGTGGCGGGTGATGCTGATGCAGGCGCAGCCGGGCAACCTGAACATCCTGCCGCTCTACATGGTGCTGCTGCTGCTGTTCCCGGTGATCTACCTGGCGCTCAAGGCCAATCTCTGGGTCGCGCTGGCGGTGAGCTGCGCGCTCTGGGGGCTGATCAATCTCGACCCGGCGATCAACCTGCCGAACTGGCTCGACCCTGACGGCTGGTATTTCGACCCGTTCGCCTGGCAGTTCCTGTTCACCATCGGTGCCTGGAGCGCGCTCGCCACGCGTCGCTCCGGCGGCGACATGGCGCAGAAACCCTGGGCGGTCGCGGCGTGCTGGCTCTATCTCGGCTTCAGCGCGGTGCAGTCGTTCCCCTGGGCGCAATGGGGCCTGCCGGACCTGTCGCCGTTGCCGATCGAGCCGCCGCAGAAGACGCCGCTCTCGCCGCTGCGCCTGATCGACGTGCTGGCGATCTTCTACCTGGTGCAGAGCAGCCGCCTGGCCCGCCGGGCCGCCGCCGGCCCGATCGGCCAGATCCTGGCCGTGTACGGCCGGCACTCTCTCGAGGTGTTCTCGCTCGGCACCGTGCTCGACCTGCTCGGCCGCCTGGTGATGACCACCTACGGCACCGGCTGGCCGATGCAGATCGCGGTCAACGTGATCGGGCTCGGCACCCTCTATCTGGTTGCGTCGACCTTGGACCGCCGCAAGAAACGCGCGAAAAGCCGCGAGGCGGCGCGCACCGATGGCGCCGCCGAAAGCAGCTAGGGATCGCTCCCGCCCATGACCGACCGCGCAACCCGCCTCGCCGTCACCCATGCCACCCGGACCGCCGGCCGCACGCTGCGCATCACCGCGTTCGGCTCGTCGACCACCGAGGGGTCCGGAAGCAGCGGGCCGGAGGCCACCTATCCGGCGGTGATGCGCCGCGCGCTGCTGGCGGATTTCCCGGGCGGCGTCGCCGTCACCAATCTCGGCGTCGGCGGCGAGAGCGCGATCGAGATGGATGCGCGCCTGGACCAGGTGATCCGGTCCGAGCCGCATCTGATCCTGTGGCAGACCGGCTCGAACGATCTGGTGCGTCCGGTGCCGCTCGACCTGTTCGAGCGCCTGACCCGTCGCGGCCGCGACCGTCTGGCCGCCACCGGCGCCGACCTGGTGCTGATCGACCAGCAATACAGCACCACGCTGGAGGCCTGTCCGGCGCTGCCGGCCTTCCTGGCGGCGGTGCAGGCGATCGGCGACGAGGCCGGCGTCCCGGTGTTCCCGCGCTACCGCACCATGCGCGCCTGGTGCGAGGCGGGCGAGTTCACCATCGAGAGCCTGTCGCCGGACGGCATGCACATGAACGATCCCGGCTATGCGCGGCTGGGCCGGTCGGTCGCGGACTGGGTGCGCGACAGAAGCTGAGGCTCTTGTCGACGGGCCGGGCGCGTGAGCAGAGTCACCCTCCAGGAGACACCACACCTCATGCGTTCCCTTACCCTGTCGGGCCTTGTGACGAGTCACGCAGCGCTTGCCGGCCGCGCCAGGCGGCCCGCCGCCGTGGCGCTGGTCGCCGCCTCGATGCTGCTCGCCGGCGGCGTGGTGCTGCCGGTCGCCGGTCCGGCGCCGGCGCTGGCCCGCGGCGCGCCGGACAGCTTCGCCGATCTCGCGGCCAGGCTGCTGCCCTCGGTGGTCAACATCTCGTCGACCGAGACCGTCAGCGACACCGGCGGCGACGACGACGATCCCGATGCCGGTCCCGGCGACAACGGCGATGACGGCAAGAATGGCGGCAACAAGAATGGCGGCAAGGGTGGCGGCGACCAGGGCGCGCCACAGATCCCGACCTTCCCGCCGGGCTCGCCGTTCGAGAAGTTCTTTCACGACTTCATGAACAAGCATGGCCAGGCCGCTCCCGGCGGCGGCGCGCCCGGCGCCCCGGCCGCCCCCGGCCGCAAGATGCAGAGCCTCGGCTCCGGCTTCGTGATCGACCCGTCCGGCCTGATCGTGACCAACAACCACGTCATCAAGGGCGCCGACACCATCACCGTGACGCTGCAGGACAACACCGTGCTCAAGGCCAAGCTGCTCGGCCATGACGACAAGACCGACCTGGCGCTGCTCAAGGTGGAGCCGGCCAAGCCGCTGGTGGCGGTGGCGTTCGGCGACAGCGACAAGGCGCGCGTCGGCGATTGGGTGGTGGCGATCGGCAACCCGTTCGGCCTGTCCGGTACCGTCACCGCCGGAATCGTCTCGTCGCGCGGCCGCTCGCTCGACAGCGGGCCCTACGACGATTTCATCCAGACCGACGCGCCGATCAATCGCGGCAATTCCGGCGGCCCTCTGTTCGACATGGATGGCGGCGTGATCGGTATCAACACCGCGATCTACTCGCCGTCCGGCGGCTCGATCGGCATCGGCTTCGCGATCCCGTCCAACGAGGCGAAGCGGGTGATCGACCAGTTGCGGCAGTTCGGCAAGGCCAGGCGCGGCTGGATCGGCGTGCGCATCCAGGACGTCACCCAGGACATCGCCGACAGTCTCGGGCTGAAAACCGCCAAGGGCGCGCTGATCGCCGGCGTCGAGGCGAACGGGCCTGCCGCCAAGGCCGGCATCCGCAACGGCGACGTGATCCAGCAGGTCGCCGGCCAGCCGGTCGACGGACGCAGCCTGCCCAGGATCGTCGGCGAGACCGAGGTCGGGCAGAGCGTGCCGGTGGTGCTGTGGCGCGACAACAAGGCGCAGACGGTGCAGGTGACGGTGCGCGCCTTCCCCGAGGACGCGCCCAAGCCGGCGGCGCCGGCGCCGAAGAAGCCGGGACCCGCCGCCTCGGTCGATCTGGCCGGTCTCGGCCTCAAGCTGGCCGCGATCGACGACATGGCGCGCCAGCAATACCAGCTCGCCGACAACCAGAAGGGCGTGGTGGTGACGGAGGTGACGGATGGCGGGACCGCGGCGGATCGCGGCATCCATCCCGGCGACGTCATCGTCGAGGTGCAGCAGACCGAGGTCTCGCAGCCGGCCCAGGTTCAGGCCAGGATCGACGAGGCGCGCAAGCAGAAGCGCCCGTCGGTGGTGGTGCTGGTCCAGAACAATGACGGCATGCGCTGGGTGCCGCTGCCGATCCAGACCGTCTCCGGCGGGTCGCGCAAGGACGGCGATTAACCGGCGGCTTCGGACCGGACGGCGACCATGAGCGCGCGGAGCGAACAGGCGGCCAGGCCGGGAGCCAGGCTTTGGCTCAGGCTTTGGCCCTGGATCTGCGGTGCCTCGCCTGAGTTCAGGCAGGCGGCGCGCATGCTGGTGTCGGTGTCCCTGTCCGACATCGTGTCGCGCCTGGCGCATCTCGGCGAGCCGGCCTGGGCGCTGATCACCGCCGTCATCGTCACCCAGTCCAAGGTCGGCGCGACGTTGGAGGCGGGACGCGACCAGATCGTCGGCACCCTGGTCGGCGCCGTGTTCGGTGCCGCCGCCATCGCCCTGTCGCTCGCCGGGCTGCCGAAGATGCCGGTGTTCGCCTGCCTGCTGGTGCCGCTGGCGATCATGGCGGCGTTCCGGCCGAACCTGCGCCTCGCCGGTGTGACGCTGGTGGTGGTGTTCCTGTTCCCGGCCTCCGGCGCCGATCCGTTC
>CAIMSN010000059.1 GCA_903844135.1 uncultured Rhodospirillales bacterium | reverse complement strand
TTGCGGCCGGACATCACCGTCTGCGGGCTCGGGCTCGCCAATCCCCTCGAAGCGGAAGGCATGACCACGAAATGGTCGATCGAACTGCTGTTCACGCCGATCCAGGGCTACGAGCAGGCGGCGGATCTCGCCGCCTTGTTCGCCAGGCCGCTGGATCGCCGCACCAGGCTGGCGGTCTGAGATGCAACTGACCCTCTGGACATACGAGGGTCCGCCTCATGTCGGCGCGATGCGCGTCGCCAGCGCGATGAAGAACGTGCATTACGTTCTGCATGCGCCGCAGGGCGACACCTATGCCGACCTGCTGTTCACCATGATCGAGCGGCGCGACAGCCGCCCGCCGGTCACCTACACGACGTTCCAGGCGCGCGATCTCGGCGGCGACACCGCGACCCTGTTTAAGCGCGCGGCGCGCGACGCCTACGACCGGTTCCTGCCCGAGGCGCTGCTGGTCGGCGCGTCCTGCACCGCCGAGCTGATCCAGGACGATCCCGGCGGGCTGGCGCGGGCGCTGGGGCTGCCGGTGCCGGTGGTGGCGCTCGAGCTTCCCGCCTATCAGCGCAAGGAGAACTGGGGCGCGGCGGAGACCTTCTACCAGTTGGTCCGCGCCTTTTGCGGCGACGAGAAGCCGTTGCGATCCGACGATGCCGCGCCGTCCTGCAATATCCTCGGCCCCACTGCGCTGGGCTTCCGTCACCGCGACGATTTGCGCGAAATTCGCGGCCTGCTGACGGCACTCGGCATCCATGTGAACGTGGTGGCGCCGCTGGATGCCACGCCGTCGGATCTGGCGCGGCTGGCGCAGGCGGATTTCAACGTCGTGCTCTATCCGGAGACCGCCGGCCCGGCGGCGCAACTGCTCGAGCGCCGCTTCGGCCAGCGCGCGACGAAGACCATCCCGATCGGCGTCGGCGCCACCCGCGACTTCATCGCCGAGGTGGCCGCACTGGCCGGGATCGATCCGACCGCGATCCTGGCCGGCGCGCCGTCGAACCTGCCCTGGTTTTCGCGGTCGGTCGATTCGACTTATTTGACCGGCAAGCGCGTCTTCGTGTTCGGCGATGCGACCCATGCGATCGCCGCGGCGCGCGTCGCCACCGAGGAGCTCGGCTTCACCCTGGTCGGGCTCGGCACCTATTCGCGCGAGCTGGCCCGCGACGTGCGCGAGGCCGCTACGCGCTACGGCCTGACCGCGCTGATCAGCGACGACTATCTCGAGGTCGAGGCGGCGATCGCCGGCTCCCAGGTCGAGCTGGTGCTGGGCACGCAGATGGAGCGCCATATCGCCAAGCGCCTGGGCATTCCCTGCGCGGTGATCTCGGCGCCGGTGCATGTGCAGGATTTTCCGGCCCGCTTCTCGCCGCAGATGGGATTCGAGGGCGCCAACGTCCTGTTCGATAGCTGGATCCATCCGCTGATGATGGGCCTGGAGGAACATCTGCTCGGCCTGTTCCGGGAGGATTTCGAGTTCTCCGACCAGGCCGCGCCGTCTCATCTCGGTGCCGGCGAGGCGGCGCCGCCGGTCGCCGAGACTCCCGATCCGGTCGCGCCGGCGCTGGCGTCCGACGCACCCGGCGCGGCCGACGCCCCCATCGACCATGTCTGGGACAAGGACGCCGAGCGCGAACTGTCCAGGATCCCGTTCTTCGTTCGCGGCAAGGCAAGACGAAACACGGAGCGCTTCGCCCGCGAGCGAAGCCTCGCCACGATCAGCCTCGAGACGCTCTAT
>CAIMSN010000058.1 GCA_903844135.1 uncultured Rhodospirillales bacterium | reverse complement strand
TGCCGCGATCGCGCAGGCCGCCCCAGGTGACGGAACCGATGCCGCCGGAGCCGCCGGAGACGAAGCCGCCGATGCTGGCGGTGCGCTTGGTGGAAGGATACAGGCGGATTTCCCAGCCCTGCGCGCGCAGTTGCCGGTCGAGCGCCAGCAGATTCATCCCGGCTTGCACCCTGGCGATGCCGTCGCGCACCCAGAGCAACTTGTCGAAAGCGCCCATGTCGACGATCGCGCCGCCTTCCAGCGGCACCGCCTGGCCGTAATTGCCGGTACCGCCGCCGCGCGTGGTCAGCGGCACGCGATGCGCCAGCGCGCTGGCCGCCAGCCGCAGCAATTCCGGCTCGTCGCGCGGCATCACCACGACGTCGCCGAACCTGCTGTCGAGCTGGCGCTTCAGCACCGGGCTGTACCAGTAGAAGTCGCGGCTCTTGCGCTTGATCACCACAGGATCGGTCTGCACGGCGAGACCGTCGAGCGCGGCGAGGAAGCCATCGAGGTCCATCATCGGCCGTCGCCCGTCTCGCTGATGCTGTCGGCGCCGCGCAGCGCCTGCAGCGGATAGTCGGCGATCTCGCGCACCAGGCGATGGAAGCGTTCGACCTGGTATTCGGCGACCAGACGGCCCTTCTCCGCGGTGGCGCGGGACGCGTCGCCGCAGGCGCCGGCGCGGTTGAGATCCTGGGTGAGCCAGCCGAAGCCGATCCGGCCCTCGGCCTCCAGCAGCGTGCAGCGTCCTGCGAGATCCTCGGCGGAAGAGCGGAAGTTGCGCGCTTCCTCCATCGCGACCAGGTCCGGGCGCAGATGCAGCATCAGCGAGGTCTCGATATCGCCGCCATGGATGCCGAACCGGCGCTCGGTGGCGTCGAACAGCCCGTCGGGAAAGCCCAGCCCCATCCAGCTCGCGTTCACCACGAACATCTCGGCGCTGCGGCGCAGATGGCGCGCGACGATATCGAGCACCTGCGGCTGTCCGCCATGCGAGTTCAGCAGCAGCAGCCGGCGTACCCCGGCGCGCGCGACGCTCTCGCCCAGCTCGATCAGCAGATGGGTGAGGGTTTCGGCGGAGAGCAGCAGCGTGCCGGGATAGGCGATATGCTCCTCGCTCTTGCCGACGCTCTGGATCGGCAGCGCGGTGACCGGCAGGTCGGAGGGGGCGGCGGCCAGGGCGCGATCGAGCAGTTCGCCGTTAATGCAGCTATCGACGAACACCGGCAGATGCGGACCGTGCTGCTCGATCGCGCCGACCGGAAGCACGGCGACGGTGTCGGCCGGCAGCCGGCGGAACTCCGGCCAGCGCATGTCCTGCCAGCGCCGACGGGGAAGAGCGCCATCGTGCCGCATCACACGGTCGCCGTCATGACATCGTCGAACTGCAGCGTGTAGCCCGGGCGCCAGTCCAGCGACCCCGGAATCACCCCGATCGAGGCGGCGATCCTGGCGGTCTGCGCCCATTGCGCGTCGTTCATGCGCCCGAATCGGGCGCCCGGCTCGCCGAGCGCGTTCATGCGCTTCAGCGCCGTGACCGACCAGTCGATCTGGTCCGACGACATGGCCGGGTTCTGCGCCATGATGGCGCGTTTCGCGGCCGCGTTGTCGCCCTCGAGGAAGCTCTTCCAGCCCTCCATGCCGGCCTTCAGGAACCCGGCCAGGGCGGCCTGCTTCCGCTGCAGCACCGGACCGGTGGTGACCAGGAGATTGCCGAACCCGCCATAGCCGTAATCCGACAGCAGGAAGAAACGGTATGGGATGCCGCGTTTCTGCGCGGCATAGGGTTCCGAGGTGGCGAAGGCCTGCATCGCCAGCTCCGGATTGAGCACGAACGGCTGCAGGTTGAAGGTGTAGGTGCCGGCCTGCGATGGCGAAAATCCGTATCTCTTCTGCAGCCATTGCCAGGCGCCGGTGCGTTCCTCCTCGCTGATCAGGATCGGATGACCCTTGAGCTGCGACAGGTCGGTGATCGACGGATGCGTCATCAGGCCGCCCAGGCCCTTCTGGAAGGTGGTGGCGATCGCCACCAGCGGCAGCCCGTTCTGCAGCCCCTTCATCACCTGGTCGGGCTGCGACAGCACGACATCGCAGCGTCCGGCGACCAGGAGCTGGATGTCGTTCATCTGCGGGCCGCCCATCTCGATCGCGACATCCACGCCGGCCTTCTCGTACAGGCCGGTTTCCTTGGCCTGGTAGAAGCCGCCATGTTCCGCCTGGGCGAACCAGTTGGTCACGAGTTTGAGCTGCGGCAGGGCGCCGGACTGCGCCCTGGCGATCCGCGATCCGGCGAGCAGGGCGCAGGCGCCACCGGCCAGGACCGTGCGGCGCGTGGTTCCGTCAGTGCCCATCGCGCCCTCCCTCACCTGCCGAGGCAAACCTAGCCTACGCCTTCCGCTGCCGCGAAGAAGCATTTAAGGCGTGATGCGATGCCTGAAAGGCAGCAGTCGGGGAGTCCTGCGGATGCTCAGCGATCGGCTGATGCGTTATATCGACGCGGTGGCGCGCGCCGGCTCGATCCGCAAGGCGGCGTCGCAGCTCAACGTCGCCTCGTCGGCGGTCAACCGGCAGATCCTCGCTTTGGAGGAGGCGCTGGGCACGCAGCTGTTCGAGCGCCTGCCGCGCAGCCTGCGCCTGACCGCCGCCGGCGAGGTGCTGGTCGACCATATCAGGCGCACCCAGAAGAGCTTCGACCGCGCCAGGATCGTCATCGACCAGATGAAGGGGCTGCGGCGCGGCGAGGTCGGCCTGGCGGTGATGAGCGGCCCGTCCGGGTCGATCCTGCCGCCGGTGCTGGACGGATTCCGCCGAACCCATCCGCACGCGCGGATCTCCGTGCAGGTCCTGTCGGGGGCGGACATCGTCGCCGCGGTGCGGCAGGGCGAGGCGGATATCGGCGTGGCGTTCGACCTGCCGCGCGAGCGTGGCATCAGGCTCGCGGTCAGTCATGGCTGCGCGCTGGGCGCGGTGGTGCGGCCGGGCCATCCGCTCGCGCAACGCAGGAGCCTGCAGCTCGATGATTGCGAACCCTACCCGCTCGTCGTCGCCGATCGCAGCATGGCGATCCGGCCCTATATCGATGCGCTCGCCGTCCGCGACGCGCTCTCGCTCGATTCCGCGATCGAGACCAACTCGATCGAGGTGATGCGTCGCATGACCATGAGCAGCGACCTGGTGACGTTCCTGACCCCGATCGACATCCTGCTGGAGCGGCAGGCCGGCCAGCTCGTGTATGTGCCGTTCCGTCCCGGGACGATGCCGTCGCAGCATCTGATGCTGGTGACGCGCGACAAGGCGGTCGACCCGCTGGCGGCGCTGCTGGTCGAGCGGTTTCGCCTCATGCTGGACCAGCAGGACTGAGAGAAGCCCCGCCTTGGTCTGCCATGCGTCGCCGTGCCGCGGAAAGATCTTGTCGCGGTCGCCGATCGATGGCTTGATCCGGTTCATGTCGCATCCGTCCCACCGCATTCTCTGGCTCGTCGTTCGCCATCGCGGGCCTGGGGGACATGCGGACTAGCCGATCGTCGCAGCATTCACACCCAACAGCCCCACCGGATCGGCGGGGCTTTTTTTATGCCTGCCTGGTCCGGACACCAGGAGACGCCTTCATGACGGAAACCCTGCTTCCGTTCCTGATCTTCGCCGCCGTCGCCTCGGCGACGCCGGGCCCGAACAACATCATGCTGATGAGCACCGCCGCCGTCAGCGGGATGCGCGCCACCGTGCCGCTGATCCTCGGCGTGTCGCTCGGGTTCGGACTGATGGTGCTGATCGTCGGCACCGGGCTCGCCGTGCCGGTGTCGCGCTCGACGCTGCTGCAGACGGCGATGCGCTGGGCGGGCGTCGCCTGGCTGCTCGTGCTGGCCTGGAAGATCGCCCAGGCGCCGCCGCTCGCGCCGGGTCCGCGCGCGCCGGCGCGGATCGGCTTCTGGGGCGCGTTCGCGGTGCAGTGGGTGAACCCCAAGGCCTGGATCATGGCGCTGGCGACCGCCGCCACCTACACCGCGGCGGGAATCGCGCCGATCCGCCAGGTGCCGGTGCTGGCGGCCCTGTTCGTGCTGATCGGCCTGCCGACCCTGACCTTCTGGGCGCTGATCGGCGCCGGCGCCGGACGGAGGCTCACGACGCCCGATCGTCAGCGCGTTTTCAACCGCATCATGGGCGCGCTGCTGGCGGTGTCGGTGATCCCGACCCTGCTCGACTGACGCCGGATCAGCGTCCCGGCGCATGGCTGAGCGCGCGCAGCACCATGCGCTGCAGCGCCGCCATCGCGCCGTACAGCGCCAGGCCGGCGACGGTGATGAGGGCCAGCGATGCGAACATGCGCGGGATGTCGAGCTGGAAGCCGGATTGCAGGATCTCGTAGGCCAGGCCGGAGCTGGTGCCGCCGGTGCCGGCGACGAATTCCGCCACCACCGCGCCGACCAGCGACAGGCCGGCGGAAATGCGCAGGCCGGCCAGGAACATCGGCAACGCGCTGGGAATGCGCAGCCGGAGCAGGAACTGCAATCGGGACGCCTTGTTCATGCTGAAATAATCGGCAAGCCCCGGATCGACGCTGCGCAGGCCCTGCAGGGTGTTGGAGATGATCGGGAAGATGGCGATCACCGTCGCGCACACCACCAGCGCCACCGCGGGCGCCTTCACCAGCACGATGATCAGCGGCGCGATCGCCACGATCGGCGTGACCTGCATCAGGATCACGTAGGGCAGCAGGCTGTTTTCCAGAACCCGGCTCTGCACCAGGACGAAGGCGATCGCCACCCCGATCGCGACCGACAGCGCCAGCGCCATCAGCGTGACCTTCATCGTGCTCCACAGCGCATGCAGCAGCGTCGCCCGATTGGCGAGCAGGCTGGCGCCGATATCGCCCGGCGCCGGCAGGATATAGGGCGGGATGTGGTCGAGCCGGCAGAAACCCTGCCAGCCGCACAGGACCAGGAGGCCGAGCAGCACAGGCGCCGCGATCTGCACGAACCAGGGCCGGGCGACGAGCGGCGTCATGCGCCCTCGCCGCTCGCCAATGCGGCGCTGGTCAGCAGCACCGACAGGTCGCGGCACAGCAGCGCGAACCGCTCGCTCAGCCGGAACGCCTGGTCGCGGACGATGGCGGGGTCGATCCGCATCTCCCCGAACAGACGACCCGGGTTCGACGCCATCACCACGATGCGCGACGACAGGAACACCGCCTCGTACAGCGAATGGGTGACGAAGATGGTGGTCAGGCCTCCCTGGCGCGACAAGGCGGCCAGATCGGCATCGAGCCGGTTGCGGGTGAATTCGTCGAGCGCGCCGAACGGCTCGTCCATCAGCAGCAGGTCCGGCCGCGTCACCATGCCGCGGGCGATCGACACGCGCATCCGCATGCCGCCGGAGAGCTGGCCCGGTGTGCGGTCCTGCGCCTGCGCCAGCCCGACCGCCTGCAGCGCCGCCCGGGCGCGCGCCTGCGCCTCCTGCCGCGGAACGCCGGCGAGATCCAGCGGCAGGCGGACGTTGGCCAGCACCGAGGCCCAGGGCATCAGCGTCGGCTCCTGGAACACGAACGACAGCCGCCGCCCGTCGCCGCCGACTTGGTCGAACCCGCCGCGCCACCACAGCACCTGCCCGTCCGACGGCGCGTGCAGGTTGGCGAGCAGCCGCAGCAGCGTGCTCTTGCCGCAGCCGGACGGTCCGATCAGGCTGACGAACTCGCCGGGCTGCACCGCGAGATCGATCGGCACCAGGCCGCGCGTGCCATCGTCGAACACCTTCTCCGCGGCCCGCAGCTCGACCACCGGCGTCGCCGCCGGATTCGCGATCATCGAAGCCGGGCCATCAGAATTGGGCCATCGCCTCGTCTTCCATCACCCCGCCGGTGATGGCGATCGGTGCGAAGCCGGCGGCGGCGAGCTCGGTGCTGGAAATCATGATCTGGTTCATCCTGGTCGCCAGACGGTCGATCGAGGCGGCGAACACCACGCGGCCGATGCCGCACCACAGGATCGCACCCATGCACATCGGGCAGGGTTCGCCGGTGGTGTAGAGGGTGGTGCCGCGCAGCGCCGCCGCGCCGTGCTCGGCGAGGAAACGCCTGATCGCCACCATCTCGCCATGCGCGGTCGGATCGGCGGTCTCAGCGCCCTGATTACGGCCGGACGCCAGGACCGTCTCGCCGCGCGTGATCACGCAGCCGAACGCGACGCTGGCGCGGGCGCCCTCGGCGAGCGCCAGCGCCATGAAGCCGCGGTCCTCCGGCCGTTCCGGGTCCGACACCGGCTCGCCTGCTCCTGTGGTCATGCGCGTCTCCCAGCCGGATGGCGGGCAAGCAAGAACCGAGCCGGATCAGCGACCCAGGCCGGAAAACACCTGCCGGTCCTTGTTGTCGCGCATCAGCATCGAGAAGCTCGGGATGGTCTCGAAGCCCAGCCCGCGCGGCATGTCCTCGCCATCCGGATCGGCGATCACCGCCTTGTAGGCGGCGCTGCCGACCTTCTCCCATTTGCCGGCCGGCTTCTTCACCTCGACGCTGACCACGGTGGCCTTGAACACCATGCGCACGATCGCCTCCTTCGGCGCCGAGGGCTTGGTCAGGCTGGGGACACCGGCCAGCATCTGCCAGCCATTGGCCAGCGCCCAGTCGGTGAGTTCCTGCTGCGTCATGCGACCATCCCCTTTTGTCTGCGTTACGGTGGGCCCAGACCCAAGCCCAGACCACAGCCAAGACCCCAGCCCAGACCCCATTGCGGAGCGACCCCATGACCTACCACCCGAATCCCGATCGCTACGAGCACGCGCGGTTCCGCCGCTGCGGCCGGTCCGGCCTGGTGCTGCCGCCGATCTCGCTCGGTCTTTGGCATAATTTCGGCGGCGAGGACGTGTTCGAGACCGGCCGCGCGGTGATCCGGCGCGCCTTCGACCGCGGCGTCACCCATTTCGACCTGGCCAACAATTACGGCCCGCCGTACGGCTCGGCGGAGGAGAATTTCGGCAAGATCCTGTCCAGGGATTTCGGCGGCACGCTGCGCGACGAGCTGGTCATCTCCTCCAAGGCCGGCTGGGACATGTGGCCGGGCCCGTACGGCGTCGGCGGCTCGCGCAAATACCTGATCGCGTCCGCCGACCAGAGCCTGCAGCGGATGGGCCTCGACTATGTCGACATCTTCTACTCGCACCGCCCGTCGCTGGAGACTCCCCTGGAGGAGACCATGGGCGCCCTGGTGCAGCTCGTACGGCAGGGCAAGGCGCTCTATGTCGGCATCTCCTCCTACGGGCCGGAGCGGACCCGGCAGGCGGCCGATATCCTGCGCGCCGAAGGGGTTCCGCTGCTGATCCACCAACCCTCGTACTCGATGCTCAATCGCTGGGTCGAGGACGCGCTGCTCGAGACGCTGGACGAGATCGGCACCGGCTGCATCGCCTTCTCGCCGCTGGCGCAGGGCCTGCTGACCGGAAAATACCTCGACGGCGTGCCGCAGGATGCCCGCGCGTCGAAAGGCACCTCGTTCGACCAGTCGCTGCTGTCGGACGACAATATCGGCCGGGTCAGGGCGCTGAACGAGATCGCCAGCGGGCGCGGCCAGACCCTGGCGCAGATGGCGATCGCCTGGGTGCTGCGCGACAGCCGCGTCACCTCGGCGCTGATCGGCGCGCGCAACGTCAAGCAGCTCGACGATTCGCTCGGTGCGCTAGACCGGCTGGATTTCTCGCCCGACGAGCTGGCGCAGATCGACCGCCATGCCACCGAAGGCGGCATCGATCTGTGGCGCGGCGTGTCGGAAGACAAACCCAAGCCGGAATAGACGTCAGGGCGTGCGTGACAGCCAGTCGCGCACGCCGTCGACGCTGCGGAACTGCTCCAGAGAGCGTGCCGGCAGCCCGTCCACCATCCGCGCCAGCGCGCCGCCGGGGCCGAGCTCCAGGAACGCGGTGGCGCCGGCCTCGCGGCAGGCCTGCAGGCAGCCCGCCCAGTCGATGGTCCGCGAGATTTGCGTCGCCAGCGCCTCCAGCCCCGCCCGCGGATCGCGGACGGTCTCGGCATCGAGGCCGCGCAGCTGGCGGAGTCCGGGCGCCGGCCTGCCGAGCGTCACGTCGCCGAGGGCGGTCGCGAACCCGGTGCTCGCCGCTTGCAGCAGGCTGGTATGCGACGGCACCGCGACCCGCAGGCGCACCGCGGTGCGGGCGCCCAGCGACAACGCCTCGGCCAGGCACCCGTCCAGCGCCACGTCGGCGCCGCCGACGACGACGCTGTCGGGACCGTTGACGATCGCCAGCTCAACCCCGTGCCGCACCAGCACTGGATCGAGCCGGGCGCGTGCCACGCCGGCGATCCCGGCCAGTCCCGAGCCTACCGGCGCGGCGCGATCCATCAGCGCGGCCCGCAGCGCCGCCAGACGCAGGATCTCGGGCGGCGGGAGATAGCCGGCGCAGCCCCAGGCGGCGAGCTCGCCGACGCTGTAGCCGGCCAGGATCGTCCCTTGCGGCAGCGCGTCGGACAGCGTCGCCCAGCCGGCCAGCGCCTGGGTACAGCACAGGATCTGCCCGGCGCGGTTGGCGAACAGGGCGGCCTCCTCGGCCTCCCGGACGAAAATGCGGGGATCGGCGCCGAGCGGCCCGGACGCCGCGTCGAAGATCGGCGCGGCTTCCGGCCTGTCGGCCAGCAGCCGGAACATGTCGCGATGCTGGCCGCCCTGCCCGGACAGCAGGATCGCCACCCTGGCGGTCATGCGGCAGCCAGTTCCGTGTCGAACCGATCGACGAACAGGCAGGCCGCCAGCAGGTCGGCGCAGCCGCCGGGCGACAGGTGGCGGGCGACGAAGTCGCGATGCACCCGCGTCGCCGCATCCCGCCAGTCCGGCCGGCCGACCCCGCCGCGTTGCAGAAAGGCGTGCGCCGCGTCGCTGGCGAACGACGCGCCGCCGGCACCGCCGCGATGCAGCAGGTTGGTGTCCTGCACCCCGGCGATCAGCGCGAACAGGCACTGCA
>CAIMSN010000057.1 GCA_903844135.1 uncultured Rhodospirillales bacterium | reverse complement strand
GGGGCGATCCAGTACAGCGTCACCACCAGATAGTTGGCGTAGAGATCGGCATAGTGCCCTGCCCCGGCCACCGCCAGCACGTAGCCGATCGACGCGGTGACGATCGCCGCCAGCACCCGCGGCACCCTGATCCCGGCGGAGATCAGGCTGTAGCTGGCGGTGTTGTCGTTGAACGCGTTGCCGGTGATCGAGGACAGCGCGATCGCCGCCAGCACCACCGGCGCCAGCAGCCCGGACTGGTGGGTCAGGTTGGCGATCACCGCGGTCGGCGAGGCCTCCCCGGTCGCCGACGCAGTCAGCAGGCCGAGCAGTTGGAACGGCACCGCCGAACCGAGCAGCCCGGCCAGCGCCAGCCACACCACCTTCGGCGGGTCGCTATCGGCCGGCAGATAGCGGGTATAGTCGGAGGAATAGGACGCCCAGGACAGGTTGAAGCTGGCCAGGATCGCCGTCGCCAGGATGAAGGTCGGCAGCGTCGGCCAGTGCGGCGCGGTCGGCAGCCCGCCGGAGCGGGTCAGCACCAGCAGGCCGATCCCGCCCAGCGTCACCAGCAGGATCCCGCCGAGATATTTCTGCAGCGCCTGCACCACGTCGTGCCCGTAGATGCTGGCGACCATCTGGATCGACGCCAGCACGCCGAGCGCCAGCCAGAACGGCGGACCGAACCCGCCCAGCGCCAGCAGCGCCAGCAGGGCGGCGGCGGCCGGCACGTTGTTCACCGCGTCCCAGCCGACGCAGTAGATCCAGTTGAGGAAGGCGGGCAGGCGCAGGCCCTGCCTTCCGAGCGCGCGACGCGACGCCTCCATCTGCGGCAGCCCGGTCACCGGGCCGATCGCGGCGGCGAACGCCACCGGCAGCGCGCCGACCAGGTTGCCGACCAGGATCGCCGCCAGGCCGGACCAGAAGCCCAGCCCCAGATGCACCAGCAGCACCCCGGTGACCCAGCCGCCAGGGCCGAGATTCGGGCTGAAATGGCTCCAGAACACCCGGTCCAGGCGCATCGTCTTGCGCGAAGCCGGGACCGGCTGCGACACCGCGCCCGCGCCGGACTCCTCCATCACCAGACCGATGCCGAACACTCCCATGCGCGATCCCCAACCCCTGCTCCGCCTCGCAATCGTCATGGTGTGACGGCGGCCGCCGATGAACAACCGGCGGGATCGCACGTTGTCCAGCGGATCATCACCAACAGGAGCGCGTCGCATGGACAAATTCGGAACCGCCGTCTGGACCGGCGGCCTCAAGGACGGCAGCGGCCACGTCTCGACCGAGAGCGGCGCGCTGACCGACCAGCCGTACGGGTTCCGCACCCGCTTCGAGGGCGTGAAGGGCACCAACCCGGAAGAGCTCGTCGCGGCGGCGCATGCGAGCTGCTTCGCCATGGCGCTGTCGCTGATGCTCGGCGAGGCCGGGTTCAAGGCCGACCGGCTGGAGAGCAAGGCGGTGGTGACCCTGGAGCAGAAGGATGGCGGGTTCGCCGTCACCAAGTCGCACCTGACGCTGCACGCGGCGATCCCCGGTATCGACCAGGCGGCGTTCGACGACATCACCGCCAAGGCCAAGGCCGGCTGCCCGATCTCCAAGCTGCTCACCGCCGAGGTCAGCCTGGACGCCACGCTGGCGGGCTGAGCACCCGCCGGTCCGGGGCGCCTCGCCGCCCCGGACCGATCAGGGCGCCTTGCCGAGCAGCACGTCGAGATCGACCGACTTCGCCATCGCCCGGTATCCCGCATCGTTGGGATGCAGATGGTCGCTGCAATCGTAGTTTGGGCGGATATGGCCGGGACGGGCCGGATCGTCCAGCAGCCGGTCGAAATCGATCAGCCCGTCGGCGCTCTTGTTGCTCCTGATCCAGCCGTTCACCTGCCGGCGGATCGCCTCCTTGGCCGGGGTGTAGTAGCCGGCGGTGGGCTTGCCCGCGAACGCGTCGGCGAACGGTGTCAGCGTCACCGCGACGAAACGCAGCCCGTGCACATGCGCGCGTTCGATGATCTGGCTGTAGCCGGCCTCGATCTGCGCCGCGGTCGGCTCCGGATCGTTCGGCAGGAACGCGCCCGGACCCGGCCAGCCGATATCGTTGATCCCCATCATCATCACCACCGTCGAGACGCGCGGATGGCCGAGCACCGACATGTCGAAGCGGGCGAGCGCATTGGTGCCCATGCCGTTGCTCAGCACGCGGTCGCCGGAATAGGATTCGTTGACCACCGCGACGTCCGGATGGCCTTCCGCCTGCAACCGCTCGGCGACATGGTCCGGCCAGCGATTGTCGGTATCGATGGTCGAGCAATAGCCGTCGGTGATGGAGTCGCCGAAGAACACCACCGACTCCGATGCGGGCCGCGCGTCGGTCATGACGCCGCTGAGGAACAACCTGGATTTCGTCGTGCCGGTCGGCTTCGGGTCGGGCTGCAGGGTGAGGTCGCCGGGTCCGGAGATGAAACCGGTCTGCACCCCGTCCCAGTGGACGGTCGAGAGCCCGGTCTTGTTCGGCAGGAAGATGCTGACCGAGAGCAGCGACAGCGGCTTGACCGGCAGATCCACCGGGTCGCTGATCGCCGGCGCGCCGGGCGGGATCACGATCCTGCTGCTGCCGCCCCAGGTCAGCGCCTTGGCCGAACCGGGCGCGATCGCGCCGGCTGGGCCGGCCGGCGCGATGCTGGCGGCGCCGATGACCAGCGGCCGCGCGCCGAATTCGTTCGACAGCACCACGCGCACCCGGTCGCCGCCGACGCTGATCCGGACGACCTGGCGCACGGTCTGGTTCTCCAGCGTCTCCGGCACATCGAACGGCGCCGGCAGCTCGTCCGCCCAGCGCGGCGCCGGCGTCGCCGCCCAGCTTGTGACCCACGGTTCCGGCCGCGCCGCGGCGGGATCGCCCCGCAGCGCGGCGAAGACCAGGGTGGTCGCGATGACACCGCCGAGACGCATGATCTTCCCCGTCCGCCGCTGGGCGCCACCATCGGACGACCGCAGCGAACATGTCAGGCCCTGCCGGCGAACTTGGCAATCCGACCGGCCCGACACGATTTCGAGAGAGCCAGAATGCCAGGACCATACCCGCACATTGCATGCAATGTGCGGGTGGTGCATGGTCGGCGTGGCGCCAGAGCAACGAGCGCCGGACCGGAGGAATCGTGCCAGACCAAGCGGATCCGCTCATTCGCCTGAACCCTCAGGACAATGTCGCCGTGGCCCGGCGCAGCCTGGACGCGGGCGAGCGGGCCGGCGCCGTGATCGCCGCCACGCGGATACCGCTCGGGCACAAGATCGCGCTCGAGGCGATCGAGGCCGGCGCGCCGGTGCGCAAGTATGGCCAGACCATCGGCTCGGCGATCCGTGACATCGCGCCCGGCGAGCATGTCCATACCGACAACACGGCGATGAGCGAGCTCGACCTGCGCCACGAATTCTGCGCCGACGCGGCACCGACCGCGCTGCTGCCGGAGGCGGAGCGCGCGACCTTCCAGGGCTTTCTGCGCAGCGACGGACGCGTGGGCACCCGCAACTACGTCGCGCTGATCTCGTCGGTGAACTGCTCGGCCACCGTGTGCCGCGCGGTGGCGGACCATTTCAACCGCCAGGGCGGCCTGGACGGGTTCGCCAACGTCGACGGGGTGATCGCGCTGACCCATGGCGGCGGCTGCGCGATCAACACCGACGCCGAGGGCTACCTGTTCCTCACCCGGACGCTGGCCGGCTACGCGATCAACCCGAACGTCGCCGGCGTGGTGATGGTCGGTCTCGGCTGCGAGACCAACCAGATCCCGGCGCTGCTGGCGGCGCACGGTCTGGTCGAGGGCGAGACGTTGCGCACCATGACGATCCAGGCGACCGGCGGCACCAGGAAGACCATCGAGGCGGCGATCGCCGCGATCCGCGCCATGCTGCCGGCGATCGACGCGATGCGGCGCAGCACGCAGCCGGCCGCGTCGCTGATGCTGGCGCTGGAATGCGGCGGCTCGGACGGCTATTCCGGCATCTCCGCCAATCCGGCGCTGGGCCATGCCGCAGACCTGCTGGTGCGCCATGGCGGCACCGCGGTGCTGGCGGAGACGCCGGAGGTCTACGGCGCCGAGCATCTGCTGACGCGCCGCGCCGCCACGCCGGCGGTGGCGCAGAAGCTGCTCGACCGGATCGAATGGTGGCGCGGCTACGCCAGCAGCAACAAGGCCGAGCTGAACAACAACCCGTCGCACGGCAACAAGGCCGGCGGGCTGACCACCATCCTCGAGAAGTCGCTCGGCGCGGTCGCCAAGAGCGGCACCACCAGGCTCGAGGCGGTATACGAATACGCCGAGCGGGTCACCGCGCGCGGCTTCGTGTTCATGGACACGCCGGGCTACGACCCGGTCGCGGTGACCGGCCAGATCGCCGGCGGCTGCACCATCCTGGCCTTCACCACCGGACGCGGCTCGACCACCGGCTACAAGCCGGTGCCGACCATCAAGCTCGCCACCAACACGCCGATGTACGAGCGCATGTCCGACGACATGGACCTCGATTGCGGCGGCATCGTCAGCGGCGCCGAGACCGTCGAGCAGGCCGGCGAACGGATCTTCCGCCATCTGCTGGCGGTCGCATCCGGGCAACGCACGCTGAGCGAGCAGTTCGGCTACGGCGACAGCGAGTTCGTGCCCTGGCAGGTCGGCGCCGTGATGTGAGCGGTCCGGCAGTCGCCGCGACGGGGCCGGGACGGAGGAGACGATGCCGAGACTGAGATGGACGATGATCGTCCTGTGCTTCGTCGCCACGACGATCAACTACGTCGACCGCGCGACCATGTCGGTCGCCGCCCCGTTCATCCAGCGCGATCTGCACCTCGGTCCCGCGGTGATGGGCACGCTGATGGGCGCGTTCTTCTGGACCTATGCGGCGATGCAGGTGCCGGGCGGCTGGCTGGTGGACCGGCTCGGCGCGCGTCTGGTCTATGCGCTGGCGGTCGGCTGGTGGTCGGCGTTCACCGCGGCGACCGCCCTGGTGCAGGGCGCCGGGGCGATCTTCGGGCTGCGGTTCGCGCTCGGCATCGGCGAGGCAGGCTCCTACCCGACCAACGCCAAGGTGGCGTCGCTCTGGTTCCCGCGGAGCGAGCGCGGCATCGCCTCGGCGATCTTCGACAGCGGCTCGCGCACCGGCTCGGCGCTCAGCCTGCCGATCGTCGCCGCCCTGGTGGGGCTGCTCGGCTGGCGGCTGGCGTTCGTCTGCACCGGCCTGCTCGGGCTGGTCTGGGTGGTGGTCTGGCTGGCGCTGTATCGGGATCCGGACCGGCATCGCGCGGTCTCGCCCGAATCGCTCGCCGCCCTGCGCGCGGCGCAGCCGAAAGCGCCGGACGGACCGGCGGTGCCCTGGCGCAGCCTGTTCAGGTACCGCACCGTCTGGGGCATGATGCTCGGCTTCTTCTGCCTGAACTTCTCCTTCTATTTCTTCACCACCTGGTTCCCGACCTACCTGATGCAGGCGCGCGGCTTCTCGCTCGCCCAGCTCGGCACCGTCGGCATGCTGCCGGCGCTGGCGGCGATCCCGGCCGGGCTGTGCGGCGGGCTGGCCTCCGACGCGCTGTATCGTCGCGGCTGGAGCCTGACGGTCGCGCGCAAGAGCTGCATCGCCGGCGGATTGCTGGCCTCGTCGGTGATCGTGCTGTCGTCCTTCGTGACCAGCACCGTGGCGGCGCTGCTGCTGTTCACGCTCTGCTACAGCAGCCTGGCCTTCGCCGGCGCCAACATCTGGGCGCTGCCGGGCGACGTGGCGCCGAGCCAGGACCATGTCGCCTCGCTCGGCGGGATCCAGAACGGCGCCGCCAACCTGGCCGGGATCGCCATCTCGACCTTCACCGGGGTGATGCTGCAGATCACTCACGGGTCGTTCGTGGTGCCGCTCTGCGTCGCCGGCGGCTTCTGCGTGCTGGGGGCCGCGACCTATCTGTTCGTGGTCGGGCCGCTCGCGCCGCTGCCGTCGCTGCCGCCACGCGCCGGGCGGACTGCCAGGACCGCACCGGCCGGTCGCGCCTGAGCGATGCGCTCCTACGAGAAGATCGGGGCGGCGCTGCGCGAAGGCATCCGCGACGGCAGGCTGCCGGCGGGAACCGTGCTGCAGGAAGCTCCGCTGGCCGAGTTGTTCCGCGCCAGCCGCTCGCCGGTGCGTCAGGCGCTGGAGGCGCTGCTCGGCGACGGGCTGCTCAGCCGGCATGACGGGCGCGGCCTGGTGGTCGGCGACGGACGTGCCGCGGTGCTGCGCCAGCCACCCGATCCCGCCGCCCTGCTCGGCCGGCCGGCCGACGATTTTCAGCGCGTCTGGGCCTGGCAGCGTCTGCACGACGAGGTCGAGCGGATCCTGGTGCGGGCCTGCGTGCTCGGGCGGTTCCGGGTCAACGAGGCGGAACTGGCGGCGCATTACGGCATCGGCCGCACCGTGGCGCGCGACGTGCTGGTGCGGATCCAGGCGTCGGGCATCCTCGACAAGACCGAGCGCGCGCACTGGGTCACGGTGCCGCTGGACCAGGCACGGGTGCGCCATCTGTATGCGCTGCGCATCCTGCTCGAAGGCGCCGCCCTGACCGAGGCGGCCCCGGCGATTCCGCACGCGGCGCTGTCCGACATGCGCCGCCGCCTGCGCGACGCCAGGGCGACCTATCCGCGCGTCGAGGCCGGAACCCTCGACCGGCTCGAACACGACCTGCACGTCGCCTGCCTGCGCCATGCCGCCAACCGCGAGCTGCTGGAGGCGCTGCGCCGCACGCGCTGCATCATTGTCTCCAGCAAGCATCTGCTCGGCACCAGCGTCGCCCTGCCGCCGGACGACCCGTTCATCGCCGAACACGCCGCCGTGCTCGACTCGCTGGCCGACGGCGACGCCGCGGCCGCGCTCGCCGCCCTGCGCCATCATCTCGACTCCGCGCGCGAGAAGGTGCTGCACCGTCTGCACGTGTTCCGCGAGGCGGGCCGGCTGCCCGCGGTCTCGTTTGTCGGGGCGATGCCGGCGAATTACACAGACAAATACGATCACCAGGAGAGCTGATGTCATGAGCCGGCCGGTCCGCTACCGGGGCGTGTTCCCCGTCGTCCCCACCATCTTCGACGAGAGCGGCGCGCTCGACCTGCCCGGCCAGATGCGCGCGGTGGACTGCATGATCGACGCCGGGTCGACCGGCCTGTGCATCCTGGCCAACTTCTCCGAGCAGTTCGTGCTGTCCGACGACGAGCGCGGGCTGCTGACCCGGGCGATCCTGGAGCATGTCGCCGGCCGCGTGCCGGTGATCGTCACCACCACGCATTTCTCGCAGCGCGTCTGCGCCGCCCGCTCGCGCGAGGCGCAGGAGATGGGTGCGGCGATGGTGATGGTGATGCCGCCCTACCACGGCGCCACGATCAGGGTGGCGGAGCCGGGCATCGCCGGCTTCTTCCAGGCGGTGTCGGACGCGATCGACATCCCGATCATGATCCAGGACGCGCCGGTCTCGGGCACCGCCTTGCCGGCGCGGTTCCTGGCCGGGCTGGCGCGCGAGATCGAGCACGTCGCCTATTTCAAGATCGAGGTGCCGATGGCGGCGGCCAAGCTGCGCGAGCTGATCGCGCTCGGCGGGGATGCGATCGAGGGTCCTTGGGACGGCGAGGAGGCGATCACGCTGATGGCCGATCTCGATGCCGGGGCCACCGGGGCGATGACCGGCGGCGCGTTCCCGGACGGCATCCGCCAGATCGTCGACGCCCATGCCAGCGGCGACCGCCTCGCCGCCGCCGCCGCCTACGAGCGCTGGCTGCCGCTGATCAACTACGAGAACCGGCAATGCGGCCTGCTGGCGGCGAAGGCGCTGATGCTGGCCGGCGGCGTGATCGGCAGCGATGCGCCGCGCGCGCCGCTGGCGCCGCTGCATCCCGACACCCGCGCCGGCCTGCTGGAGATCGCGGCGCGGCTCGACCCGGTGGTGCTGCGCTGGGGGCGCTGAGAGCCGATCCGTGGCTTGGCCGGAGGCCGGGAAAGTCCCACTTCACCGCAAGTTCGGCGTGACACGGCCGGCGAACCATTCCGCTTTGCCGCCGCGCGGGATATAGGGCGGCCAGAAACGCTGCACGCACAGACAAGGACGACCCCGCATGAGCCACGACTACAAGGTCCGGGACATCAGCCTCGCCGGCTGGGGTCGCAAGGAGATTTCCATCGCCGAGGGCGAGATGCCCGGCCTGATGGCGCTGCGCGAGGAGTTCGGCGCCAGCCAGCCGCTGAAGGGCGCGCGCATCGCCGGCTGCCTGCACATGACGATCCAGACCGCGGTGCTGATCGAGACGCTGACCGCGCTCGGCGCCACGGTGCGCTGGTCGTCCTGCAACATCTTCTCGACCCAGGACCAGGCGGCCGCCGCGGTGGCCGAGGCCGGCATCCCGGTGTTCGCCTGGAAGGGGCTCAGCGAGGAGGAGTTCTGGTGGTGCATCGAGCAGACCGTCCGGGGTCCCGCCCAGCCTGATGGATCGTCCTGGACCCCGAACATGATCCTCGACGATGGCGGCGACCTCACGGTGCTGATGCACGACAAGTATCCCGAGATGCTCGACGACGTGCGCGGCATCTCGGAGGAGACCACCACCGGCGTGCATCGTCTGTGGGAGATGGCCAAGAAGGGCACGCTCCGGGTGCCGGCGATCAACGTCAACGACAGCGTGACCAAGTCGAAGTTCGACAATCTCTATGGCTGCCGCGAGAGCCTGGTGGATGCGATCCGTCGCGGCACCGACGTGATGATGGCCGGCAAGGTCGCCGTGGTCGCCGGTTACGGCGATGTCGGCAAGGGCTCGGCGGCGTCGCTGAAGAACGCCGGCTGCCGGGTGCTGGTGACGGAGGCCGATCCGATCTGCGCGCTGCAGGCGGCGATGGAGGGCTACGAGGTCGTCACCATGGAGAAGGCCGCCAAGCGCGGCGACATCTTCGTGACCGCGACCGGCAACATCGACGTCATCACCGTCGACCACATGCGCGACATGAAGCACCGCGCCATCGTCTGCAATATCGGGCACTTCGATTCCGAGATCCAGATCGAGGCGTTGCGCAACTATGTCTGGGACAACATCAAGCCGCAGGTCGACGAGGTGGTGTTCCCGGACGGCAAGCGCCTGATTCTGCTGTCGGAGGGACGGCTGGTCAATCTCGGCAACGCCACCGGCCATCCGTCCTTCGTGATGTCGGCCTCGTTCACCAACCAGACCCTGGCGCAGATCGAGCTCTGGACCGCGCCCGCCGGCAAGTACGAGCGCAAGGTCTATACCCTGCCGAAGGCGCTCGACGAGAAGGTCGCCGCCCTGCACCTCGCCAAGGTCGGCGCCGAGCTGACCCAGCTCTCGTCGAAGCAGGCGGAGTATATCGGCCTGGAGTCCAACCATGGCCCATTCAAGCACGAGCTGTATCGCTACTGATCGTCAGCCCGGCCGCCGGCCCGGCCGACGCGCCGGGCATGGTGGCGGGTTTGAGCGAGTTTATGGAGTTTAGCGAGTTTATCGACCTTTGAGAGTTTAGCTTGGACGCTGCGAGAGCTTCTCAGGGTTCGACTGGATCGCATGACTCCGGCGAAGCGGGACGACAGGTGCGCGCTGGCCGGGCTCGGTCCCGGCGCACGGCGATACCGCGTTCACCGTGCCGCTGTTCGACGAATTCATGCGGCGGGAGATGCCGGATTGGCAGTCGCCACCCTAGCCGGCCAGGACCGCGACACGCCTGCCGGGACAACGCCGATGGGCGCTACCGCGTGACGGACGGGCGATGAACGCGCTCGGCCTGTTCGCGATCCTGCTCACCCTGTCGGCGGTGTTCGGGGTGCTGAACGACCGCATCCTGCGGCTGCCCAACACGATCGGCGTGCTGGTGATCTCGCTGCTGGCCTCGGTGGCGCTGATCGCGGTCGACCGGTTCATCCCCGGGGTCGATCTGCATGCGGTGTCGCGCTCGGTGCTAGGCAGCATCGACCTGCCGCAGACGCTGCTCGGCGGCGTGCTGTCGTTCCTGCTGTTCGCCGGCGCGCTGCAGGTCGATCTCGGCCAGTTGCTCGGGCGCTGGGCCTCGGTGCTGGCGCTGGCGCTGCTCGGCACCGTGATCGCGGTCGGCCTGCTGGGCGTGGCGATGTGGCTGGCCTTCCCGCTGATCGACCAGGCGGTGCCGCTGATCTGGTGCATGGTGCTGGGTGCGATCCTGGCGCCGACAGATCCGGTCTCGGTGGTCGGCATGCTCAAGCGGATCGGCCTGCCGGCGCCGCTCCAGGCGCTGTTCGCCGGCGAGAGCCTGTTCAACGACGGCGTCGGGGTGGTGCTGTTCGGGGTGGCGCTGGGCGTGGCGTCGGGCGACGGTTCGCTGCTCAGCATCGGCACCATCCTGACCCGGTTCGTGATCGAGGCGCTGGGCGGCGGACTGCTGGGCCTGGCGCTCGGCATGGTGGCGATGCTGCTGATGCGGGTCACCCGCGACACCCATGTCGAGCTGATCATCTCCCTGGCGCTGGCGACCGGCACCTTCAGCCTGGCCAACGCGCTGCAGATGTCCGGCCCGATCGCCGTCGTCGTGGCCGGACTGGTCATGGGCGCGCGCGCGAGCCGTGCGGCGATCACCGACACCGGCCGGGCCGAGCTGATGCAGTTCTGGTCGCTGATCGACGAAGTGCTGAACGCGCTGCTGTTCGTTCTGATCGGCTTCGAGGTGCTGGCGGTGGCGTTCCGGCTCAGCCATGTGCTGGTGGCGCTGGTGGCCATCCCGCTCTCCGTCGCCGCGCGTGGGCTGAGCGTGTTCCTGGCGGCGCTGCCGCTGCATCTGCGTCGCGACGACCGCGGCTCGACCCTGCTGCTGCTGACCTGGGGCGGCCTGCGCGGCGGCATCTCGGTGGCGCTGGCGCTCGGGCTGCCGCACGGGCCGTTCCGCACCGCGCTGCTGGCGGTCTGCTACGGGGTGGTGGTGTTCACCATCATCGTCCAGGGGCTGACGATCGAACGGGTCGCGAAGCGGATCTATCCCGACACGCCGGGCTGACGTTCACGTTTTGCGGCGAACACGACAGCGTCATCGCCACGCCCCGTCCTCGCCTTGGTTTGGCCAGGATCGGCATCTTATCTAGTCAGATCGAACGGGTGATGTGCACCCGAGAGGAGATGGACATGCGTCGAAGCGTTCTGCTCGCGGCCGCCGTGCTGGGTCTTGCCGGGGCCACCATCGCCACCCAGCCCGCAGAGGCACGCTGGGGCGGCGGCTACGGCTATCACGGCGGTTACGGCTACCATGGCGGCTATGGCTATCGCGGCGGCTATGGCTATCGCGGCGCCGGGATCGGCCTCGGCGTGGGCCTCCTGGCCGGTGCGGCGCTCGGCGCCGCGGTCAGCGCGCCGTATTATGGCGGCTATTATGGCGGTTACGGCTACCCGGCCTACGCCTACGCGCCGGCGCCGGTCTACGCCGCTCCGGCCTATGGCTACGCGGCGCCCGCGCCGGTGGTGGTGGCACCCAGCTACGGCTACGGCTACGGCTACTGAGTCAGGCGCGTTTCGCCGCCTGGACGAAACGCCGGATGCGATCGGGGTCCTTGACCCCGATCGTGCCTTCCACGCCTGACGAGACATCGACCACTTCGGCCCCGCTGGCGGCGATCGCCGCGGCGACGTTTTGCGGATCGAGCCCGCCGGCCAGCAGCCAGGGCGCCGGCGCCTGCCAGCCACGGGCGATCGACCAGTCGAAACATGTCCCGTTGCCGCCGGGACGATCCGATCCTTCCGGGGGCCTGGCTTCGATCAGCAGCGCATCGAACGGCGTCGTTTCCGGCAGATCGGACCTCGCGGCGACGCCGACGGCGTGCCACACCGGCAGGCCGAACCGCCGGCGCAGCGCCATCGCCCGATCGCGGTCGGCATAGAGCTGCAGGATATCCAGCTTCACTTCACGCAGCACCGCCGCGACCTCGTCCTCGGTCGGGTCCACGAACAATCCGACCGATCCGGCCCGGCCTGCGACCGGCCGTATCAGACCGGCCGCCTGCGTCGCGCCGACCGCGCGCGGCGAGCGGGTGAAGAACACGAAGCCGAGCCAGTCCGCGCCGGCCTCGACCGCCGCCTCGACCGCGTCCGGCGTGCGCAGGCCGCAGATCTTGACCTTCGCCACCGCTAGGCCGCGAGTTCGGCGGCGATCGCGCGCGCTGCCGCACCTGGATCCGTGGCGCCGGTAATCGGCCGGCCGACGACGATCCAGTCGGCCCCGGCGCGGGCGGCTTCGGACGGGGTCATGACCCGGCGCTGGTCGCCCACCTCGGCGCCGGCCGGCCTGATCCCGGGCACCACCAGACACGGCGCGGCGCCGAGCGAATCACGCAGCGGCGCGACCTCGTGCGGACTGCAGACCACACCGTCGGCGCCGGCCTGCATCGCCAGCCGCGCCAAACGCAGCACCTGCTGGCGCGGTCCGCCGGCGACGCCGGTGGCGTGCAGCGACTCCGCATCGAGACTGGTCAGCACCGTCACCGCGAGCAGCAGCGGGCGCGACCCAGATCCCGCCGAATCCTCGATCGCCCGGCGGGCCGCGTCGATCATCGCCGCACCGCCGCCGGCATGGACGGTCAGCATCGCCGCGCCGACCGGCGCCAGGGCGCGAATCGCGCCGGCGACGGTGTTGGGGATGTCGTGCAGCTTGAGGTCCAGGAACAGCGTCCGGCCCCGCGCCAGCGCGCGGACCGCATCCAGACCGTTTGCATGGGTGAATTCGAGGCCGAGCTTGATCGCGTCGCAGGACGATGCGGTCTCGGCCGCCCAGCGCTCCGCCTGTGTCTGGTCGGTGGTGTCGAGCGCCAGGATCAGCCGCGTCCGGCGCGCCATCGCGCGCTCAGTACACCACGGGCGGGGTGATGGCCGGCATGGATTGCGGCCCGGAGAGCGGATACGCGCCCTGCTGGACGGGCGTCTGCGCGCCGGCATGAGCCTGGAGCTGTGCCTGGGCCTGGGTCAACTGGGCGTGCAGGTCAGCGACCTGGGTCTCGAGGGTGCGGATCTGCTGCTCCGCGCGGCGCGCCCGGCGACGCTGGCCGAGCTCGGAGAACCAGACCAGCAGCGCGCCCAGGACGAAGAAGATGCCCGCGGCGATCAGCGCGATCACCCCGACCGACGACTGCCAGGCCACGGAGGGCAGCTCCATCGTCCCCGGCGTCTGGTTGTACAGCACGAAGACGACGAGGACGACGAGAAACGGCAGCATCATGATGAGGCGAAGCATGGGTCGGCTCCTATCGCTCCGACGCGATCGCTGCAAGCTTTCGGTCGCTGGGCTTGGGTAACACGGAGGCGCCGGGTTGGTTCCGGCAACGCGACGAACCGTCGAAGGCCGTCGGCCTGGTTGCGGCTTCCGTCCGCCGCGATCCCTTGCGGCGGGACGGGCGCCATGGTGTCGTCGTCCCATGGTCGTCATCGACCATACCGTATCCGGAGAACGCCACCCTTGAGCGAGATCCTCCCGTTCCGCCCGGCCGCCCCCCAGGGCAGGACAGACGACACGCTCTGGGCAGTGATCGCCGAGGCCGGACGGACCAGCCGGGTGGCCGAGATCTTCCCTGGCCGCGACGCGGCGCTGGCCGACCGCGCCTGGCGCGAACAGCAGGTCCGCGCCTACGCGCATTTCCTGCGCAGCCTCAGACAGCCGGTGCCGCGCTACAGCGTGGCGCCGATCCGGCGCGGCGACCTGCCGCGAAGTTGGAGGCCGCTGCCGGCGCTCGGCTTCCTGCGCGGCCAGTTCATCTGACCGCAGGCCCACGGGGACATCCCGCTGGGGCCGAATCAGGCGGCCGCGGCAGCCAGCCCGGCGAGCACGAACATGCGGTTCCGGCGCACGCTCGATTGCGGCCGCAGCACGCCGAGCTTCACCAGCGCGGCGATCGCCGCATTGGCGGTCTGGAACGACACCCCGAGCGACTGCTGCGCCATGCCCACCGTCATCACCGGCATGGTCACCGCCAGGTCCGCCAGACGGTGCGCGTTGGAATGCGACCGCAGCGTCTCCAGCTCCCGCGCGAGGGCGCTGCGCAGCCGCTCGGCCTCGCGCAGGCGCCGCAGCGCCGCCTCGGCGGCGTCCGCGACCAGCGATGCGTGAAAGGCGATCCACCCCTCCCAGGTCCCATGCGTTGCCCCGTGCGTTGCCCCATGCGTAGTCCTGGGCGGAGCGAGCGCCGCCAGCGCCTGGTCGTACTGATCCTGGCGCGGCAGCAGGCTGTCGGACAGGAACAGAGGCGGCCGGCCCTCCGCGGCGGCGAGCAGCGGCAACGCCAGGCGGGCGAGCATCGGACTGGCGACGCCGAACGGCGCCGCGATCTCGATACTGGCGGTCAGCATCGCCGCGCGCACCAGAAGCGGCAACGTCAGCGTCTCTGCCAGCAGACGATCGATCGTCTCGCCGGCCTGCTGCGCACGCTGCAGATCGCGGCCGGCCAGGCCGCGACCGCCGAGCTTGGCGCTGATCTCGAACAGCAGCTCGGCGTTCACCGCCGGCTTTCCGGTCAGCCGGGCCGCCTGCAGGCCGGATCGTATCGCCTCGAGGCGCTGGAAGGCGGCGCGCAGTTCGCGCGGCGGCGGCCGGTCCTCGGTCGCGACCGTCGTCAGGAGCCGAAGCAGATCGGCCGGGGTCGGCG
>CAIMSN010000056.1 GCA_903844135.1 uncultured Rhodospirillales bacterium | reverse complement strand
GCCTTCGTGCCGCCGGAAAGCCTGGTCGGAAACGTGTCCTGGTGAGTCAGAGGCGGCGCGCAGCGCCGCCGGCCGCGGGTGAGACGCGCGCACCGGAGCGGCCTGATGGCCGCGAGCACCGGAGCACAGCGGATCGCCCGCGGATGACCTCCAGGGCGCGTTTACGACCAGGCTTTCAGGGTTTCATGGATTCGCGGATGCGCCTGGCAAGACCTTCCATCGAGAACGGCTTGGTCAGCACGTGCATCCCGGCATCGAGATGGCCGTGGCTGAGCACGGCGTTCTCGGCATAGCCGGTGATGAACAGGATCTTGAGGTCGGGACGCAGCAGCCGGGCGGCATCGGCCACCTGTCGGCCGTTCAGCCCGCCCGGCAGCCCGACGTCGGAGATCAGCAGGTCGATCCGCCGGTCCGATTCGAGGATGCGCAGGCCACTGGCGCCGTCCGCGGCCTCGATCGCCGCATAGCCGAAATCCGCCAGCACTTCGGCGACCAGCATCCGCACCGTGGGCTCGTCGTCGATCACCAGCACGGTCTCGCCCTGCTGCGCGCGCGGCGGGTCGTCGCCGGCATGACGCTGGTCGTCGGTGTCGGTCTCGTCCACGCCGAGATGGCGCGGCAGATAGAGCCGGACCGTGGTGCCCTGGCCGATCTCCGAATAGATCCTGACCTGGCCGCCGGACTGGCGCGCGAAACCGTAGATCATAGACAGGCCGAGACCGGTGCCGACACCGATCGGCTTGGTGGTGAAGAACGGGTCGAACGCCCGCTCGACCACGTCCGGCGCCATGCCGCTGCCGGTGTCGCTGACCGAGACCGAGACGTACTGGCCGCGCGGCAGATCGCGCTGTCGCGCGGAGCGGTCGTCCAGCCAGGTGTTCCCGGTCTCGATGGTGAGCCGCCCGCCATCCGGCATCGCGTCCCTGGCATTGATGGCGAGGTTCAGCAGAGCGTTCTCGAGCTGGTTCGGATCGACCAGCGTGCTCCAGAGCGCGCCGGCGGCGATCACCTCGAGCCGCACACTTGGCCCCAGCGTGCGCCGGATCAACTCCTCCATCCCGGCCACCAGCCGGTTGGCGTCGGTCGGCTTCGGGTCGAGCGTCTGCCGGCGGGAGAAGGCCAGCAGCCGGTGGGTGAGGGCGGCGGCGCGTTTCGATGCGCCCTGCGCGGCGGAGACGTAGCGGTCGACCTCGGAAAGCCTGCCTTGCGCCACCCTGGTCTGCAGCAGCTCGAGGCTGCCGGTGATGCCGGTGAGCAGGTTGTTGAAATCATGCGCAAGTCCGCCGGTGAGCTGACCGACCGCTTCCATCTTCTGCGACTGGCGGAGCTGCTCCTCGGTCAGCCGGCGATCGGTGACGTCGGACACGACGCCGGCGATCCGCACCGGCACGCCATCCTTGAAATAGGTGCGGCCCTCGACCTGGATCCAGCGCACCGCCTGGTCGCCGGCGCGCAGGATGCGCTTCTCGAACGACAGCGACCCGTTGCGCTGCGCGTGGTCGAGCGCCGCGACCACGGCGTCGCGATCCTCCGGCAGATAATGCTCGATCGCCAGCGCGACCGGCCACTCGGCGATGCCGTCCGGATAGCCGAAGATCTGGTCGTGACGAAGCGAGCGGACGGTCCGGCCGTCATCGAGATCGATGGTCCAGCTTCCCATCCCGGCCGCCTCCAGCGCGAGCTGCAGGCTGTCCTCGACGCGCCGCCGCTCCACGATCTCGGCGGCGAGTCTGGTGTTGGCGGAGGCGAGTTCGCGGCTGCGGCGGCGCTGCGCTGTCAGGTCGGTGACGATGCCGCACATCATCGCCGGCATGTCCGGTTCGGCCGCGAGTTCGATCAGCGAGAGATTGACCGGGACCTCGCCACCACCGGCGCGGATCAGGGTGAGCTCGGCGTTGCCGCCGACCGTGTCGCAGCGCCGCAGCATCCGGTCGAACAGGCTCGCGTCGTCCGCGGTGCAGAAGGCGGCGAAGTTGCGCCCGATCAGCCAGGCGCGCTCATGGCCGAGCAAACCGGCGAATCTGTCGTTGGCGTAGAGGATGGTGCCGTCCGAACCGAGGGTGACGGCGCCCTCGCGCATCTGCTCGATCAGCACGCGATAGGGCCGGTCGGCGTTCTCCAGAGTGTAGACCCGCTGTCGACCCGGACCGCCGACCACGACCGCGTCGACGTCGCCGTTGCGGATCGCTTCCAGCGTCCGCTCGGCGTCGCCGAGGCGGGCCCGGAGCGAGTCCGCGGAGCTGTCGTCGGCTGCCGGCATCCAATCGGGAGCGGCTGGGAGATCGGTCACGAGTTGGGCAGGCCCTTCGGTCTGATGTCGAGACCGACGAGAACCTTCTCCGTGTCGGAAAGGTTCCCGATGATCCGCTTGAGCGGCGGCGGCAGGTAGCGCACCAGGGTCGGCAGGGCGACGATCTGGTCGCCGGCGGCGAGCTGCGGTTTCACCAGCAGGTCGATCACCTCGACCGTGTAGCGCTCGGCGAGATGGTCCTCGCAGATCCTGGTGAGATTGGCGATCGCGGCCAGCGATTTCGGCGTCTGACCGGCGACGTAGAGCCGCAGATTGTAGAACCCCTCGATACCGCCCGAATCGCGACCGGCCGGGTCATCGTGTGTCTTCTGATCCTCGTGCCCGGCAGGGCGGGGCTGATCGTCGGCATCGGTCATCACGTTCCCCGCTCGGTAGCCATCCGGCTCCGCTCCGCGCCATAGGCCTTTTCCCTGGCTTCTTCCTGCTCGATCAGCATGGCGATTTCCGCCTCCTCGGCCTCGATCGCGGCGCGCATCTCCGCCATCTGCCGCTCCACCGAGCGCCGCCTGGCGGCGACGTCGCGGCGCCGGCGCTCGGTCGCCTGCTGGCGCGCGACCTGCTCCTCCCGCTCCCTTGCTTCCTGGACGAGGCGTGCGGTGCCGGTCAGCACGCCGCCGGGCCCGACATAGACGTCGGTGAGTTCGATGCCGTGGTCGGTCAGGCGGTATTCGCGCAACTGCTTGGAGTGCTTCATGCCGCGCGACTTCAGCAGGTAGAGCACGCGGTTGAGCTCGCCGTTCGCCTCCAGGTCGCGGAGCGAGATCCAGGTATCCATCAGCGACGAGACGCTGCGCTCGCTCTCGTCCATCAGCTCGCCGGAGCCGCTCAGGCTGGTGAACAGGCAGGTGATGCCCCTGACCTTGCACAGGTCCGCCAGCCGGATCAGCGTCGCATGGATCTCGGTCGGCGGCCCGCGGAAGGCGGAGATCGGGTCGACCACCAGGAGCCTCGGCTCGAACATGTCGATGTCGCGATGCATGCGCGCCAGATGCATCTCGAACCCGTACACGCTGGGCCTGGTGGCCTCGAAACGGAGCGTGCCGGACGCGCGGTGCGCGCCGAGATCGATGCCCACCGAGCGCATGTTGCGGATCACCTGGTCGGGCGATTCCTCGAAGGCGAAATACAGGCAGCGCTCGCCGCGGTCGCAGGCGGCGGCGGCGAAGGCGGCGGCGAAGGTGGATTTGCCGGTCCCCGCCAGGCCGGAGATGAGCACGCTCGAGCCGCGGAAATAGCCGCCGATGCCGAGCATCGCATCGAGTCCCGCCACGCCGGTCGGCACCGGTTCGGCGGAGACGCCGTGGCCGAGGCCGGCCGAGGTGATCGGCATCACGCTGATGCCGCGATCGTCGATCAGGAACGGATATTCGTTGGTACCGTGCGACGAGCCGCGATACTTCACGACCCGCAGCCGCCGTGTGGTCACCTGCTCCTGCACCCGGTTATCCAGCAGGATCACGCAATCCGAGACATATTCCTCGATGCCGTATCGGGTGAGCTGTCCGTCGCCGCGCTCCGCGGTGATGAGCGCGGTGACGCCCTTGTCCTTGAGCCAGCCGAACAGGCGGCGCAGTTCGGCGCGCAGCGCGGCGGTGTCGGACAGGCCGCCGAACAGGGCCTCGATGGTGTCGATCACCACCCGCCTGGCGCCGACCGAGTCGATCGCATGGCCGAGCCGGACGAACAGCCCGTCGAGATCGTACTCGCCGCTCTCGTGAATTTCCGCGCGCTCGACGCGGACATGGTCGATGACCAGCCGCCCGGAGCCGGACAGCGCGTCCAGGTCGTAACCGAGCGAGGCGACGTTCTCGCCCAGGTCCTGCGCACGCTCCTCGAAGCTCATGAACACGCCGGACTCGGCGTAGCGGGTCGCGCCGTTGACCAGGAACGTCATGGCGAACAGCGTCTTGCCGCAGCCTGCGGCGCCGCACAGCAGGGTGGGGCGTCCGGTCGGCAGGCCACCGAGCGTCAGGTCGTCGAGGCCAGCGATACCGGTCGGCGTCTTGGCGAGCTGCGCCGATGGCGGGTCGGCGTGCGGAAGGTCGGATCTCGGGTCGGCTGGGCTATCCATCGGGCGGCTTCCGGCTGGGCGTACGCCGCGTCTTGGACGGCATGATCACGACGAAAGCGCAGGATAGTGCGGAAAGTTGTCCGGTGTCGCCGGTCGGCCGCGTCCGGTGGTGCCTCAGTTTGAAATTGCAGTGGTATTCGTCAACCCGAGCTGACCTAGGATGCGGTCCCACTGGTTGCGGTGCGGACGCATCCGGTCCAGCTCTCCAGCCGTGGGGGTTGTAGCGGACCACACACCCCGCTCAGACCACGAAGTCGTTGCAGCGTGCCTCTCGCCCACGGCTGCCACAGCATCATCGAGCCCGCCGAACACGTAGAATTCGGGGGTCGTTCCGATATGCCAGACCACCACAAGCGCTAGACCTGGTGCGCGCTCAAACCACGATTTTTGGAACCGATACCCGGTGCCCGAGTAGGCTTTGACCTGTATAGGAACAAAAAGGCTGGCGGTCTTTGCGCGCTGCGTGAGGCGGTAAGCGAGGAGGTCAACCCCGACATCCGAGGCCGGTATTGCGACCTCTACGCCCCGTCGTAGCAGCTCCCCAGCCACTAGGTATTCGCCCGCTTTGCCGATCAGCGCAGGACCTACCGCGTCCATCCTTCATCCCTTCTGCTGGCGGGGCTTGTAAAGTCCGCGCGCCTTCGGAGTTTTTGCCCGCGCGTCGATCCTGGAGCCCTGGAGCCCTGGAGCATGGAGCACCGGGCCAGCGCGACTCGGCCCGAATCCGGACGGTCCCTACCGGAACGGGGGTTCGTCGAAGCCGCGCAGCTTGCGCGAATGCAGCCGGCCGACGCCCTGTTCGCGCAAGCTGCGCATGGTCTCGATGCCGACCTTGAGATGCTGGCTGACCCGCTCGCGATAGAACCGGTTGGCCATGCCGCGCAGCTTGAGTTCGCCGTGCAGCGGCTTGTCCGACACGCAGAGCAGCGTGCCGTACGGGACGCGGAAGCGGAAGCCGTTGGCGGCGATGGTGGCGCTCTCCATGTCGACGGCGATCGAGCGGCTCATGTTGATCTGCTGGAACAGGGCGTTGAAGCGCAGTTCCCAGTTGCGGTTGTCGGTGGTCATCACCGTTCCGGTGCGCATGCGGGTCTTGAGTTCGGCGCCGGACAGTCCGGTGATGCGGGTGGTGGCTTCCTGCAGCGCCACCTGCACCTCGGCGATCGGCGGCACCGGGACCCAGGGCGGAAGGTCGTCGTCCAGCACGTGGTCGGCGCGGACATAGCCATGCGCCAGCACGTAGTCGCCGAGGCGCTGGGTACGGCGCAGTCCGGCGCAATGGCCGACCATCAGCCAGCAATGCGGCCGCAGCACCGCGACATGGTCGGTGATGGTCTTGGCGTTGGACGGGCCGACGCCGATATTGATCAGGGTGATGCCGTCGCCGTCGGGCCGGACCAGATGGTAGGCCGGCATCTGCGGCAGCGACCCGGACGGCGGCGATCCCGTCTGGTCCCTGACATGGACCAGGTCACCCGGCTCGACGAAGCGGTCGTACTCGTCGCCGGATTGCAGTTGCGCCAAGCCGTATTCGCGGAATTCGTCGACATAGCGCTGATAGTTGGTCAGCAGCACGAAGCGCTGGAAATGCGCCGGAGCGGTGCCGGTGTAGTGATGCAGGCGCGCCAGCGCGTAGTCGACGCGCTCTGCGGTGAACAGGGAGAGCGGCCTAGGCTGGTCGGCGTCCGGGAGAAGCTGGCAGTTGGCGATCAGGTCGTCGGTGGTGGCGAGATCGGGCAGGGTGAAGCGTGCGCCGAGGCGCCGCATCTCCTCGTCGGCGATGTCGGTGACGCTGTCCTCGATCACGTAGGGCAGCGGGATCGGCCGGTGCGACCGGCCGACCAGCACCGGACGGTCGTAGTGCCGCAGCAGCAGATCGATCTGCTCGGTCAGGTAGCTCTCGAACAAAGCCGGCCGCGTCAGGGTGGTGCCGTAGAACCCCGGCTCCAGCAGCACCCCGTACGGAAAGCGGTCGTCGAGCAGCGACGGCGCGGTGTCGATCTCGATCGCCAGATACGGATAGACCGCCTCCGACGCGGCGATGCCGCCCTGGCGCCCGAACGCCTCGCGCAGCAGGCCGACGCTCTCGTCGTAGATCTCGATGATCCGCGCGACCGCCTCGCGCGCCGTGTGGTAGGCGCGGAAGTCGCGGCCGGCCCGGTCCCTGACCAGATCCTGGCGATCGATCGGCGTCTGGCTCATCGGGCCCTCCCGGCCCGCGCGCCGGACCAGGACCGAGTTTGCCATCACCGGACCGGTTTGACACCTTCGTCCTGCCCCCAGGAGAGTTCGATCCGATGATGCCAGCGCCCGACGCTCCGCTGCCGGCCCGGGACTGGGCGATCCTGGGCGGGCTGTCGCTGCTGTGGGGCGGGTCGTTCTTCTTCTACAAGGTGCTGGCGCCGGTGCTGCCGCCCTTCACGCTCGTGCTGGGACGGGTGTCGATCTCCGCGTTGACGCTGTGGCCGGTGCTGCTGCTGGGGCAGGGCATGCGCCCGAGCTTGCGCCTCTGCGCCTGGTTCCTGATGCTCGGGCTGGTCAATTGCGCGCTGCCGTTCTGCCTGTTCGCCTGGAGCGAGCGTCATCTGACGTCTGGGATGGCCGCCCTGCTCAATGCGCCGACCCCGATCGTGACCGCGCTGCTGGCGCATGCGAGCCGCGACGAGCGCCTGACGCGGCGCACGCTGGTCGGCGTGCTGTTCGGCTTCGCCGGCGTGGCGGTGCTGATCGGGCCAGGACTCGGTCGGGAGCTGGGACAGGAGCTGGCGGGCGGCCTGGCGGCCAAGCATCTGCTGGCCGAGCTCGCCTGCCTGCTGGCGACCCTGTCCTATGCGGTCGGCACGATCGCCGCGCGCCGCCTGCGCGGGGTCACCCCGCTGCAGCTCGCCACCGGCCAGGTGAGCGGTGCCTCGGTGCTGATGCTGCCGCTGGCGGTGTTCGGCGACCGGTTCTGGACCCTGCCGCCGCTCGATGCGAGCGGCTGGGCGGCACTGCTCGGTATCGCCGTCGTCAGCACGTCGCTGGCATACCTTCTGTTCTTCCGGCTGCTGGCCAGCGCCGGGGCGACCCGGGCCGGGCTGGTCACCTTCCTGGTGCCGGTGAGCGCGCTGCTGCTGGGCTTCGTGTTCCTCGGCGAGAGCGTCGCGCTGCGCGATATCCCGGCGATCGCGCTGATCGGGTTGGGGCTGGCGGTGATCGACGGCCGTCTGCTGCGGCGCTGGCAGAACATCTCGTGGCGGGCACGGATGCGGCAGGGCTGAGCGCGCTCCCGGATTTCGCTCAGCGGCGCTCGAGGATGTAGTTGACCGTCAGGTCGATGTCGAAATGGTCGCCGACCATGTCCGGCGGCACCGGCGGCAGCGTGCGGCCACGGAACATGCCCTCGGTGGAACCGTCCAGCGCGACCGACCCGGAGGAATCAACCAGCCGCACGCTCTTGACGTGTCCGCTGCGGTCGATCGTCACGTGCACGTGCGACGGGCCGTCCTCGCCGCGCTGCGCCGCGTCCGGCGGATAGTAAAGGTGCCGCCTGATCCAGCTATCGATCTCGGCGCCGTAATCGTCGCTCACCCCCTTCACCCCGACGGTGGCGAACGGCGTGTTGAGCTGGCCGTTCTTGACCAGCGGGCCAAGCGAGAGGTCGATCGACGAGCCCGATCCGCTGGCGTGTCCGCTGCGGGCCCTGGGCGGTCCGGGTTCCGCGAACGACAGGTCCATCGGGTGCGCGAACGGGTTGCTGGCGCGTCGCGACGGGGCGGCGCGCAGAGGGATCCGGGTCGGCTGGCTCTGGCGCTGCGCCTGTTCGGGCTTGGGCTGCGGCGGCGGTGGCGGCGGGGTCGGCAGCGGCGACAGGTCGGGGATCGGCACCGGCGGCGGTATCGGCGGCAGGTCGGTGTTGACCGTCGGCTCCTGCGGCGGGACCGGTGGCGCCGCCTGTTCGGCCGGGCGGCCGCCGCCGGCCTGGTCCGGCGACACCGGCTGGCCGATCAGGCCGCTCTGGCCATAGACCATCTCGACCGCCGGCGGCTCCTGCGGCGCCTGCAGCCTGGCTTGTCTGGCATAGAGCAAAGCGAGTCCGGCCAGCAGCAGGGCATGGCCGAGCGCCGAGCCGCCGAGCAGGCGCTCGAGCCTGGTGCGCTGCAGCCTGGTGCGGCGCAGCAGCGGCAGACCGGCGGGGAACAGGACGGCGCGATCCGGGCGCTCGACCGGCTGCCGCACCGGGCCGACCCGCGCACTCGGGTTGGCGGCGCGGCCGGACGGGCGGGATTCGAGCGGCAGCGGCCCGGCGCCCGCCCGCCTGGCGAGCGGGCGTGGCGGCGCGTCGAGCACGATCTGGTGGTCCTGGAAGGCGCGATCGGCCATGCGCTGGTCGGGTTCTCCGCCTGATCGCCCGCGGCGACGTCCCTCGATGCCCGCGCGGCGAGCCGTCCGCCTGGGAGCACCACTGGCCGGCCGTCGCACGAAGCCGCAGTGTGCCAGTTGACGTTTGCCTCCGCCACTCCCGGGATGGTCGTATGGACGAGCTGTCATTCAAGGTCGCCGAGAAGCCGTTCCCGGGTGCCCGGGCGGCCCGCCTGCACCTGATCGGGGTCGATCACCAGATGGCGGCGCTGATCGCCAGGATCGGGCAATGCGGCCTGCGGATGGAGACGAGGCGGGAGCCGTTCGAGAGCCTGGTCAGGGCGATCGCGCACCAGCAGCTTCACGCGCGCGCGGCGGAGGCGATGCTGGGGCGGCTGGTGGCCCGGTCCGGCGGCGCGTTCCCATCGCCCGAGGCACTGCTGGCGCTGGACGATGCCGGCTATCGCGCCTGCGGCTTCTCGGCCGGCAAGACAGCGGCGATGCGCGCGGTGAGCGAGGCGCGTCGCGCCGGCATCGTGCCGACCAGGCGGCAGGCGCAGCGCCTGTCGGACGCGGAGCTGGTCGCCCGGCTGATACCGCTGCGCGGCATCGGCGTCTGGACCGTCGAGATGCTGCTGATCTTCACCCTGGGCCGCCCCGACGTGCTGCCGATCGACGATTTCGGCGTGCGCGAGGGCTACCGACGCATCAAGGGTCTGGCGGTGCAGCCGAAACCGCGCGCCCTGGCGGAGGCGACTCAGGCCTGGCGACCCTATCGTTCGTTCGCGTCCTGGTATCTGTGGCGCGCGGCGGACGAGCCCAGACCGAAGGTCGCGGTGCGTGATCTGGTCTGATCGGATCGTTCTGCGACCGGCTGCATTTTTTCCCTTGTGACTTTACTGACGAATGAATATGAGTGAAGTCACATCTCGCGAGGGCCTTGGGTTGTCGATCTCTCTCCAATCTCTGCCGTTTGCGACGAGATTGAACTCGTTCGCCTCCAAGCCGGAGGTTTTCTGGGAAGGTCTTTCCGGTAAACCGACCGTCATGCAGATGGTGGAGCGCGCGGCGACCGTGGACGGGCTGACGGTGCTCGACCTGAATTACCCCGATCACCTGAACGGCGAGGATCCGGCTGCGCTGGCGCGGCGCATCCGCGGCTGCGGGCTCGAGATCAGCGGGCTGGCGATGCGCTATTACAGCATCCCGGCGATGCGCCTCGGCGCCTTCACCAATCCCGACCCGGCGGTGCGGCGCCAGGCCATCGACCTGACCAAGCGCGGCATCGATGCCGCGGCGGCCTGCGGGGCGCCGATGATGACGCTCTGGCTCGGCCAGGACGGCTTCGACTACGCCTTCCAGATCGACTACGCGCAGGCCTGGGACTGGGAGATCGCCGGCATACGCGAGGTGGCGCTGCACAATCCCGACGTCATGATCAGCATCGAATACAAGCCGAACGAGCCGCGCGCCTACAGCCTGCTGCCGGATGCCGCCACCACGCTGCTGGCGGTCGGGCAGGTGGGTCTGCCCAATGTCGGCGTGACGCTCGACATGGCGCACGTGCTGTATGCCGACGAGCAGCCCGCCTTCGCCGCCGCCATGGTCGCCAAGCACAGCAAACTGCTCGGCATCCATTTGAACGACGGCTACGCCAAGCGCGACGACGGGCTGATGGTCGGCGCGGTGCACAGCGTGCAGACCATCGAACTGCTGCGCCAGATCAAGCGCGACTGCTACGCGGGTGCGCTGTATTTCGACACCTTCCCCGACCTCACCGGCCTCGATCCGGTCAGGGAGTGCGAGGCCAACATCCAGACCGTACGCAGGATGATCGCGGTGGTCGACCGGCTCGACAGCCATAACGGCCTGAACGAGGCGATCGCCCGCCAGGATGCGGTGTCGTCGCAGCAGATCCTGCAATCAATCATGCTCGGCGCCTAGAACAGCTTCACAACCGGGACCGCGCGCAGACGCGGCTCACGTCAGGAAACGCCATGAAACGCACCCTCGTCATTGCCGGCGCCTTTGCCGGTCTGTTCCCCGCCCTGTGCAGCGCGGCCGATCTGCCGCCGCTCAATCCGGACACCGATCCGAGCCGGGTGAACTGGTCCGACCTGGACAGCAAGCTCGGTCCGCGTCCGGACGTCCATGGCCAGCGTTACGGCGTGGTGCTGAAGACGCTGACCAACGAATATTGGCGTCTGCTCGCCGACGGCTACCGCAAGGGCGCCGCCAAGGACGGGGTGACGGTCGACATCCAGGCGGCGCAGGGCGAGAGCGACCAGATGGGCCAGCTCTCGATGATGGAGACCATGGTCGGCCCGCAATACAAGGCGCTGCTGATCTCGCCGCAGACCGATGCGAACCTGCAGCCGGCGATCGATTCCGCGATCGCGGCGAAGATCCCGGTGGTCGACGTCGACGATGCGCTGGTCGGCAACATCGCCCATTTTGTCGGCAACGTTCAGCGCGAGAACGGCGTCCGCGTCGCCGACTGGTTCATCGCCCACGATCCCAACGGCGGCGAGGTGGCGATCATCGAAGGCCAGGCCGGCGTGTTCGCCGCGATCCAGCGCACCGCAGGCTTCCGCGACACCATCGTGAAGTCCGGCAAGTTCAAGCTCGTCGCCAGCGTGCCGGGCAACTGGGACCGCCAGCAATCGTACGACGCCGCCACCAACATCCTGCAGCAGAATCCGAAGCTGATCGGGTTCTACTGCAACAACGACACCATGGCGCTCGGCGTGGTCGAGGCGGTCAAGGCGGCGAACCTGCAGGGCAAGGTGGCGGTGTTCGGCACCGACGGCACCAACGACGCCTACGTCTCCATCAAGGCCGGCGACCTGACCGGGACGGTGGATAGTTTCCCGGTGCTGACCGGGGAGATCGCGCTCGACGTCGCCGAGCGCCTCGCCGCCGGACAGACCATCCCGCGCGTGGTCGCGACGCCGCAGGCGCTGGTCACCAAGGACAACATGGCGCGCTACAAGGGCAGCGAGGACGCGCAGCGCCAGGCGCTGATCCAGGACGCCGCGTCGGCGCCCTGAGCGCGCCGGCAGCGTCCCGCATCCGGCCGCCGACGATGAACGCGCAGCCGCACCCCCGGCTCGAACTTCGCGGGCTCACCAAGCAGTACGCGGCCAACACCGTGCTGGACGGGATCAGCCTGTCGGTCCAGCCGGGCGAGGTCCATGCCCTGATCGGCGAGAACGGCGCCGGCAAGTCGACCCTGCTCAAGATCCTGTCCGGCGTGGTCAAGCCGACCAGCGGCTCGATCCTGGTCGACGGCAAGGAGGTGGGTGGCCAGACGGTGGGAGGCCAGTCGATGGCCGCCGCACGCGCCGCCGGGATCGCCATGATCCATCAGGAACTGCAGCAGGTTCCCGAACTCACGGTGGCGCAGAACATGTTCCTCGGCCATCCACGCGTGCGTGGCGGCGTGGTCCTGGACCGGGCGTCGATGGAACGCGAGGCCGCCGCCGTGCTGTCGCTGCTCGATCCGTCGATCGACGTGTCGACGCCGATCAAGCGCTTTCGGGTGGCGGCGCGGCAGTTGGTGGAGATCGCCCGGGCGCTCCTGTTCAGGGCGACCGTCATCGCCATGGACGAACCGACCTCCAGCCTGATGCCCTCGGAGTTCGAGCGTCTGGCCGAGGTGATCGCAGACCTGCAGGCGCGCGGCGTGGCGATCATCTATGTCTCGCACAAGCTCGACGAGGTCAGGCGGGTGTGCAGCCTTGGCACGGTGCTGCGGGACGGACGCTTCGTCGGCACCGTCGATGTGCGGGAGAAGACGGAACCGCAGCTTGTGTCGATGATGGTCGGGCGCGACCTGGCGGTGCAGGCGCATCGGTCCAGCGTCCGCGACGAGGTGGTGCTGTCGGCCGAGCACCTGTCCTGGACCGGCCGGGTCGAGGACGTCTCGTTCCAGTTGCGTCGCGGCGAGGTGCTGGGCGTCGCCGGCCTGGTCGGCGCCGGCCGCACCGAGCTGATGCACCTGCTGGCCGGGCTGCAGAAGCCGACCGGCGGCACGATCGCGGTCGGCGGCAAGATCGTGGCGATCCGCTCGGTGCGCCAGGCGATCCGGCTCGGCATCGGTCTGGTGCCGGAGGAGCGCAAACGCGAAGGCATCGTGCCGCTGCGCTCGATCCTGTCGAACACCGCGATCACCGCCCTGCCACGCTACAGCCGGCTCGGCTGGACCAGGAGCGGCGCGATGCGCGCGCGCATCGTGGCGCTGTTCAAGGACCTGCAGCTCCGGCCGCTGGAGCCCGACAAGCCGATCCGCCTGTTCAGCGGCGGCAACCAGCAGAAGGCGATCCTCGCCCGCTGGCTGCTCGCCGACAGCCGGATCCTGCTGCTCGACGAGCCGACGCGCGGCATCGATGTCGGCGCCAAGCAGGAGATCTATCGCGTGATCCGCGACCTGGCCGCTTCCGGCCGGTCGGTGATCGTGGTGTCCTCCGAGCTGCTGGAGATCCTGACCGTCAGCGACCGGGTCCTGGTCATGCGCGGCGGCGCGATCGCCGCCGACCTGGCGCGGGACGGGCTGAGCGAGGACATCATCATGCAGCACGCCGCACGGGAGACCGCTTGAGAACGCGCCCTGGCGGTCATCCGCGGGCCAGTGGCTGCGCGTCGGTGCTCACGGCCTCAAGGCCGCTGCGCTCCGATGCTCGCCTCTGACCCGCGGCCGGCGTCGCTGCGCGCCGCCTCTGACTCGCCAGGACACGTTCTAAAGCGGTCTCCTCACAGCATGAAGGACGCGGACATGCGAGGCTCGGCGATCACGCGAAGCCGGTCGCGGCGGCAGACGAATCAGGAAGGATTGTGATGGAAGCGAGCATGTCGGTGTCGAGTGCGGGCGGGAGGCGCCTGCCGGTACGCCTCAACCTGCGCGATGCGGGGACCCTGTTCGGATTGCTGGCGATCGCCGCGGTGTTCGCGCTCGCCACGCCGAACTTCCTCAGCCAGCACAACCTGATCAACATCCTGCAGCAATCGAGCATCAATGCCTGCGTGGCGCTCGGCATGACGCTGGTGATCATCTCCGGCGGCATCGACCTCTCGGTCGGGCCGACCGCGGCCCTGTCCGCGGTGCTGACGGCGACGATGATCGTCTCCGGGGTGCCGATGCCGCTGGCATTCGCCGGCGGCCTGCTGGTCGGGCTCGCCTGCGGCTTCGTCAACGGCGCGCTGATCTCGATCGCCGGGTTGCAGCCCTTCATCGTCACCCTCGGCACGCTCAGCCTGTATCGGGCGCTGGCGCTGATCTTCACCAACGGCACCCCGGTCCTGGGCCTGCCGCATGCGTTCCGGGCGCTGTTCAACGGCACCATCGGGCCGCTGCCGATCCCGGTGGCGATCGTCGCGGTGGTCAGCCTGGTGGCGTGGTTCGTGCTGCGCAAGACGCCGCTCGGCGAATACATCCTCGCCGTCGGCGGCAACGAGGAGGCGTCGCGGATCGCCGGCGTGCCGATCGTCCGCACCAAGATCGCCACCTACATGATCTCCGGCGCGCTCGCCTTCCTGGCGGCGATGATCCTAATCGGGCGGCTCGGTGCGGCCGAGCCGGTGCTGGGCAATCTCTGGGAGCTCGACGCCATCGCCGCGGCGGCGATCGGCGGCGCCTCGCTGATGGGCGGCAAGGGCAGCGTGGTCGGAACGCTGCTCGGCGCGGTGGTGCTGGGCGAGATGCGCAACGGGCTGACGCTGCTGAACGTGCAGGCCTTCTACCAGTTGCTGGCGACCGGGATCATCATCATCGTCGCCATGCTGGTCGATCGCTTCACCCGCGGCGCCGGCTGACCATGGCGGCCCGCGACATCTATGCGGTGGGCGCGCGCATCAGGATGACGCTGCCGACGCTGACCGATCTCGAGGGTCGCATCGTCGCGGTGATGATGCAGAGCGGCTTCGGCGAGCGCACCGCCCTGCGCGACGTGGCGGAGGCGACCGGCGTGTCGGAGGCGATGATCGTCAAGACCGCCAAGAAGCTCGGCTTCGACGGGTTCCGAGACTGCCGGGCGCAGCTCGGCCGCTATCACGCGTTGCCCAGCGCCGCCCTGCATCGCGAGATCGCGCCGGACGACAGCGCCGCGGTGATCCTGTCCAAGGTGTTCAACACCGCGGTGCAGGCGCTGCAGGAGACGCTGGCGATCCTCGACGTGCGGGTGTTCGAGGCGGTGGTCGATGCGATCTGCGCGGCGCGCCATCGCGACCTGTACGGGATCGGCGGCTCGGCGCAGATCGCCCGCGACGTCGCCCACAAGTTTCTGCGGATCGGCGTGCGCAGCGCGATCTACGACGACAGCCACATGATGCTGATGTCGGCCTCGCTGCTCGACGAGCGCGACGTGGCGATCGCCTTCTCGCATTCCGGCCGCACCAGCGCGGTGATCGAGGCGCTGCGGCTCGCCGGCGAGAACGGCGCCACCACCATCGCGATCACCAATTTCGCCAGCGCGCCGCTGGCCGAGATCGCCAGCCTGGTGCTGTGTTCGACCGCGCGCGGCTCTCCCCTGCTGGGCGAGAACGCCGCCGCCAGGGTGGCGCAGCTCAACATCATGGATGCCGTGTTCGCGGCGGTGGCGCAGCGCGACTACGAGAGCGCCGAGGCGAACCTGCAGCGGACCAGCGGCGCCGTCGTTCCCAAGCGCGAGAAATAGGCCATGCCCAGCATCGTCGTCGTCGGCAGCCTGCATTACGACATCATCGTCGCCGGACCGCGTCTG
>CAIMSN010000055.1 GCA_903844135.1 uncultured Rhodospirillales bacterium | reverse complement strand
CTTCCAGACCCGCGACCTGCTCGCGGCGATGCTGGCCGACGACGAGGCCGGCGAGGAACCCGGCGCCGCCAGCGGGCGGCGCAGCGTGTTCCGGGTCGATGGCGGCATGTCCGCCAGCGACTGGACCATGCAGTTCCTGGCCGACACGCTCGGCCTTCCGGTCGACCGGCCGCGATTCCGCGAGACCACCGCCATGGGCGCCGGCTACCTGGCCGGGCTCGATGCCGGGATCTATCCCGAACCGGAGGCGTTCGAGCGCGAATGGCAACTGGATCGCCGCTTCGTGCCCGGAGACACGCCGGACGACCGCGACCGTCGCTATCGCGGCTGGCAGCGGGCGGTGCGCATGGCGCTGACCGAGCAATCCTAGCCACGGCGCTCCACCCGGGGGGCCTGTCGTGATCGTCCGTTTCCGCTGCGATCCGGCGCTGCGCGATCACCTGCCGCCGCCGATTCCCGCCCGTGCCGCCCTGCCGGACTGGCTGCGGGCGATGCCGGGCCATGCGCCGTCCGACCTGCACGGCGATGCCGCCATCCGCACCGTCAAGCATTGCCCGCCATTCGTCGATGCGATGATGCAGGGCTTCATGATGACGCTGCCGTGCGACGTGCGGGTCGAGGGCGGCGCGCTGTCCTGGGACTGGGCGATCCCGGTGCCTGTCACCGGAACCCATCCGCGCGCGCCGCTGTCGTTCCATGCCGCGGCGCAGGTCGCCGGCACGCCGCTGGCGCGCCTCGGCCAGCTCGTCGTCAAGTTCAATTCCTTCTGGACCATACGGCTGGAGCCGGGCTGGTCGCTGTTCGTGACCCATCCGGTCAATCGCGACGACCTGCCGTTCCGGCTGATCGGCGGCATGGTCGATTGCGACATCTTCAACGAGGTCGGCATCCTGTTCCCGGCGGTCTGGCTGGATCCGGCCTGGATCGGCGTGCTGCCGCGCGGCATGCCGGTGGCGCAATGCGTTCCGATCCCGAGGCAGGCGCTCGAGCTGGAGCTCGGCGTTCTGGATGCCGACGGGCGCGCCGCCTACGACGATACGGCGCGGCTGCTGGGCGGCACCACCGGACATTACCGCCGGCTGACCCGACCGGAGACGTCAGAACGGCCGGGCGCGCCCCTGGAGGCGGGTCCTGAGCCGGGCGGGATCGAGCACGACCAGGCCGGTCCGGCCTGAGGTCAGCGCCTGCGCGATGCGGCCGAACAGCGCCGGACACAGCGCCAGCGCGTGTCCGTACGCATCCAGCGCCGCTTCGATCCGGCCGCATTCTCCCAGCGCCACGCCGAGATTGAGCGCGGCCTCGTGGAAGTCCGGGCGCGCGTGCAGCGCCGCACGGTAGGAGCTCGCGGCCGCCTCGTTCTCGCCCATGTCCTGCTGCAGCAGCGCCAGGCTGTACCAGCCCTCGGCATGCAGCGGATCGGCGGCGGTGCCGCGGATGAAGGCCTGCGCCGCGGCCGTGCTCCGGCCGGAAGCGGCCAGCGCCCGCCCGTGCAGATGATGCGCCCTCGCGACCTGCGGGGCGGGCAGGGAGACGGATCCACGCAGGCCGCGCTCGACCGCGGCCAGCGCCGCGTGGTGCCGGCCGCAGGCCAGCAGCGCGTCGCCGATCGCCAGCCAGCCGCCGGCGAAATCCTGGTGCCGTTCCAGCGCCGGCAGCAGCGCCAGCGCTTCCGGATCGCCACGCCGCAGCAGCAGGACGGCCAGGGTGAAGAGCGGCTTCGGCTGCTCCGGCGCCGCCGCGTGCGCCAGGCGTGCGGCGTGCAGCGCCGCGTCGTCGGCGGCGGGAGCGGGCGGCCTAGTGATAGGGGTAGGCCCTGACCTCGAACGAGGTGTCGAGCGACTTGCCGTCCTGGAACTCGATGGTGACCGGCACCGTCCGGCCGATCGCGATCGCGTCGGTCGGTTGCGCGCACACCAGGTGGTAGCCGCCGCGCACGAACGCGAGCCGGTTGTTCGGCGCCACCGTGATCTGCACCGGTGCCTTGCTGTTGACGCCGCCGCCATGCGCTTCCTCGAGCTTGATGCTGCCGCAGGCGGGCGAGCGGTAGCCGGTCATCATCCTGGCATCGCCGCCCTTGTTGGTGACGCGGAAATATCCGTAGGTCGGGCCATGGTTCGGCAGGGTGGTGAACCAGCCGTGATCGACGACGATCGACGGGGCGGGAGCGGGGGCGGGCGCTGCTGTCGCGGTCGCGATGCCGGCGAGCAGCGCGGCGCATGGTGCGAGCGAAAATCGGCAGGTGGAACGAATCATCGGGCAGTCCTGAACTGGGGTCGCAGCGAACGCGTCCACAACGCCGCCCTTGTCAGGCTGGATCGCCTGGCGCACCTCTCTGCACGAGGTTTCGAGCAGAATTGATCGGGGGCCCACAGATGCGTTGCCCGTTTTGCGGCCATGACGACACCCAGGTCAAAGACAGCCGGCCGAACGAGGATGCTGCGGCGATCCGCCGGCGCCGTTTCTGCCCGGGTTGCGGCCAGCGTTTCACCACCATCGAGCGGGTGCAGCTTCGCGAGCTGATGGTGATCAAGGCCGATCTCCGCCGCGTGCCGTTCGATCGCGATAAGCTGGCGCGCTCGATCCGCATCGCGATGCGCAAGCGCCCGGTGGACGAGGAGCGGATCGAACGAATCGTCAGCGGGCTGGTGCGCCAGCTCGAGGCGTCCGGCGAGACCGACATCCCCAGCGCCCAGCTCGGCGAGCTGGTGATGGATACGCTGCGCGAAGTCGATGCGGTCGCCTATGTCCGGTTCGCCAGCGTCTATCGCGATTTCCGTGAGGCGCGGGATTTCGAGGCGATCCTCGGTTCGCTGGCGCCCGAGATAAGCTCCGGCATCCGGTCGGCGGCCCACCACGACAGCGGCGCACAGCAGGACACCGTCGCCGAGACTGGACCTGGGCCGGCAAAGGCGCGATGAAGCGCGCCATGAGATCCAGACAGACTCGCACCGATCGCCGGATGGATCGCGCCTTGGTGCGATCCTGATGGCGGACGACCCATCGCGCCGCAAGCAGCATGCGCCACGGACGCGCCCGCGGACCGCGGCGCGGGTCGGTGCGGTGCAGGCGCTGTTCCAGAGCGAGCAGAGCGCCGAGAGTGCCGAGACGGTGATCGACCAGTTCGTGCGTCACCGTCTCGGCGAGCTGCCCGGCACCGGCGGCTACGAGGAGGGGAGGGTGCCGGATGCCGACGTCGCCCTGTTCGGGCGTATCGTCCGCACCGCGGTCGAGTCCCAGGATCGGCTCGATGCGATGATCGCCGAGGCGCTGCCGGAGGACTGGCCGCTCGGGCGGCTCGACCCCGTGCTGCGCGCGTTGCTGCGCGCCGCCGCCGGCGAACTGACCATGAGCGACGGGCCGCCCGGCAGGGTGGTGATCAACGAGTATCTCGACGTCGCGCACGGATTCTTCTTCGGCGACGAGCCGAGGATGGTGAACGGGCTGCTCGACACCATCGGCCGCCGTCTGCGTCCCCAGGATTTCGGCCTGGAGAAGGCGATCGATCCGGGCGTCGCGTAGCGGACCCGGCGCATGACAGAGGCGCCGGAATTCGCCTTCATCGCCCGGCATTTCCGGTCGCTGGCCGGGCCGGGCGCGCTCGGCCTCGCCGATGACGCGGCGATCCTGGCGCCACCGCCGGGACGGGAGCTGGTGCTGTCCGCCGACACGATTGTCTCCGGCGTGCATTTCCTTCCCGACGACCCGGCCGAGACGGTCGGCGTCAAGCTGCTGGGCGTGAACCTGTCCGACCTGGCGGCGATGGGCGCCACGCCGCTCGGCTACCTGCTCGCCGTCTCGGTGCCGGGCACGCTGCCAGACGACTGGTTCGCCGGCTTCGCCCGCGGCCTGGCCGGGATGCAGGCGCGATACGGGCTGACGCTGCTCGGCGGCGACACCACCGCCACGCCCGGTCCGCTGACCCTGTCGCTGACCATCCTCGGCCATGCGGCGCCCGGCGCCGCGCTGCGTCGCAACGGCGCGCGTCCCGGCGACGGGATCTGGGTCACCGGCACGATCGGCGACGCCACGCTCGGCCTGGCCTGCCTGACGGAGGGGCTGGCGGACCCGACCGGTCACCTGGTGGAGCGGTATCGGCGCCCGTCGCCACGGCTCGGCATGGCGCTGCACGGGATCGCCCATGCCGCGATCGACGTCTCGGACGGGCTGGTGCAGGACCTTGGCCATCTCTGCCGCCAGAGCGGCGTGTCGGCGCGCATCGCGGCGGCGCTGGTGCCGGCGTCGGACGCGGCGCGCGCCGCCGGAGCGGCGTTCCTGGACCGCAGGCTGACCGGCGGCGACGATTACGAACTGCTGCTCGCGGTGCCGCCGGATCGCGTGCCGGCCCTGCTCGATACCGCCGGCGCGGCCCGCATCGCCGTGACCAGGATCGGCGTCTTTTCCGACGGCGCGGACGGTGTCACGGTGACCGGCGCCGACGGCGCGCCGATGCGGTTCGCCCGTGCCGGCTGGAGCCATTTCTGACCGCAGGCGGAGGCCGGCCGTGACCGAGAATGACCGTCTGCTGGCGGAGCAGGCCGCGCGCTTCCTCGGCCTGCCGCTGGATCCGGCTCACCTGCCTGGAATCGCCGCCAACCTCGCTCTGCTGCAATCGCATGCCGCGCGCATTTTGGCGCTCGACCTGCCGTCCGAGACCGAGCCGGCGCCGGTGTTCGTCCCTTGATGGACGCGATCGCCATGGCCCGGGCGGTGCGCGGCGGCGCGGCGACGGCGGTGTCGCTGGTCACCGAAGCCCTGGCCCGGATCGACGCGGGCGATCCGACGCTGAACTGCTTCACCGGCCTGCGCGCCGACGCGGCTTTGCGCGAGGCGGAGGCGGTGGATCGGCACGGCCATGCCGGGGCGCTGGCCGGGGTACCGTTCGCGGTCAAGAACCTGTTCGACGTTGCCGACGTCACCACCCTGGCCGGCTCCCGCCTGCTGGCCGGCGATCCGCCGGCCGCCACCGACGCGACCGCGGTGGCGCGGCTGCGCCAGGCCGGCGCGATCCTGCTCGGCCAGCTCAACATGGACGAGTTCGCCTACGGGTTCTCGACCGAGAACGCGCATTACGGCGACACCTGCAATCCGCACGACCCGTCGCTGATCGCCGGCGGATCGTCCGGCGGCTCGGCGGCCG
>CAIMSN010000054.1 GCA_903844135.1 uncultured Rhodospirillales bacterium | reverse complement strand
GCCGGGCTGCCGAAGATGCCGGTGTTCGCCTGCCTGCTGGTGCCGCTGGCGATCATGGCGGCGTTCCGGCCGAACCTGCGCCTCGCCGGTGTGACGCTGGTGGTGGTGTTCCTGTTCCCGGCCTCCGGCGCCGATCCGTTCGCCCGGCCGATCGACCGCACGCTGGCGATCCTGGTCGGGGCCGCGGTGTCGCTGCTGGTGTCCTACGTGGTGTTCCGGGCCAAGGCGCGCGCGCAGGCGTTCGAGGCGGCGTCGGCGATGCTGCTGACGCTCGACGCCACCCAGGCCGCGGTGCTGGCGCACCGCATGGCGATGCCGGACGTCGAGCGTCTCAACGATGCCAGTTCGGAGGCGCTCAAGACGCTGGTCGCCGCGGTCGCCGAAGCCAAGCGCGAGCGGCTGGGCGCGCTCGACCAGTCCGAGCCGGTGCTGGTCCGACTGGGCTCGATGATGCGCCGGCTGCAGAGCGACGTGCTGTTCGTCGCCCGTGCGCTCGACGAGACGCTGGAGCAGGAAGGTCCGCAGGCGGAGCCGATCGCGGCGCTGCTGGACGTCTCCGCCTCGGTCTCGGCCGCGTTCGCGGCGATCCGCGCGGCGATGGACCAGGAGGCCGACCAGCGGGCGCATGCGCCGGAGATCGGCACCACCGAAGCCGCGCGCCTGTCGGCGTCGCTGCAGGCGCTCGGCGACCATGCCGGGCCGCTGCCGCGCTTCACCCTGGAGATGCTCGACCGCGACATCCACGACATCGTGCTGGCGCTCAAGCCCGACCGGAAGGCGGACGAGAAGGCGGCGGCCTAGAAGCGCCGGACGCATCGCGGGGCGCCGTCGCGCGTTGCGATCCCGGACAATGCAAGCGAGGACACCATGCGGGCCATCTGGAAGGACACCGTCATCGCCGAGAGCGACGACATCGTCACCGTCGAGGGCAATGCCTATTTCCCGGCCGGCAGCGTGCGGCAGGACCTGCTCAGGCCCAGCAGCCACACCTCCGGCTGCCCGTGGAAGGGCACCGCGCACTACCACTCCGTGGCGGTGGGCGACGCCGTGAACGAAAACGCGGCCTGGTTCTATCCCGAGCCGAAACAGGCGGCGGCCGAGATCAAGGATCGGGTGGCGTTCTGGAAGGGCGTGAAGATCGTGCCGTGATGCTCTAGCGCGGGGTCGGCGTCGGCGCATTGGCCGGAAGCCCGGCGTTCGACGCGCCCGGCTGCGGCGCGCCGCTCGGCGCCCCGGGCGGCACGCGCGCGACCGGGTCGGAGTTCCTGGTCGCCACCGCGCCGCTGGGCGCGGCGTCGCGCGCCTCCGGATGGGCGGAGAGCCAGTCCATGCAACTGCGCAGGATCGGCGCGCAATAGGCGTTCGGCGCCAGCGTGGCGTTCTTCTCGCCGGAGTAGATGATCCGGCTCACCCGGCCGTCATCGACCCGGAAGGTGGCGTGGCAGTAGCCGCCATTGGAGAAGCCGAGTCCGCCGACGATCGGCAGCGAGTAGCTCATCGAGCTGCTGGACGTCGCGTAGTAGGTCAGCACGTCGCTGGTGCCGAAGCTGGCGTGCTGGTCCGGCACGCCCAGGCAGGATTCGAGCTCCAGTTCGCTGAGGCCGATCAGCGAAACCTTGGCGCGATCGGCGATGCGATAGTCGTTGACGGCGCAGGCGCCGGCCAGCAGGCAGGACACGAGCGGGACGATCCGGCAGGCGATGGTGCGAACTGTCAATCAGTGGACTCCGGCAAGATGAGCGCACGCAACGCCCGCCTCTGCCGCCGGTTCGCAGATGCGGAGCCCGGAGCCTGGCTGGAAACGTGTCCTGGTGAGTCAGAGGCGGCGCAAAGCGTCGCCGGCCGCGGGTCAGGGGCGAGCATCGGAGCGGAGCGACCTGGATGGTCGCGAGCACCGAAGCGCAGACCCTGGCCCGCGGATGACCACCAGGGCGCGTTTGCAGCCAGGCTCAGAAGCGGAAGGCCAGGGTGGAGAGTGGATGGTCGCGAGCACCGAAGCGCAGACCCTGGCCCGCGGATGACCACCAGGGCGCGTTTGCAGCCAGGCTCAGAAGCGGAAGGCCAGGGTGGAGAGATAGTAGGTCCCGTCCGACGCACCGGCCTTCTGCAGCGAACGCGACACGAACGCCCGCGCCAGGTCGTGGCTCCAGGTCAGATGCCGGGTGACGCGCCAGGCGAAGTTGACTTGCGGCACGGTGCCGACGAAGCCGCCGCTGTAATTGGCGCGGAACGGATAGATGCGTCCGGAGCCGTACACCGCGTCGTCGGTGCTGTCGCGCCACAGTACCGGCACCCGGAAGCGCAGCAGCGTGCCGGTGCTGGGCGTGATCTCGATCAGCGGCGCGATGCTGACCAGGTTGGATTCGGCAAAATAGGTCGTGGTGTCGAGGTAGTTGCTCGACGGGTTGTACGGCACGAGATAGGTGCCGACGCTGCCGGTTTTCTTGCTGTCGTTGCCGCCGGAGAACAGGTCGGACTGCACGCCGAGCAGCGGCCGGCCATAGAGCGTCTGGAAGCGGTAGCCGACGAAGCTGTTGATCGAATACGCATCGACGGTGCGGGCCTGGCTGCTCTTGGCGACCCTGAATTCGCCGCCCTGGTGCAGGCCGCCGATCGAGAACTCGATCGGCCCGGCCCGGCCCCAGATCCTGGTGCCGAAATTCTCCCGCAGCGTCGATCCGCTCTGCGTGCTGGTGGCGGTGGCGATCGCCGCCGACGTGCCGCCCAGCAGGTAGTCGATCGAGAACAGATCGACGAACACGTGCCCAGGCTGGCCGAGCACGGTGAAGTCCGGCACCGCGTAGGAGCCGTAGGCGCCGAACAGGCGCGCGTTGTAGTTCTCGTTGTCGTGGAACATCGAATTCGGCGTGGTGTTGGTCTGGACGAAATCCCATCCGTCGAGGCGGAAACGCGGCCAGATCGCGTAGCCGCGCACGCCGTTCCAGGACAGCGGCAGGTCCGGGGTCTCGCGCAGATACAGCACGTAGTTCGGCGCATCCAGGAACTCCTGGCGGCCGACGATCACGCCGGTCTTGGCGCCGGCAAGCGTGGCCTTCGCCTCGACGAATAACTGCTGCACGTCGAGCCTGGTGCGGTAGGTGGCGTTGTAGCCGTAGGCGTTCCACCCGCCGCCGTCGCCGTTGACCAGCTCGCCATAGACCCTGAGATGCTCGCCCAGATGCAGGTCGGCGCCGACGATGTTGCGCACGGTCATGCGTCCGGAATCGTCCGGCTTCTGCTGGCCCAGGAACGGCCGGTTCTCGAACCAGTTCTTCAGCCGGCTCTCGCCGCTGAGCGTGAGATAGATGCTCTTGGAATCGTTCAGCGCGATGAATTTCAACGGATCGAACACGTCCGAGCGCCGCTTCGGATCGCGCAGCACCGACCAGTCCTCGGCCCAGCGCGTCGCGCCGTAGCGCGCCACCGGCCCGAACCCCGCCGGCGAGCCGTCGAGCTGATTGAAGACGCCCCAGTCGCCGGTATGGATCGAGAGCGGCGCCTGCGCCTTGGTCGGGTTGCTGCGCGTCTGCGGCAGTGAGGAGAATTGCGGCGTGGTGTGCAGGGTGGCCGAATGGCCCTGGGCGCGGGCGTCAGGGGTTCGGGCCAGGGCGAGGGCGGCGACGGCGGCAACGACGGGCTTGTATTTAATCATAATAGCGCTTTTCGGTCGTGTTTTGGTTTCAAACCGATCGCAGATCGTGGATTGAAAGGCAAGACCGAAACGATCGGCCGGGCCGCGACAGGTGCCGTCAAATTGCCACGGCCCGGACCCCCTGTTACTCAGCGGGCGCGCGTATGGCTGCCGGACCGGAAGAGGATACAGGGTGAGTTTGTCGAGACGGGACCTGGTTCGGAGCGGCGCCGGCGCCGGCATCGCGGCCTTCGCAGCCCAGAGCATGGTCGGGTCGGCATCGGCGGCCGCGGCGCCGGCCGACATCGCCGTCCCTGGTCCGTTCGACGGCGCCACCGTGCGCAAGCTGGCCCAGGCGATGGCCCGCCACGGCTACCAGGCGCCGTCCGAGACGCTGCCGTCGGCGATGAACGCGATGAATTTCGACCAGTATCGCGGCGTGCGCTTCAAGAAGGAGAGCGCGTTGTGGCGCGGCCAGGGGCTGAACTTCCAGGTCGAGTTCCTGCCGCGCGGCTTCCTCTACCGGCCCAAGATCGACATGTTCGAGGTGCAGGACGGGCAGGCGGCGCGGGTCGGCTACGACCCGGATCTGTTCACCTACGACGATCCGAAGCTGCGCGTGACCGACCAGATCGGTTTCGCCGGCTTTCGCATCCACTATCCGATCAACCGCCCGGACTATTTCGACGAGGTCGCGGTGTTCCTCGGCGCGAGCTATTTCCGCGCCGTCGCCAAGGGCCAGGATTACGGCCTGTCGGCGCGGGGCTTCGCCAACGGCACCGGCGAGCAGAAGGAGGAGTTCGCGCTGTTCCGCGCCTTCTGGCTGGAGAAGCCGCGGCCCGGCATGACCGCGATCGTGGTGCACGCGCTGCTCGACAGCCCGACCGTCACCGGCGCCTACCGCTTCACCATCCGCCCCGGCGACGAGACCATCTTCGACGTCGAGAGCACGCTCTATCCGCGTCGACAGATCGCCTCCTCCGGTATCGCCCCGCTGACCGGCATGTTCTATTTCGGTCCCAACGATCACGCCCATGTCGATGATGCCCGTCCCGCCGCGCATGACAGCGAGGGCCTGTCGATGTGGAGCGGCAAGGGCGAGCAGCTCTGGCGGCCGCTGTGCAATCCGATCGAGCTGCAGTTCAGCGCCTTCTCCGACACCACGCCGAAGGGCTTCGGGCTGATGCAGCGCGGCCGCGCCTTCGGCGATTTCCAGGATCTGGCGCTGAACTACGAGAAGCGGCCGAGCCTCTGGATCGAGCCGATCGGCGACTGGGGCGAGGGGGCGATCGACCTGGTCGAGCTGCCGACCCCGAACGAGGTCAACGACAACATCGTCGCCTTCTGGCGCCCCAAGGCGCCGCTGGCGGCCGGCGGCGAATACACCTTCACCTACCGGATGCACTGGTGCTGGGACAATCCCTGGTCCACCGGTCTGGCCAGGATCGCGCAGACCAGGATCGGCGCCACCGACGACCGCAAGGGCCGCTTCGTGATGCTGGACTTCACCGGCGATGCGGTGCGCACGCTCGGCGCCGACGCCAGGCTGCACGGCGATATCGGCGCCAGCGCGGGCGAGATCAGGAACGTGGTGGTCGAGCCGAACCCGTATATCCAGGGCTGGCGCATCACCTTCGAGCTGCATCCGGGCAGCGCCAAGCTGGTCGAGCTGCATGGGCTGCTGATGAACGACCAGGGCCCGCTGTCCGAGCGCTGGGTGTATCGTTGGACGCCCTGACGGCGCACCCGTCGCTGCCGCCGGACTCGCCGCTGGCGATGCCGGTGCAGTCGCTGTCGGAGGCGCCAGGGCGCGGCGCGGCGCCGTCGACCCGGCCCGCCACCCTGGCGCTGCGCCGCCTGTTCGTGATCGGCGGCGCGATCGCGCTGACCGTGTTCGGCGCCTACGAGATGTATTTCGTGCTGAACGGCAACGGCCCCAACACGCTCGGGCTGTTCGTGCTGTTCCTGTTCGTGGTGCTGTTCGCCTGGATCGCGCTCGCCTTCACCTCCAGCCTCGGCGGCTTCGTCTCGCTGCTGTCCGGCGGCGGGCTCGGGCTCGGCATCGCCAGGAGCGGTCCGCTGCCGGCGCTGCACACCCGCACCGCGCTGCTGCTGCCGACCTACAACGAGAGCCCGAGCCGGGTGATGGCCGGGCTGACCGCGATCTACGAGAGCCTGCAGGCGACCGGTCGGCTCGACAGCTTCGACCTGTTCATCCTGTCCGACACCACCAATCCGGACGTGTGGATCGAGGAGGAGGCGGCGTTCCTGGCGCTGCGCGAGCGCACCGGCGGCCATCGCCGCATCTTCTATCGTCGCCGGCCAAAGAACACCGAGCGCAAGGCCGGCAATGTCGGCGAATGGGTGCGCCGCTTCGGCGCCGCCTACCCGCACATGATCACGCTCGACGCCGACAGCGTCATGGATGGCGGCACCATCGTGCGGATCGCGTCGGCGATGGAGACCCATCCCGGCGTCGGCCTGATTCAGACCCTGCCGGTGATCGTCAACGGGTCGACCCTGTTCGCCCGCATGCAGCAATTCGCCGGCCGGGTCTATGGTCCGCTGATCGCCGCCGGCATTGCCTGGTGGCACGGCTCGGAAGGCAATTACTGGGGCCACAACGCCATCATCCGCACCCGCGCCTTCGCCGAGCAGGCCGGGCTGCCGGTGCTGACCGGCCGGCGCCCGATCGGCGGCCACATCCTCAGCCACGATTTCGTCGAGGCGGCGCTGATGCGCCGCGCCGGCTGGGCGATCCACATGGTACCCGGCCTGGCCGGCTCCTACGAGGAGAGCCCGCCCTCGCTGACCGACATCGCGATCCGCGACCGGCGCTGGTGCCAGGGCAACCTGCAGCATGCCGGCGTGCTGCCGGCGCGCGGCCTGCACTGGGTCAGCCGGCTGCATCTGCTGATGGGGATCGGCTCCTACGTGACCTCGCCGCTCTGGCTGGTGTTCCTGCTGTGCGGCATCCTGATCTCGCTCCAGTCGCGCTTCGTGAAGCCGGAATATTTCGGCGGCACCAAGCTGCTCTACCCGAACTGGCCGCAGGTCGATCCGGTGCTGGCGAAATACGTGTTCATCGGCACCATGGCGGTGCTCTTGGCGCCCAAGCTGCTGGCCTATGTGGCGCTGCTGGCGAATCCGAACGACCGGCGCGGCGCCGGCGGCGCGCTCCGCGCCCTGCTGTCGCTGCTGCTGGAGACGCTGATCGGCGGGCTGATCGCACCGGTGGCGATGCTGATCCAGACCAGCGGCGTGATCTCCATCCTGGCCGGCCGTGATTCCGGCTGGAACGCGCAGCGCCGCGACGACGGTCGGATCCCGCTCTCGGTGGTCTGGTCCGGCTACTGGCGCTACATGCTGTTCGGGCTGGTGCTGGCGGCGATCGCCTGGGCGGTCTCGCCGGCGCTGTTCGCCTGGATGTCGCCGGTCCTGCTCGGACTGGTGCTGGCAGTGCCGCTGGTGTCGCTGACCGCCGCCCGCGAGCTCGGTCTGGCCTTCCGGCGCGCCGGCCTGCTGCGCATTCCCGAGGAGACCAGCCCGCCGGCGGTGCTGGCGCGCGCCGTGCATCTGCAAGGCGAGGGGCGCGACATGCCGGACGGCGCGGCGATGCGCCGCCTGCTCGACGATCCGATGCTGCTCGCCGCGCATCGGGCGATGCTGCCGCCGCCGCGCCGCCCCGGCCAGGACCCGTTCGAGCCGCTGCTGGCGCTCGGCCTGGCCAAGCTCGACGAGGCGGCCGACCTGGACCAGGCGTTGTCGCTGCTGAGTCTGCCGGAACGCGCCGCGGTGCTGGGCAGCCCGGTCGGACTGGCGCGTCTGGTGGCGCTCGGTCAGTCCTCTGCGACCCAGACCATCCCGAGCCCGCTCCCGTAGCAATCCGGCACCGCCAGGCCGGGATCGGCCGCGAATCCCGCCCGGCGCCAGAACGAGGCCGAAGCGCCGACGGCGATCAGCGACAGGCGACAGAGCCCGGCGGCGGCGGCGTCGGCGCGCAGCAGCGCCACGCCGGCCCGGCCTAGCCCTGCCCCCCGCGCGGACGGCAGCAGCGCCAGGTCATGGATCCAGTAGCGGTCGGGCTGGTCCGGGATCGCGTCGAGACGCAGATCCAGCAGCGGGGCAGCGCCGCGCCAGGGATGGCCGATCGCATAGCCGGCCGCCACGCCGCCGGACATCGCCAGCCAGACGCCCGATCCGTGCAGCGCCATCCGGCTGGCGAAGGTGCCGGGCGATTCCGGATAGGCCGGGTGGATCACGTCGGCCAGGCCGACGATCGTCTGGAGATCGCCGTGCAGCGCAGGGCGCCAGCACGCCCCGGCCCGGCCCGTATCACTCCGGCGTTCCACGGGCGTCGTCATCGAAAATCCATGCAGCCGTCCCTTGGGACACGGTATGGCACGACAACCGGAACGCCGCGCCCGCGTTGCGCAGGGCCGTCACCGGCTCTTCTCGAGTCTATCACCAGGATGCCCGACCCTCATGCTCAAGAGCGAAATCGTCGAGGTCGATGGGGTGTTCGTCGGCGCGGCGATCCGGCACCCGGACCGTCTCGGCCTCGCCTTCTTCGCCACCCACGAGCGCGTCCGGCCGCTGCACGGCGCGGTCATGCCGAACCTCGCCGCGGTGCGGCACCAGGCGGCGCGGCATTATCGCGGCGTGTCCTCGACCGCCGAGACGATCGTGGTGTCCCAGGCGACCCGGCAGGAGACGGACGTTCCGAACCATTCCGGTTCCGCGGTGTTCAGCCAGCCATGGCCCACTCCTCCTCGAAACCGGTGATCTACGCCGCCCTCGGCGGCAACCTGCTGATCGCGCTGACCAAGTTCGCAGCGGCGTCCTGGAGCGGCAGCGCCTCGATGCTCAGCGAGGCGATTCATTCCCTGGTCGATTGCGGCAACCAGTTGCTTCTGCTGCTCGGCCTGCGTCAGGCGGCCCGCCCGGCCGACCGGCAGCATCCGTTCGGCCACGGGCTGGTGCTGTATTTCTGGACCTTCGTCGTCGCGGTGCTGATCTTCGGGGTCGGCGCCGGGGTCTCGATCGTGGAGGGAATCGACAAGGTCCGTCATCCGGCCGAGGTCTCCGATCTCTGGGTGGTGTATCTGGTGCTCGGCGCCAGCATCCTGTTCGAGGGCGCATCCTGGCTGTTCGCGCTGCGCGAATTCAGCGCCCAGAATCGCGGCCGCAACTGGCTGCAGGCGATCCGCCGGAGCAAGGATCCGACCACCTTCACCGTCTTGTTCGAGGACACCGCCGCCCTGCTCGGCCTGCTTGCCGCGCTGCTGTGCATCTGGCTGTCGCAGGTGCTGGCGATGCCGGTGCTGGACGGCGTCGGATCGCTCGTGGTCGGCGCGATCCTGACCGTCACGGCTGCCTTCCTGGCCTGGGAGAGCAAGTCCCTGCTGACCGGAGAGGGTGCGTCCGCGGAAGTGCAGCAGGGGATCGCGGCGATCGTCGCCGGCGAGGCGCTGGTGGCGCGGACCAACGAGATGCTGACGATGCATTTCGGTCCGCGCGACGTTCTGGTCGCGCTCAGCCTGGATTTCACCGACCCGTGCACCTCGTCCGACGTCGAACGCGTGGTGTCGCGGCTCGAGCAACGCATCCGGGGGGACTTCCCCGAGGTCAGCAGGGTGTTCGTCGAGGCGCAGGACCGGCACGCGCATCGGCGGCTCGAGGAGGCGCGGATCTCGCCTGTCTGAGACCGGCGCCGTCGGCCGCGACTCCGAGCGATGATGCGCCGTCGCCCGCTTAGGCGCCGTGCGGCGACATGGCAGTGTGGCTCGCGACCAACGCCCGGATCGTCATTCCAGCGTTATGTCCGCGTCGGGACGGCACCTGCACGCCCCTGCGCCGCTGGGACTGTCGAAAAATGCGTCTCCGCAACAAATTAGTGTTGCCTTACGACGCTTTTTGACGCTATTGCAATTCATGCCAATAAGGTAAACGAACGTTTGAGGTTGACATGAGCAAAGCCTTTATAGCTGCGACGATTCAGAACTCGCTCGGCTGCACCGGCGTCGCGGCCAACCGGGCTGCGGACGATATCGTGGCGTCGATCGTTTCGAGCATGAAGAAGGAAGGCGGCTTCACCCTCCCGTCTTTCGGCACGTTCCGTGTCGCCAAGACCAAGGCGCGCAAGGCGCTCAATCCGCGCACCGGCGAGCCCGTGAAGGTGAAGGCGGGCAAGACGGTCCGGTTCAAGGCCAGCCCCAATCTGAAGAAGGCCGTCTGAGGGCCGGACCGGACGGCGGCCCGGATCGCCTCCGTTCACGAGGCGACGTCCAGCCGACCGCCATGGTCGTCGCCGGATGGCTCGGAGGCGGTCTGCCCAGCCGCCGCGCCGGATCCTTCCGCGGGGCCGGCGTCGGCCGGCGCCGGCGTGGCGACCGGCCGCCGTACCCGCAGACGGCGGATATGGCGCGGGTCGGAATCCATGATCCGGAACTGCAGTCCCGATTCGTGGCTGACTACCTCGCCACGGGTCGGTACGTGGCCGGCCAGGCTGAACACCAGCCCGCCGACCGTGTCGATGTCGCTTTCGCGTTCCTGCTCCGTCAGGACCGGACCGAGCCTGGCCTCGAACGCCTCGACCGGCATGCGGGCGTCGATATCGAACGTGCCGTCATGGCGCTCGACCAGCATCGGCACGTCCGGCTCGTCATGCTCGTCGGCGATGTCGCCGACGATGGTCTCGACCAGGTCCTCGATCGTCACCAGCCCGTCGATGCCGCCATATTCGTCGATCACCAGGGCGAGATGGATGCGGCGCAGCCGCATCTGCAGCAGTAGGTCCAGCACCGGGGTCTGCGGCGCGATCATCAGCGGCTGCCGCAGGATCGATTGCAGCCGGAAGCTCTCGCTCGGACCACCGTAGGCGACCAGATCCTTGACGTGCACCATCCCGACCACGTCGTCGAGCTGCTCGCCATAGACCGGCAGGCGGGAATGGTTTTCGCGCTTCATCGTCGCCAGCGCCTCGTCGAGACTGATCGACACCGGCATCGCCACGATGTCGGCGCGCGGCACCATGACGTCGTCCGCGGTGGTACCGCGCAGGCGCAGCACGTTGGCGATCAGCACGCGCTCCTGCCGGTCCAGCTCCGGCACTTCGCCGTCGGTCTGCGGAGCCTCGGCGGCCTCCCGCACCAGGGCCGCGACCCGCGCCCGCAGATCCTGGTCGGTGCGCTTGCGGGCGAGCCAGCCCAGCACGCCCGAGCGGCGCGGCTCCGGCCGCTGCTCGTCGCCGCTCATCGAAACGGCTCCGGCAAAAGCGGCGACGGTCGCGGCTTCCATGGATTCGGCACGCCGAGACGATGCAGGATCCTGGTCTCCCGCATCTCCATGCGTCGTGCGTCCCCGACCCGGTGGTGATCGTGGCCGCGCAGATGCAGCGCCCCATGCACCACAAGATGCGCCAGGTGATGTCGCGGCCGGCGTCCGGCGGCGATCGCCTCGCGCCGCACGGTCTCCAGCGCCACGATGATGTCGCCCCCCGGGACGCCGCGCGGCGTCTCGAAGGTCAGGACGTTGGTCGGCCGGTTCTTGCCGCGATGGCGGGCATTCAGCCGCCTGATGCGCAGATCTCTGTCCAGCACCACCGAACCGGCGCCGCCGCCGGCCAGGACCGCCTGACGCACCAGCCGTTCGACGCTCGGCACCAGGCGACGCCAGCGGCGATCAGCCACCACGATCTCCAGCGTGGCGCTCATGGTCTCGACGATCGCGGCCCGCCTGCTGCGCCTGTCGCGCTTGCCGGGTTTCTCGGGTTTCTCGCGTCTCTTGCGCTTCTCGCGCTTGCCCGGCTTGTCGTGCGGGGATCGCCGTTCCGGTGCTGCCGCGGCCGCGGAAGGGCGATCGGTACTACTTCGCGGTTCCATCGTGCTCCCGGCGGGTCCGGTTCCGGGTGATGTCCCGCTCTGCCGCCGCGCGCTGATCATACGCATCGACGATGCGCGCGACCAGCGGATGACGGACCACGTCCCGGCTCTCGAACCGGGTGAAGCCGATCCCCGGCAGGCCCTCGAGAGTCTCGACCGCATCGCGCAGGCCGGACGACACGCCGTTCGGCAGATCGATCTGGCTGAGATCGCCATTGATCGCCATCCGCGTGCCCGAGCCCATGCGGGTCAGGAACATCTTCATCTGCGCGACGGTGGTGTTCTGCGCCTCGTCCAGGATGACGAAGGCGTGCGCCAGCGTGCGGCCGCGCATGAACGCCAGCGGCGCCACCTCGATCTCGCCCGACGCCATGCGACGCAGCACCTGGTCGCCCGGCATCATGTCGTGCAGCGCGTCGTAGAGCGGCCGCAGATACGGATCGATCTTCTCCTTCAGATCGCCGGGCAGGAAGCCGAGCCGCTCTCCCGCCTCGACCGCCGGCCGTGACAGCACGATCCGGTCCACCCGTCCGGCCTGCAGCATCGCCACCGCCTGCGCCACCGCCAGATAGGTCTTGCCGGTTCCGGCCGGTCCGACGCCGAACACCATCTCGTGGTTGGCGAGCATCTCCATGTATGCCGCCTGGCCGGGAGAGCGCGGCTCGATGGCGCCGCGCTTGGTGCGGATCGCCGGCAGGTCGCTGAACGGCAGCCTCGGGTCGGCGTCGCCGGCCTGGATCAGAGCAGGACCGGGCAGGCCCTGGAAACGGCCGCCGCCGAGACGTCCACTCGCCATCTGGATCATGTCCTTCTTGGGGTCGAGCACGGTGTTATGCAGGTCGGACATGCGGATCGCCGCGTCGATCTCCGCCGAGTCGATGGCCCTTCCCTCCTCGAGCCGGCGATACAGGGTGGCCAGCGTCGAGCGCGCCAGCGCCACCCGGCCCGGATCGCCGCTCACCGAGACCCGATTGCCGCGACAGGCCAGCCTGACGCCCAGGCCCTGCTCCAGACGCACCAGATGCCGGTCGTGGTCGCCCAGCAGCAGTTGCAGCAGGGCGTTGTCGGCGAACTGCATGGTGGCCGCCCGCTTCTCGCCCTGCGGCTCTCCTGGCTTGCCCAGGCCGGCACCCTCCATCCCCACACCCGTACGAGCGAACGCCTCCTGGTCGGAGGGCGTGGCGAGCGGATTGGCGGTTGCGAGATCGGTCAAGCGCAGGCTCTCTCCAGCATCGGGTTGGCGTCGGGACTCAGGGTCGCGGTCAAGGAGTTGGTCAGCATCTCGGTGATCGTCACCGGCCGGATGGTGCCGATCAGCGTGTCTGGCCCGGCGGCATGGACGGCCTGCAGATAGGGGCTGCGGCCGGAGAGCTGGCCTGGCTTGCGGCCGTGCCCGGTGAACAGCACCGGCATCGTCAGGCCGACGCTGTCGGCATTGAACCGGTCCTGCTGCGCGCGGATCAGAGCCTGTAGCTCCAGCAGCCTGGCATGCGCCACCGCCTCGGCGACCCGGTTCGGCGCGCTCGCGGCGGGCGTGCCGGGACGCGCCGACCAGGTGAACGAATAGGCCTGCGCGAAGCCGGTCTCGCGCACCAGGGAAAGGGTGGCGGCGAAATCGGCATCGGTCTCGCCGGGATGGCCGACGATGAAGTCCGACGAGAAAGCGAGGTCGGGCCGCGCGTCGCGCAGGCGGCCGACCAGACGGCGATAGTCCTCGGCGTCGTGGCCGCGATTCATCGCGTCGAGCATGCGGTCCGAGCCCGACTGCACCGGCAGATGCAGGAACGGCATCAACTGCGGCAGATCGCGGTGCGCGGCGATCAGCGCGTCGCTCATGTCGCGCGGATGCGAGGTGGTGTAGCGCAGCCGCGCCAGCCCCGGGATCTCGGCCAGCGCGTACAGCAGACGGTCGAGCCCCCAGGACCCGCCATCCGGGCCCTCGCCGTGATAGGCGTTGACGTTCTGCCCGAGCAGGCTGATCTCGCGCACCCCGCCGGCCACCATGCGCCGCGCTTCAGCCAGCACCGCGGCGACCGCACGGCTGGCCTCGGCGCCGCGCGTGTAGGGCACGACGCAGAACGAGCAGAACTTGTCACAGCCTTCCTGCACGGTCAGGAACGCGGTCACCCCGCCGGGCAGTTGCGGCGCGGCCTCGTCCGGCAGGAAATCGAATTTCTGCTCGACCGGGAAATCGGTCTCGATCACCGAGCCGCCGGCCCGCGCGGCGCGGGCGACCATCTCCGGCAGACGGTGATAGGTCTGCGGCCCCAGCACCAGGTCGACGTAGGGCGCGCGGGCCAGGATCTCCTGACCCTCGGCCTGCGCGACGCAGCCGGCCACCGCCAGCACCGTCTCTCGTCCCTGACGCGCGCGCGCGTCCTTGACGACCCTGAGCTTGCCCAGCTCCGAGAACACCTTCTCGGTGGCGCGATCGCGGATATGGCAGGTGTTGAGGATCACCATGTCCGCATCCTCGGCGCCGTTCGCCGGGCCGTAGCCGAGCGGACGCAGCACGTCGGCCATCCTGGCGCTGTCGTACACGTTCATCTGGCAGCCCCAGGTGATGACGTGAAGCCGCTTCGGCGCTGGCGCGACCGACGGCACGGATGGGGCGGGGGAGGTCTGATCGCTGCTCATGCACGCAGCAATCGTGGCGGGTGCGCCGCCGGTCAAGGGCGCGGCCGCGTTCAGAACGCGCCTGCCTGGTTCGGGAACGACGGAGGAAGCGTTCGGATCGATCGATCTCCGGGCTCGGGGCGGCGTCCGGCGACTCCTCGCCATCGCGCTCCCCGTTGTTTCGATCAGGCAAAATCGTGGCCATGCCTGTCAAGCGGAAACGTCGCGGCGGCCGCTCCGGTTCACATGACGATTGCGCGTCCGCCGGACCGGAGCGGAGGATCAGGAGAGCTGGTTCTGCCGCAGCGACGCCGCGCCCTCGGCGATCACGCTCCAGGCTGCCTGGGAGAGCGCCTTGCGCGAGGCGAACGCCGACGGATCGAGCACCGGATGCAGCAGGATGGTGGCCCGCATGCCGCGCCAGCGCGCCAGCCTGATGAAATGCGAGGCCAGATCCATGTCGCCGTACCAGGAGAACACCGGGCGATTGGCGCGTCCGACCGGCAGCGACCCGAGCTGGTCGTAGACCACCGAGACAGGCTGCACGAGCGGCACCAGCGCCGCGGCGGGCCGTTCCGGCGCCGCCGCATCGCAGGCGGCGCCGGAGCCGGGCGCGGCATTCGGCTTGGCGGCGGCGAAGAAGCTCGAATGGAACGGCAGCACCCTGGACCCGTCGGAGCTGGTGCCCTCCGGGAACAGGATCAGATCGTCGCCGGCCGCCAGCCGCAGGCTCATGTCGTCGCGTTCGCGTCCGGTCGCCTTGCGCTGGCGGCTGACGAACAGGGTGCGGCCCAGCCTGGCGACGGTGCCGACCACCGGCCAGCCGCCCACCTCCTCCTTGGCGACGAAGCAGGCGAACAGCCGTCCGCCCACCACCGGCACGTCGATCCAGGAGGAATGGTTGCAGACATAGATGATCGGACGCCGCGGCGCATGGAGGGAAACAGCCGGCCGGGACGAGGCGGTCGCCGCGCCGGCGGCCCGGCCCAGGACCCTGACCCGCATGCCGAGCAGGCGGCACACCACGGACCAGTAGATCCTGGCGAACCGCACCTTGGCGCGTCCCGGCAGCATCAGCAGCACCGACTGGATCGGGATGGCGATCCCGGTCCAGACCAGGATCGTCGCCAGCCGCCTTGCCACCCTGATATTGCCGCCCAGCCTGGTGCTGATCGACGGCGGCGGCAGGCAGCTTTCGACGGACGGATCGGCCGGCCCGCCCGCGAAACCGGTCCCGGCGCGCGCCGCCTTGGGGCGAGGGAGGGTGTGTGGCAGCGGCCGGCGCAAGCGCCTGCCGTGGCTGCCGGTGGCGGCCGTCATCGCGTCCACATAGCGTGATTAGGGGCGGGACGACAATGTCGTGGGGTGCTACAGGGGTTCGCCCGGTATGGATTCCGGCCGCTTGTGAGGACGACGCCCTGACTGACCGCGCCGCTGGCATCCGTGCCACGACCGTTCCGCCCCGACGGCTTTTCGACCAGCCTGGGCTTCCGGCGCTTCTCGCGCTGCTGGCGCTTCCCTTCGCAGGAGGCGACGTTCGCGGTGCCGATCCGGTCCCATACCGGACCACCCTTGCGCCGACCGGCGATTCGGCGATCGATGCGGCGCTGAAGGGGTCGTCCGGGCTCATCACGCTGCAGAAGACCCAGGCGGTCAGCCCGTTCGCGCTCGCCGGGCGGGCGCGGGCCGACGATGCCAGGCTGCGCACCGCGCTGGAGAGCTTCGGCTACTATGCCGGACACATCGCCATCACCGTGGCCGGCCGCAGCGCCGACGATCCGGCCCTGCCGGACGTGCTCTCCGCCCTGCCCGCCGGGCAGCCGGCACTGGTCACGATCGCGGTCGACAAGGGCCCTCTGTTCCATCTCGGCGCGGTGACGCTCGCCCTCAAGCCGGGCGAGAGCCTCACCCCGGCCGAGCATGCGGCGTTCGGTCTGGCGACCGGCCAGCCGGCGATCGCCGCCGACGTGCTGGCGGCCGGCGGCCGGCTGCAGACCGCCCTGCAGGAGGACGGCCATGCCTTCGCCATGGTCAAGCCGCCGACGGCGACGCTGCACCCGGACCGCGGGACGCTCGATATCGCCTACACCGCCAGCGAGGGGCCGCGGCTGGATATCGGCGCCATCAGCCTCGACGGGCTGCGCAAGGTCCATGCCTCCTATGTGCGCAAGCTGCTGCTGGTCCATCCCGGGCAACTCTACCAGCCGAGCACGATCGAGGCGGCGCGCCAGGACCTCGCCTCCACCGGCGTGTTCTCCGACGTCGCGGTCAATGCCGCCACGGCGGCGGCGCCGGACGGGACGGTGCCGCTGACGTTCGACTTCACCGAGGCGCTGCGTCACACGGTAGCGCTGCAGGCGGGGTTCTCGACCGATCTCGGCGGCAGCGCCGGCGTTACCTGGACCCATCACAACCTGTTCGGCAACGGCGAGAAGCTCGACCTGGTGGCGCTGATCACCGGCCTCGGCGGCTCGTCGCAGAACGGACTCGGCTACGATGTCTATGCCGACCTGCTGCGGCCGTATTTCTTCCGGCGCGACCAGTCGCTCGATCTGCGCGTCGAGGGGCTGAAGCAGAATCTGCAGGCCTACGACCAGACCGCGCTGCTGGTCAGGGCGCTGGTGAACCGCAAGCTGTCGAAGCAATGGAGCGTGTCCGGAGGCCTCGGCGCCGAGCAGGAGCGCATCCTGCAGCAGGGCGTGGCGCGCAGCTACACGCTGGCGTTCGTTCCGCTGTTCGCCAATTTCGACAACACCGCCCTCGCCAATCCGCTCGACGATCCGACGCACGGCTTCCGCGTCTCGCTCGGCGCCACGCCGACCTACAGCTTCGGCTCCGCCGGCGGCTCCGACAGCGTCACCAACCAGGGCGGCAACAGCTTCTTCACCATCCTGCAGGCCACCGCCTCCACCTATCTCGACCTGAACCGCTTCGGCCTGACCCGGCCGGGCCGCAGCGTGATCGCGGTGCGCGGCATCGTCGGCAGCGTGCAGGGCGCCACCACCTTCGACCTGCCGCCCGACCAGCGGCTCTATGCCGGCGGCAGCGGCACGGTGCGCGGATTCAAGTACCAGGGCATCGGCCCGCTGTTCGGCAACGGCGATCCTGTCGGCGGCACCTCGCTCGATGCCGGCACGATCGAGTTCCGCCAGCGCATCGGCAAGAGCTTCGGCGTCGCCGCGTTCGCCGATGCCGGCCAGGTCGGCACCACGAGCGCGCCGTTCCAGGGCACGCTGCGGATCGGCGCCGGCGTCGGCGCGCGCTACTACACGCCGATCGGGCCGATCCGGCTCGATGTCGCGGTGCCGCTGAACAAGCCGCCGGGCGGCGACAGTTTCGAGCTGTATATCGGCCTCGGGGAGGCGTTCTGATGGCCGAAAGCGCCTCGCCCCGTCCGTCGCGCTCTGCCTGGCGCATCCTCGGCTGGATCGCCGGGCTGCTGGTCGGCCTGCCGGTCGCGCTGGTCCTGCTGGTGCTGGCCGTGGTGCTGATCGGCGCCAATACCGGCCCCGGCCGGCGACTCATCGAACGCCAGGCCGCCTCCCTCACGGGCGGACTGGTGCAACTGCACGGGCTGGGCGGCCGCTTTCCCGACGCGCTGACCGCGTCGCGCATCGACATCGACGACAGCGAGGGTCCGTGGCTGTCGATCGATGATCTGACGCTGGACTGGTCGCCGCTGCGCCTGCTGACCCGAACCGCCCATGTCGAACGCGCGCTGGCCGACAGGATCGTCGTCTCCCGCCTGCCGGTGTCCGATCCGAACGCCAAGCCATCGCCGCCCTCGAGGCCAGGCCAGAAGAGCGGCCTGCATCTCGGCATCCTGATCGACCGTCTGCACGTCGGACGGCTCGACATCGCCGCGCCGGTCGCCGGCACGGCGGTCGCCGCCGCCATCGACGGCCACGCGCGCATCGCCGACCTGGCGCCGATCCTCGACGGCGCAGCGCTCGGCGACCTGCCGGACACCGATCTGGCGCTGACGCTGCTGCGCCTCGACCATCCGGGCAGCATCGCGCTCTCCACCCTGGTCACGCCAGGCCGGCTCGGTCTGCATGCGACCATCGACGATCCGGCCGGCGGCTTCGTCGCCACGCTCGGCCACCTGCCCGAGCTCGCGCCGCTGCATCTCAAGCTCGACCTCGACGGACCACGCGCCGCCGACGCCCTGTCGCTGGCGGCGACCGCCGGCCCGCTCTCGCTCGGCGCCAACGGCACCGTCGACCTGCTCGACCCGCGTTTCGACATCAATGTCGCGCTGCATGCGCCGGCGATGCAGCCGCTGCCGTCGGTCGCCTGGAGCAAGGTGGCGCTCGACGCGCATCTTCTCGGCACCCCCAGGGCGCCGGCCGGTCAGGGCACGCTGGCGATCGACGGCCTGTCCGCCTACGGCGCCGCGGTGAACGGCCTGACCGCGCGCTTCTCCGGACAGCAGGCCAGCGGTCCGCTGACGGTGCATGTCGCGGCCGACGGGCTGCGCATTCCCGGTCCGAAACCGACCCTGCTCGCCGCGGCGCCGCTGCTGCTGGATGCGACCTACGACCCGCACCGGCCCGACCGGCCGCTCGACCTGGTGCTGTCGCATCCTCTGGCCGGCCTCACCGGCCATATCCTCACCGCGCAACCGCTGCACGGCACGCTCGCCCTCACCCTGCCGGACCTGGCGCCGCTGGCCGCCGCCGGTGGCACCGACCTTCAGGGACATGCCGCGTTCGATGTCGGCGTGTCGCTCGACGGGCAGAAGGCGAACCTCAAGCTCGACGGCAGGCTGGCGGTCACCGGCGGCCAGCCCCAGGCGGTCGGGCTGATCGGCCAGACCGGCCATCTCTCGCTCGAGGCCGCCAAGGATGGCGCCGATCTCGCCCTGCGCGGCCTGACGCTCGATGGCGCCGCGCTTCATCTCACCGCGTCCGGGACCGACCGCACGAACGTGCTCGACACGCGTTTCGCCCTCGTGCTGCCGATGCTCGAGCACGCTCTCCCCAGCCTGCGCGGCGCCCTGTCGCTGACCGGCACGGCGACCGGGCCGACCAACGACATCGCCGCCCATGTCGACGCGACCGGCAATCCCGGCACCGCCACCATGCCGACCGGTCCGCTGCACCTGATCGTCGACGCGCAGCATCTGCCGGGCGCGCCGCAGGGCAGCATCGCCCTGACCGGCACCGTCGATCGCGCGCCGCTGACCCTCAAGGCCGAAGCGGCCCGCCTGGCCGACGGCGCGCTGCATCTCACCCTCGACGCGCTGGACTGGAAGAGTGCCGCCGGCCGCGCCGACCTGACCCTGCCGGCCGGCGCGAAGCTGCCGCTCGGCGCCCTGTCGCTGAAGATGGCCCGGCTGCGCGATCTGCAGCCGCTGCTCGGCCAGCCGGTCTCCGGCAGCGTCCAGGCGGAGGTGAGGACCAGCCAGGCGGCGGGCGCCGCGCCGCGGGTCGCCATCGACCTGCATGCCGATGGCGGCCTGCAGAGCGCCAGCGTCGGCAAGCTGGCCCTGGCCGGCACCGTGCTAGATCCGATCGCCAGCCCGTCGGTGGATCTGCGGCTCGACGCCACCGGGATCAGGGCCGGCGCCATCGGCGGCCAGGCGCACGCGACCGCGCGCGGACCGCAGACCGCGCTCGACATCGCCGCCAAGGCCGACCTGGTGAACCTCGCCGGCGGCCCGGCCACGCTCGACGCGGCGCTGCGCCTCGACCTGCCGCACACCAGGCTCGCCCTGTCGCGCCTGCTGGCGACCGTCAAGGGCGAGACCGTCCGGCTGCAGGCGCCGGCGACGATCGCCTTCGGCGCGAGCAAGTCGGTCGACCGGCTGCGGCTGACCGTCGCTCCGGCCGGCGCCGCCCTTGGCGCTTCTCCGGCGACCATCGACGTGGCCGGCGAGATCATGCCGCGCCTCGCCCTCACCGCGCGCATCGCCAACGTCACTCCGGCCCTGGCCAGGCCGTTCGCGCCGACCCTCGACGCCGCCGGCGTGATCGAAGCGGAGGCGCACCTGACCGGCACCACAGCCAGGCCGGAAGGCACCGTGCATCTCACCGCCGGCGGGCTGCGGCTGCGCTCAGGCCCGGCCGCCTCGCTGCCGCCGGCCAGCCTGCTGGCCGAGCTGGCGCTGGCCGGCGGCAGCGCCAGGGTCGCGGCGCATCTGAATGCGGGGCCCAGCGTCGCGCTCGCGGTGACCGGCACCGCCCCGCTGTCGGCGACCGGCCCGCTGGCGCTGCGCGCCGACGGCACCGTCGACCTCAAGCTCGCCAACGCCATCCTCGGGGCGCAGGGACGGCAGCTCGATGGACAGCTCGCTCTGGCGATGAGCGTCTCCGGCACCGCGGCCAATCCGTCGCTGGACGGGACGCTGCGCCTGTCGAACGGCCAGTTCCAGGATTTCGCCCAGGGCGTGCGGCTCACCGCGATCGATTCGCTGCTCCGCGCGTCCGGCAAGAGCATCGCCATCGACCATCTGATCGCCCATGCCGGCGACGGCACGATCCAGGTCAGCGGCAGCGTCGGCGCGCTGGCGCCCGGCCTGCCGGTCGATCTGCGGATCGTCGCCAGCAAGGCGCGTCCGCTGTCCAGCGACCTGCTGACGGCCACGCTCGATGCCGACATCCGCGCGCACGGGCTGGCCGCGAGCCGGCTCGATGTCGGCGGCAGCGTCACCATCGACGACGCCGCGATCAACATCCCCAATGCGCTGCCGCCCTCCGTGGCCCAGCTCGACGTGATCCGGCCCGGCGACAAGCCGGCCCCGGCCGACACCGCGCCGCCGCTGTTGATCGGCCTCGACGTCACCCTGAACGCGCCGGGCCAGATCTTCGTCCGCGGCCACGGGCTCGACGCCGAACTCGGCGGCAAGCTGCATGTCGGCGGCACGTCGGCCTCGCCGCAGATCGGCGGCGGCTTCACGCTGCGACGCGGCACTTTCGACCTGGCCGGCATCTCGCTGACCTTCACCAAGGGCCGGGTCGGCTTCAACGGTGCCGGAGTCGGGCACAAGATCGACCCGACGCTCGATTTCGTCGCGCAGAGCGTGGTCAACGCCACCATCGCCCAGCTCAATGTCGGCGGCTATGCGAGCGCGCCGAAGATCTCGCTGAGTTCGACCCCGCCGCTGCCGCAGGACCAGGTGCTGGCGCTGATCCTGTTCGGCCAGGACATGAAGTCGCTCAGCCCGCTGCAGATCGCCCAGATCGCCACCGCGCTCGCCTCGCTCACCGGCTCCGGCAGCGGTGGATTCGACCCGCTCGGCACGGTGCGCAAGTCGCTCGGGCTCGACCGGCTCGCTGTCGGCAGCGGCGGCAGCAACAACAGCGGCGCCAGCGTGGAAGCCGGAAAATACGTGGCCCGCGGCGTGTATGTCGGCGCCAAGCAGGCGACCAGCGGCGGCGGCACCCAGGCGCAGGTGCAGATCGACCTCACCCGCCGGCTCAAGCTGCTGACCACGGTCGGCACCGGCGGCGCCACAACCGGGGTGATCACGCCCGAGAACGATCCCGGCAGTTCGGTGGCGCTGAAATATCAATTCCAGTATTGAAACGATAATCTTCTCGTCTTCGACGACAACGCACCAATTCGCGCAGCCTTATTTCCTTGCCGAGACGATCCGGACGTAGCACGCTCCATGCGATCAATGTGACTCCGCCCGCTATTGAGGGTTGCACATGAAAAGCCGTGAACATGCGCCTTAGAATCAGACGAGGGCGGTCCGGGCGGCGACGGGCGTTCCATTCGCGCCGGATCACGCCGTCATGAGCCAGGCCGACTTCCGGAAGCGCGAGGGGCCGGAGGCTCGACCGTCCGGCCGTGGCGCGCCCGGCGCAGGCGAGACCCTTCCGCAACCGCCGCGGCCGGACGGCTCCGCGCGGGACGCCGTCGAGAGTCGTGCCCTGGAGACGGCGCTCGCGCCGCTGGCCAGGATGCTGAGCAGGGGACTCGGCCTGCCGTCCGCGCTGATCGTCGTCCAGGCGCAGGATCGTGCCCGGATCGTGGTCTCCGCGGGACCGATACCGACTGGCGACGGGCCGGACGTCGTCGGCGGCCTGACCGGGCTGCTGCGTCGCCGCACCGACGACGTGCTGGTGATCCCGGACTTGGAAGCCGCCCCGGCGCCGGCCGGTCTCAGGCTGCGGCTCGGCGACCAGCCGGTGCGATTTCTCGCCCTGGTCCGCCTCTCAGGACCGGACGGAGCCGCCCGCGGTGCGCTCTGCGTGTGCGACGCGAAGCCGCGCCGGATCGGTGCCCGCCAGATGGCGCTGCTGGCCGACATACGCGACTCGGCGGCGCAGGCGCTCGGCCTGTGCGATGCGCTCGAGACCTACCAGGAGACCGTCGCCCACGGTCCGCACATGGTCTGGACCACCGATGCGAGCGGCGAGATCATCGAGGCGGCCGATCGCCTGCAGGCGCTGTTCGGTCCGCATCATCCCGGACGGCTGCAGGATGCGCTCCGTGCTCTGGTGCATCCCGACGACGCCGAGGCGTTGCATCAGCGCTGGACCCAGGCGCTCGGCTCCGGAACCACCCTCGATGTCGAGTTCCGTCTTCGCGTCGACGGCGACGTGTTCCACTGGTTCCATGCCCATGCGACGCCCAGGCGCGACGGCTCCGGCGCGATCACGCGCTGGTGCGGCCTGATCGAGGATGTGCATGCCCGCCGGCTGGATCACATTCGGGTCGCGCACCTCGCTTATTACGACGTGCTGACCGGGCTCGGCAATCGCGCGCATTTCACCATGATGCTGGAACAGCATCTCGCCGCCGTCGGACGCGGGCGGCATTTCGCTCTGCTCCGTCTGGAACTCTACGATTTCCGTGCGATGAGCGACACGCTCGGTCACGAATTTGGCGACCGGCTGCTGGCCCAGGTCGCGACCAGGATCGGCGCCTGCATCCGTCAGACCGATCTGCTGGCGCATGAAGGCGGCGACGCGTTCTTCATCATCCTCGCCGATGTCGCGCTGCCGGAGGAAGCCGTCCGGCTGGCCGATCGCATCCTGCGCACCCTGTCGGCGCCGGTCGCCCTGGACGCCTCTTCGGTCTCGATCAGTGCGGCGATCGGCCTGACGATGTGTCCCGCCGACGGCGCGGTCGCGGATGTGCTGCTGCAGAACGTCGATCTCGCTCTGACCCGCGCCAGGCAGGCGGGTCGCGGCCGCTGCTGCCTGTTCTCCATGGAGATGGACGAGCGCCTCAGGCTGCGGCAGGCGCTCAAGGCCGACATGAGCGACGCGCTCGACCGGCAGCAATTCTCCCTGGCCTACCAGCCGGTGGTCGACGCCAGCAGCGGCAAGGTGCGCGCGCTGGAGGCGCTGCTGCGGTGGAACCACCCGGTCCGCGGGCTGGTCTCGCCGCTCGATTTCATTCCCGAGGCGGAAAGCAACGGCATGATCGTGCCGATCGGCCAGTGGGTGATCGAGCAGGCCTGCCGCGATGCGGCGTCGTTGCCGGCCGAGCTCGTGATGGCGGTCAATCTTTCGTCGGTGCAGATCCGCCATCCGGGGCTGGTGCAGACGGTCGCCGACACGCTCCGCGCGACCGGGCTGCCGCCACGCCGGCTGATGCTCGAGATCACCGAATCGGTTCCGCTGCTCGACGATGTCGGCAATCTCGCGGTGCTCAACGCGCTGCGCGCACTCGGCGTGCAGATCGCGCTCGACGATTTCGGAACCGGCTACGCGTCGCTGTCCTACCTGCAATGCTTTTCGTTCGACATGATCAAGATCGAGCGGTCGTTCACGGCCAGGATCCAGGAGGGCGACGAGGCGCGCACCATCCTGCGCGCGGTGATCCGGCTCAGCCAGGCGCTCGGTATCTCGTGCGTCGCCGAAGGCGTCGAGACCAGCGGGCAACATGATTTCCTGCGCGTCGAAGGCTGCGACGGGCTGCAGGGATTCTATTTCAGCCGCCCGGTCGCCCTGCCGCAGCTCGCGGCGACGCTCGACGCGCTCGCCGGCCGGCGCGTGTCGGAGCGCTGGGCGCCGCGCTATCGCGAACTGGTCTGACCAGGCCGTCCCGGCCCCGTCACGGCGGCAGGATCAGGACGTTGTTGCCGCGATCGGTGTCCGGCAGGGCATGATCGGCATCGAGCACGATCGAGCGCATCCTGCTGCGCGTCGGCAGACGAACCCGCGCGCTGTCGCCCTTCATCCAGCTTTCCACCGGCACCGTCACCGTGCTCTGGGTGCCGTCGGCGGCGGTGAGGCGCAGCCGCGCCGGCATCACCAGCCAGCCCTTGTTGACCAGGGTGACATCGAGGCCCTTTGCCGGATCGCCATCGACATAGGCCGCGCCGGCTAGTCCGAGATCGAGCGTCCAGTTGTGCTGGTACCAGCCGCGCCACCACCAGGAGAGGTCCTCGCCGGCCTCGCTGTCCATGAAGCGGAAGAAATCGTACGGGGTCGGATGCTTGTAGGCCCAGGCGGCGATGTAGCGGCGGAACGCCGGATCGAACCGGTCCGGGCCGAGGATCTGCTCGCGCAGCAGCACCAGGCCGAGGGCGGATTTGAAATAGGTGATCGGATGGCGGTAGCGCTCGATCACCTGGTCCGACGGCGCCAGCATCGCCGGTGCGTTCAAATCGCGCAGCCAGGGAATGATCTCGTCGACGGGATTGCCGCCGCCGGGCGCGTATTCCGGATCGCGCTTGGGCGCGAATTCGCCGTGGTTGAAATGGTCCGAGGCATAGACGTCGATGAAGGTGTTGAAGCCCTCGTCGACGAAGGCGTTGCGGCGCTCGTTGGAGCCGACGATCATCGGGAACCAGCCATGGCCGAGCTCGTGGGTGGTGATCCAGAACAGCTCCGCGCCCTTGTCGTCGATCCCGTCGAACGCCATGCCGGGATATTCCATGCCCGCGCCGTGGCCGGCGAGATTGACCGCGTCCGGCCAGGGATAGGCGTACCATTTCTCCGAGAAATACTCGATCGCGTGCTTGACGTATTCGGTCGAGCGCTCCCAGTTGCGTGCCGCCTCGACCGGATAGATCGACATCGCCAGGCGCGGAACCGGCGCTGCGCCCGGCGCCGGCGAGACCGGCGGCAGGGCGATTCGCGCCGCGTCCCAGGCGAACGCGGCCGAGGCGGCGAACGCCACGTCGCGCGTGTTGTTCATCCTGAAGTGCCAGGTCAGCGGGCCGGATCCGGCCGGACGGGTGGACGGATCCTTCACCTCGGACGGCGCCCGGATCATCACCGTCCGGTCGCTGGCGGCGGCCCGTGCCAGGCGCGCGCGCTGCGTCGCGGTCAGCACCTGGTCCGGGTTGAGCAGCGCCCCGGAGCCCTGGACGATGAAGCTTCTGGGCACCGTGACGCTGTAGTCGATGTCGCCGTATTCCAGGTAGAATTCCTGGCCGAGATAGGGCGCGCTGTCCCAGCCGCGCAGATCGTCATAGACCGCCATGCGCGGGAACCATTGTCCGATCTCGTAGATGTCGCCGTTGCTGCTCGGGGTCACCGCGGTGCGTCCGCCCCACGGGCCGGGCACGGTGTAGTGCCAGGCGATCTGCAGCCGGATCCGGCCGCCCTTGGCCGCCAGCACGGACGGAAGATCGATCCGCATGCGCGTGTCGGTGATGCGATACGGCACGTCGACCATCCGGCCGTCCTGCGTGATCCGCACGCTTTCGATCACGTCGCCGTCGGTGGACTCGTCGGCCAGATAGGCGTCGGTGAAACGGGCGCGGCTGTCCCGGCGATAGATGTCCTGGTCGAGCTGCACCCAGAGAACGTCGAGCGGATCGGGAGAGTTGTTGACGTAGGCGAGGGTCTCGCTGCCGCGCAGCACATGCGTCGCCGGATCGATCGAGGCCGCGATGGTGGTGTCGACACGGTTCTGCCAGTAGGCGGGTCCGGGCCTGCCGCTGGCCGAGCGATACGCGTTCGGCGCGTTGCCGGCATCGAACGGCGCGAAGATCGCCGACGGGTCCGGCGTGCCGGCGGTCGGCGGCGGGGCATCGGACGGATGCGTCACCGCGCCATGTCGGACCGGCGGTTCGGCTTCGGACGGGTGGATCGCGAACGCCAGAGTCAGGACCAGGCTGGCGATCAGCGGACGAGCGGGGCGTGCGACGATCATGCGGCATCGTTGCGGCTGGTTCCGCGCCGCGCAAGCCCGTCTCTCCGCGCGCCCGCAGCAGCAACAGCCGCTGCCGGGGCCGCACCCCGGGCACGCGGCGTGGCGGACTCTATCGCGTCGCCAGGCCGCGCAGGCGTTCGGCGACGCGCGCCACCACCCCGTCCCAGTCGCCGGGGCGTTCCTGGCGGATGATCGTCAGCGACGGATACCAGGGGCTGTCGCTGCGTCCGGAAAACCAGCGCCAGCAATTATCGTAGCGATCCATCAGGATCGTCGGCACGCCGAGACCGCCGGCGAGATGGACGACCGAGGTGTCGACGCTGACCACGATGTCGAGCGAAGCGACCAGGCTCGCGGTGTCGTCCATGCTCATGTCCAGCCGCATCGGATCGAACACCCGCATGCCGTCCGGCGGATCGTTCAACTGACCTGCGTACGGGCCGAGCTGCAGGCTGACCAGCGCCAGGCCCGGGATCGCGGCGAGCGGCGCCAGCCGGGACAGCGCCAGGCTGCGCCTGGCGTCGATGGCGTTGGCGGCCAGATTCTCCAGCCTCGGCGCGCCGCCCCAGACCAGACCGACCCTGAGCCCGGAGCCGCGCCCGGCCCTGGGGCCCGGCAGCAGTCGCGCGAAGGCGGCGACCTTGTCGGGATCGGTGCGCAGATAGGGCACCGCGGCGCCCCAGGAATCCGGCCGCGAGGCGAAGGCGCGCGGCAGGCTGATGAACGGGCAATGATAATCGCAGGTCAGCTCCACCGTGTCGGTGGCCATCACCCCGGCGATGCCCTCGACCCTGGCCACCAGCTCGACCAGCGAGCCGGGTACCCAGGCGATCACCCGCGCGCCGAGCCGGGCCAGCTTCGGCACGTAGCGCAGCATCATCAGCGTGTCGCCGATGCCTTCCTCGTGGGTCAGCAGGACGCTGCGACCTCTCAGATCGCTGTGCGGCGTCAGGGTCGGCAGCAGGCGGTCGAGCGGCAGGAGGGTATGGCCGGGCAGGCGGAATCGCCATTCGTGCTCCTGCCAGCCCTGCACCAGGCGGCCGGCCTTGAGCAGCGTGATCGAATGGTTGAGCCTGATCTGGGCATCCGCCGGCCGGATATGGATGCTGCGGCGATAGGCCGACAGCGCCTCCTCGAACGCGCCTTCCGCGGTCAGGGTGCAGCCCAGATTGGCCCAGGCGGCCGCGTTGCCCGGCTCGGACCCGACGACGGCGCGAAACAGCGTCAGCGCTTCCTCGATGCGGCCGATCCCGACCAGGATGATGCCCTTCTGGTTCAGCGCCGGCGGGTAATCCGGCAGCAGGCGCAGGCAATGCTCGACCGCTTGCATCGCCTCCTCGAAACGCCGCATGTCGGTCAGGAATTGCGCGTGGGCGAGCCTGAGCTTCGGATTCTCCGGGGTGAGCGACAGGCAGGCGAGAAACGCCGGTTCGGCGTCGCGCACCTTGAACTGCCGCTGCAGCACCGAGATCAGGTCGACGCAGGGATGCTGCGAGTCCGGCCGCCGCGCCGCCACCCCGACCAGGAGCGGCGCCGCCAGCACAGCATCGCCGCACGCGGCGAGAGCCAGCCCGCCGAGCAGGCTGGCCTCCAGGTCGGTCTGGTCCGGCAGTTGCCGCTCACGCTGCTGCAGTCCAGGCTGTTGCAGCCCGGGGGGGGACAGGAACGGCAGGATGTGCTCCCGGGCCGCCTCGAACCGTCCGGCCTGCAGCGCCTCGTAGCTGCTCCGCAACGCGCTGTGTCGATCGGCCTTCTTGGCCTGGCCGTCCATGGTTTCCGGCTTTCAGGCGCCGCCGGTCAGACGGCGGACCGCGGCGGAGATCGTGGAGGGCAGATAGGGTTTGTTGACGTGCACATCGAGCGGGTTGCCGCCGGCGTCGGGGTCGGGGCGCCCGCTCATGAAGATCACCGGCAGGCGGGGCCTGGTCTCGCGCGCCCTGGCCGCCAGGGCGCGGCCATCCATGGCGCCGGGCAACTGGATGTCGGTGAGCATGACGGCGATGTCGTGGCCGTCCAGGGCGGCCAGCGCCTCCTCGGCATCCGCGGCCTCGATCACCTCGAAACCGTCGTCGCTGAGCACCTCGGAGAGCGTCATCCGGATCAGGAACTCGTCCTCGACGATCAGCAGCCGGGTTGCGGCCATGCGCGTTTCCCTGTTTTGGTCTTGACCCCGACAGGGGAATTGGCGCCGATAAGGCCCGAGCCGTCACGGTCCTGCAAGCCGTCCGCTTCGCTGCTCATCTCCAGCCATTGTGATACCATGTCGCGACCGAAGCCAGACGGGAGCCGTCCTGCATGATCGACCCGTTCGCCTGGATCGCCGGCTGGATCCACGAGACCGTGCTGCTGCCGCTGCTCTGGCGCGCCGGCCTGATGCAGTGGGACGACACCGCCTTCATGTGGGCGCTGTTCGCGGTCTACGGCGTGCTGCAGGTGGCGATCAACTACGCGATCTGCGTGCCGGCCGAGCGCTTCGCGCCCCTGGTGCGCTGGCGCCGCCGCGACTCGGTCGGCATGGACGTCCTCTATACGCTGGTGGCCAGGATCGGCGTGTTCCCGCTGGTCACCTTCTTCGGCTTCTACTGGACCCAGACCGCGATCAATGGCTGGCTCACCGACCACGGCTACATCCCGCCGACTCTCGAGACGCTGGTTCCGGCGCTGCTCGGCATGCCGGTGGCGACGTTCTTCCTCTATGCGGTGATCCTCGATTTCGCCGATTACTGGCGCCACCGCCTCAGCCACACCGTCGGCTGGTGGTACGGGCTGCACGCGCTGCATCACGCGCAACGCCAGATGACGTTCTGGTCCGACGACCGCAACCACGTGCTCGACGACGTCATCACCTATGTCTGGTTCATCGGCGCCGGCCTGCTGATCGGCGTGCCGCCGATGCAGTTCCCGCTGCTGGTGCTGGCGCTGCGTCTGGTCGAGAGCTTCAGCCACGCCAACACGCGGATCTCGTTCGGCCGGCTCGGCGAGCGGCTGCTGGTCTCGCCGCAGTTCCATCGCGCGCATCACGGGCTCGACGCCGCCGGCCGCAACAGTTGCAACTATGGCGGCGTGTTTCCCTGGTGGGACATGATGCTGGGTACCGCGGATTTCCGTCGCGACGTGGTCGAGACCGGCGACCGGCGCGCGCCCGAGGCGCTGGCAACCGGTTCGTGGTGGGCGCAGCAGAAGGCCGGCCTGGCCCTGTCCTGGCGCCTGCTGACGCGTCGCAGGCGGGCGCGCGTCGCGGCCGAATGACGCCGCGACGCACTGTGGGAGGGGCGATCAGCCGCCCTTGAGCCGCTTGTTGCATTCGCTGTAGTAGCCGCCGCCCTTCTGGATCCATTTCAGGCCGCCGTTGCCGCCATTGGCCTTGTTGGCGTTGTACTGGTCCAGGCAGCTCTGCATCCGCGCCTTGCCCGGGGTGAGGCTGGCGTATTTGCTGCTCACGGCGCTCGGAAAGCTGGCGTTCCCAGCGGCGACCGGAGCGGTCGCGGGCGCCATCTTGGCCGCTGGCGCGGTCATTGGGGTCGCAGCCGGGGTCGCAGCCGGGGCCGCAGCCGGGGCCGCGGTTGCGGTCGGCGTCGCAGCCGGGGCCGGGGCCGTGGAAGCAGCCGACGGCGTCGCGGCGGCGGCGGTACCGCCGCATTCCGCCGCGCGGAAGCTCTTCCAGCTTGCGCCGTTCAGCGTGCCGGCCTTCTTGGCGGCCTGATATTTCAGGCTGCACGCCTTCATGGTGTCGGCCCGCGCCGCGCCGCCGCCCAGTCCTCCGACCGCCAGCGCCAGCGCCAGTATCGCCGGCCGGATCATCGTCTGCGTGACCATCACTTGCCTCCCAGGAATTTCTGCGCGAGCCCGGCGAAATCGAAACCGCCGCCACTGCCGTCGGCCGGCGCGGACGCGGCGGTCCCGTCCGGGGTCTGGCCATCGACAGCATGCGGCAGCAAATGCGCCAGAATTTGGGTCGCGACCCCGGCCGGAACGCCATGCTGCGCGGCGAAGCTCTCGATCTGCTCGGGTGGGAAGATCCTGGTCACCTCATCGGCGGAAATCGGCAGGTTGCTGCCGGAGCCGACCCAGGACTGCACCTTGTCGCCCAGTCCGGCGGCCTGCGCCTTGGCGATGATCCCCTGCACGCCGCCGGCCGACTGGAAGGCGGAGGACAGCAGATTGCCGCCGGCCCCGGCCCCTGCATCGTCGGCGCCGCCGATCATGCCCTTCAACGACTCCAACGCCCCTGACAGAAAGCCGCTCATGTCCGTTCTCCTCTGCGATCTCTAGTGTCCGTGGCAGCATTGTTGCGCACGCGTCCACGAAACAGGCAACCGCCTGGGGGCGACCGGAGTTGCAGGCCGATGCCCCATCCCGAAACCTGGCTGCAGGTGCGCCCCGAAGGCCTGTGGTGCGAACCGGGCGGATTCTTCGTCGATCCGGTGGAGCCGGTGCAGCGGGCCGTCATCACCCACGCCCATGCCGACCATGCCAGGCCCGGACACGGCGCGGTGCTGGCCAGCGCCGAGACGCTGGCGATCATGGAGGTCAGGATGGGAGAGGGCCGCGCCGGACGCGCGCGACAGGCGCCGAACTGGGGCGAGGTCCTGACGCTCGGCGACGTGAAGCTCTGGCTGCAGCCGGCCGGCCACGTGCTCGGTAGCGCCCAGGTGGCGATTGAGCATCGCGGCAGCCGGGTGGTGGTGTCGGGCGACTACAAGCGCGTCGCCGACCCGACCTGCCTGCCGTTCGAGCCGATCCCCTGCGACGTGTTCGTCACCGAGGCGACCTTCGGCCTGCCGGTGTTCCGCCATCCCGATCCGGCGGCGGAGATCCGCACGCTTCTGGACAGCGTGGCGCTGTTCCCGACCCGCACCCATGTGGTCGGCTGCTACGCGCTCGGCAAATGCCAGCGCCTGATCCGGCTGATCCGCGAGGCCGGCTGGGACGGCCCGCTTTACCTGCATGGCGCGCTGCTGCCGGTCTGCCGCGCCTACGAGGCGATGGGCGTGCCGCTCGGCGACCTGCGGCCGGCGACCGCGAGCGCCAAGGCCGAACTCGCCGGCGCCATCGTTCTGGCTCCGCCCTCGGCGATCGCCGATCGCTGGGCGCGCCGCCTGGCCGATCCGGTGGTGTGCCTGGCGTCGGGCTGGATGCGGGTGCGGCAGCGCGCCAAGGCCAAGGGCATCGAGCTGCCGCTGGTCATCTCCGATCATGCCGACTGGGACGAGCTGTGCGCCACCATGACCGACGTCGACGCGCCGGAGATCTGGGTCACGCATGGGCGCGAGGAGGCGCTCATCCACGCCGCCGCGGCGCAGGGCAGGATCGGCCGGCCGCTGCGGCTGATCGGCTACGGCGACGAGGAGGAGGGAGAGGGCGCGCCGCTCGTGCCGGAGCCCGTGACCGGTCCATGATCGCCTTCGCCGCGCTGCTCGAGCGTCTCGCGCTGACGCCGGGGCGGCTCGCCAAGATCGCCCTGCTGCGCCGCTTCTTCGAGACCGAGCCCGACCCGGATCGCGGCATCGGCCTGGCCGCCCTGACCGGGGAGCTCGCCTTTTCCGCCGCCAAGCCGGGGCTGATCCGCGCCCTCGCCGAGAGCCGTACCGACCCGGTGCTGTTCGCCTGGTCGTACGACTATGTCGGCGACCTGGCGGAGACCGTGGCGCTGATGTGGCCGGAGCGGCGCGTCAACCTTCCGCCGCCGCTGCTCGCCGACGTCGTCGCCGCGCTGGCGGCGACGCCCAAGGCCGATCTGCCGGACCTGGTCGCCACCTGGCTCGATGCCTCGCCGGTGCCGGTGCGGCTGGCGATCCTCAAGCTCATCACCGGGGCGCTGCGGGTCGGCGCGTCGGTCAGGCTCGCCAAGATCGCCCTGGCCGAGCTGAGCGGCGGGTCCGTCGCCGCCGACGACATCGAGGAAGTCTGGCACGGGCTGTCGCCTCCCTACGAGGCCCTGTTCGCCTGGCTGGAGGGGCGCGGCCCGCGCCCCGATCCGGCCGACGCGCCGGTGTTCCGGCCGCCGATGCTGGCGCATCCGCTGGAAGCCGCCGATCTGGCGTCTCTCGATTTCGGCAGGTTCGTCGCGGAATGGAAATGGGACGGCATACGCGTGCAGCTCGTCTCCACGCCCGGCGGCCGCCGCCTCTATTCGCGCGGCGCCGAGGACATCTCCGCCGCCTTTCCCGAGATCGTCGAGCGGATGAGCTTCGACGCCGTGCTGGACGGCGAACTGCTGGTCCTGCGCGACGGCGTGGTCGCCCCGTTCGCCGAGCTGCAGCAGCGCCTGAACCGCAAATCGCCCACCGCGCGGATGATGGCGGAGTATCCGGTCCAGGTCCGGCTCTACGACATCCTGTTCGAGCGCGGCGAGGATCTGCGGGTGCTGCCGTTCAGCGAACGCCGCGCCAGGCTGGAACGGTTCCACGACCGCGAGACCCCGTCCGGCCTGGACCTGTCCGAGCTGATCGACTCCCCCGATCTCGCCACCCTGTCGCTGCTGCGCGACGGCGCCAGGGCGGCCTCGATCGAGGGGCTGATGCTCAAGCGGCGCGACAGCCCGTATGTGCCGGGCCGGCCGAAAGGCCTGTGGTGGAAATGGAAGCGCGACCCGCTCAGCGTCGACGCCGTGCTGATGTACGCGCAGCGCGGCCATGGCAGGCGAAGTTCGTACTATTCCGACTACACGTTCGGACTCTGGCGCGAGACCGAGGCCGGCGGCGAGGAGCTGGTGCCGGTCGGCAAGGCCTATTCCGGCTTCACCGACGCGGAGCTGGTGGTGCTGGACCGCTGGATCCGCAACCACACCACCAAGCGGTTCGGTCCGGTGCGCGAGGTCGAGCACGATCCGCAGGTCGGCATCGTGCTGGAGATCGCCTTCGACGCGGCGCAGCGTTCCACCCGGCACAAATCCGGCGTGGCGATGCGCTTTCCCCGTGTCGGCCGGTTGCGTCTCGACAAGAAGCCGCAGGATGCCGATCGTCTGGAGACGCTGCTGCGCGGCATCGTCTGACCCGGACGGCTGCCGTCACCGTCCCGGGAGGCTCGCATCCTGTCGCCGCCCGCGCCGGTGGACGCCCTTTCCCGCCGCCTTCGATTCATACAGAGCGCGATCGGCGCGTCCGTGCAGTTCGGTGACGCTCCGCGCATCCTCCGGCCAGCAGGCATAGCCGACGCTGGCGCCGATGGTGATCGGCGGCAGACCCTCGAACCGGTAGGCGTCGGCGGAGACGTCCTGGATGATCCGGTCGGCGACGCCGTCGAGCTGGTCGGGCCGCAGGCCGCGGACGATGATCGCGAACTCGTCCCCGCCGAGCCGGAACACGCTGTCCTCGGCGCGAAGGCTGTGCTTCAGCCGGCCCGCCACCCCGATCAGCAGCAGGTCGCCGGCATGATGGCCGAGCGAATCGTTGATCGCCTTGAAGCCGTCGAGATCGACGCAGAGCAGGGCGAACCGGCCCGACAGACCGGACGCCGGCTCGACCAGCGCCTCGCCGAAGGCGCGCCGGTTCTTCAGCCCCGTCAACGGATCGTGGGTGGCGTTGTCGCGGCTCTCGACCGCGGCGCTCAGCGAGACCAGCGCCATGGCATGGACGCCGACGATGATCTGCCAGGCGCCGTAGAGGAAGAGCGGCGTCATCGGCACCAGGCAGATCCACAGCCAGAACGCGCCGGAGGCGCAGGCGCCGGCGACGAACGGCAGGTCGATCAGGGCGATCGACAGGAACGCCAGGCGCGGCGCCGGATAGTTCCGGGTGAAGATCGGTCCGATGATGCCCATCGTCATCGTCGCCGACAGCGTCTGCAGCACCGAGATCCCGGTCCGCATCGCCGCGAACGCCATCGCCCCCTGCAGCGCGCACCAGAGCAGGAAGATCGCGACCGCCTGGTCGATCGGCGGCGCGGCCCCGGCGGCGGCGGCGCGAGCCGGCGCCCGGATCAGAACCAGCCTGAGCACGGTGCAGGCGATCTGCAGCACCAGGAACACCGCGAACAGCGGCCGCGGATCGAGCCACACCGCCACCAGGCTGACGATCAGCCCGTTCGCAGCCCCCATCATCACCGCACCGGGCGAGGACAGCAATCCGCCCAGCAGCATGCCACGCACCTCCGCCGAGGCGTCGCCATGCGGCTGCGCCAGCCAGCGCAGCGGCCGCGACCGCAGGGTCGCGCGCGGCAAGCGCCTCAGCATCGCCTCAGCCCCGGCTCAGCCCCGGCTCGGCGTCGTTTCACCATCTTCCCGGCATCGTCGTTGACTTTCCCGTCCGCCGCCCGGCGCGACGCCGCCGTGCGGGCCGCCACGCAGGGAAACTAGCGCAACCCGGAACGAAGATGCACGCCGGTCAGTGGCGGCGCGTCGTGCGGCGACGCCGTCACCAGACGATCGGATGCGTCTCGCCGGTCTCGACATTGACGAAACCTTCCGGCGCGCGCGGATGCGGTGCGACCAGCACCCAGCGCCAGGGCGCGCAGGTCAGGGTGGCGAAGATCAGCCGCTCGGGAAAGCCGGGAGTCCATCGCGCCCCCGGCGTCGGTTCGAACATCCAGTCGATGTCGCCGGCGGCGCGATACAGCGCCTGCATCTCCTCGTCGAGCGCCTCGGCCGGACGCGCCGTCATCAGCCCGCCGATCTCGTAGCGTACCGTGGCCGTCACGCGATCGCCGCACACCAATGCCCAGCCGCCCTGCTGCGTCGCGACCTGATTGACCGCCCGCGCCATCGCCGCATCCGAGGAGCCCACCGCCCAGATATTGTGCTGGTCGTGCGCGACCGAGCAGGCCAGCGCGGTGTCCGGCGTGCGCGGGCCGCAGCCGCGCCAGAACGACCGCGCCACCGCGCCGGTGCCGGCATAGCGATCGACCAGGGCGAATTTGGTGATGGCGCGCTCCGGGTCGCGCTGCACCAGCCCGTCGCGTACCGGCAACGTCTCGGTCAGGAAATCCTGCCCGTGCAGGAACGGCCGCAGCACCGCGGCCTGCATGGTGTCGCGTCCCGGCGCAGCGGCGATGGCGAAATCGTCGCCCGAAAGCGTGCGGCCGACCGACACCGATTGGCGCGACCAGTCCGGCCAGCCGATCGACGGCATCGGGCCGACATAGCGCGTCCGTTCCGAGACCTGGCGCCCGTCCGCCCACACCTCCTCGATCGCGACCGTCTGCAGGTCGGACAGCAGGACGATGTCGGCGTAGCGCCCCGGGGCGATGCTGCCGACCCAGGGCGTGAGCCGCATGTGCCGCGCCGGGTTGATCGTCACGCACTGGATCGCGATCTCCGGCGCGAGCCCGGCTTCGATCGCCAGCCTGACATTATGATCCGAAGCGCCGAGGCGCAGCGTATCGCTGGCGCTGCGGTCGTCCGTGGTCAGCGCCAGTTGCGACCAGTCGGCGAGTCCGGACGCGACCAGCCCGCGCAGCGCCTGCTCGATTCCCTGCGGCCGCAACTCGACGAAAATGCCGGCCGCCAGCTTGGCCAGGATCTCGTCGACCATCAGCGCCTCGTGGTCCGAGGCCAGCCCGGCGGCGGCGAACGCGCTGATGTTGGCCTGGTCGCGCAATCCGGAGCCATGTCCCTCGACCACGCCGCGACGCGCGAAGGTCGCCTCGATCATCCCCCACAGCCGTGCATGGGACGGGTTCCGCGGATTCCATACCGCCGGCCAGTCCATCACCTCGTCGAGCCCCGCCACCATCAGGCTGGAGGCGAGAAACCCGTCCTGCTCGTCTCTGCCGAACCTGCCGCCGCCGCTTTCGTAGGCGGTGGGCGGCACCGCGGAGCCGGGCAGCGGGAAGATCTTCAGCGGCGAACCCTGACGCCGCGCCTGCAGCCAGAAGCCGAGATTGCCGGGACCGTTCACGTTCGACAGCTCGTGGCTGGCCTCGCAGGTCCAG
>CAIMSN010000053.1 GCA_903844135.1 uncultured Rhodospirillales bacterium | reverse complement strand
TCGAGCGCCTTGTTGCTGCCCTGGCTCAGCACCCAGTCGATGCGCACCTCGGGGCCGAGCGCGTCCTGAAGAAATCCCTTTTCCTTCAGCACCAGGCTGAGCGGATCGTAATAGGCGTAGGAGATACCGAGCGTCGCGGCGGGGCCTGCGCGAGCGTCGCGGATCGCGGCCGCGCCGCAGACCGCCAGCATTACGGCGACCAGGGCGGCCGCTAGGCGGCCGCCTGAACCGGTGTTTGGCTGTGTCCTGCGCATCATGGTCCGACCCCCGGAAGCCGTACGCTTTAATCCACGCGGCTTTCTAGGGCAACGGAGATAGACCGATCCGGTAGCGTGGGAGGAGGATCGTTCGGAGCGACGCCGCCGGGGGTAGCTTTCAGACTGCAAGTTTCGGGAGCGTATTCACTCGCCCGTCCCCATCCACGGCGCCCGCGCCGCGTCGCTATGGCCGAACGACGGCAACCGCTGTTCGAGCTGCTCGACCGTGTCGATGGACAGCCGGTCGAGCAGGCCGCGCGTCACCAGCGTCGGCGGCACGGTAATGTCGTGGCCGGGATCCTCACCCGCGAGCAGCATCGCGTCGGCACGCACGGAGACCGCGCCGAGCACGGACGCGTCCGAGGCGGCGGTCGCGACCCAAGGCGAGTTCGGCGCGCGCATCGCCTGGATGTCGGCGGTCGAAATGTCGGCGCTGTAGATCCTGATCCGTGCATCGAGCCCGGCCTCGTCGGCCGCCAGCGCCACGCCGCGGGCGAACTCGTCCCATGGCGCGAACACCACCGTGATGTCGGGATGCGCCCTGAACACCGCCTGCGACTGGTCGGCGACTGCGGTGGCCACAGGCGAGGTCGCGGTTCCCCAGCGCGCGGCCTCGCGAATGCCGGGATGCGCACGCTTGACCTCCTGCCAGACCGCGTTGCGACGGTCGAGCGGCGCGAAGCCGGCGACATAGACGTAGCCGGCGACGAAGCGGTCGCCCGCATCGCGCAGCGCCTGGTCCAGCACCGCGCGCGCGAGCGCCCGATCGTCATGCTGGATCTGCGGGATCCTCGGATTGGCGAGATCGACGTCGAACGAGACCACCTTGATGCCGGCCGCGACCGCGGCCTGGGCGACGTCGCGCAGCGATTCAGGCATGCCGTGATCGATGATGATGCCCTTTACGCCCAAAGTGATGGCCTGTTGCACCGCGTCCCGCTCCGCGGCGGCGTCGCCGCGGCCCTGCAGCACGCGAAGATCGATTCCGAGCGCCCTCGCCTGGCGTTGCGCACCGGCCTGGTAGGCCTGGAAGAAGTCGCCATCCGAAATCAGCGTGACCAGAGCGACGGGAATGCCGCCTTTGTCGAACGGCGCCGGGGCGCCGGCGAGCCCGGCGGCGCTGGCCCGGCCGACTCCGGAACCGGCCGCGACCAGAACGATGCAGGCCAGCGTTCGAACTAATCGGATCATGGTCTTGTCTTCCTCACGACGTGGCGTCCCGGCCGATGCGATAGGTCAGTGCCAGCGCGCCGACCAGCACCGCGCCCTTGATGAAATCCTGCGCGTAATAGGGCGCGTTCAGCATGGTCAGGCCGTTCAGCAGCACGCCGACCAGCACCGCGCCGACCAGCGTGCCCAGCACGTTGGGGCGGCGCAGGTTGAACACCGCATAGCCGATCAGGGCAGCGGCGAAACCGTCCTGGAGCAGCGATCCGCCGCTGGTGATGTCGCCGCGTCCGACCCGCGCGGCGAGCAGGATGCCGCCCAGGGACGCGAGCACGCCGGACAGGACATAGGCCAGCGCGCGGGTGCGACGCGTGGCAGCGCCCGCCAGGTGCGCCGCCCGCTCGTTGCCGCCGACCGCATAGACCACCCTGCCCCAGCGCGTGAGCTCCAGCAGCACCCAGAGGCTGGGCGCGATCACCAGGAGGATCACGACCGGCATCGGCACGACATGCCAAAGCCGGCCGCGACCGAGTTCGAGAAACGAGCGCGAGAAGAAGCCTTGGGCCACGCTGCCATCGTCGAAACTCATGCCCGGCGCGATCGAGCGTCCGGCGCTCGGGATTAGCTGCAATCCGCCGACCAGGAACAGCGTGCCCAGCGTGGCGAGCAGGTCGGGGATCCGGCAAACGATCGTCAGCACCGCGTTGAAGCCGCCGACGACGGCCCCTGTGGCGAGCACCAGCAGCACGGTGGCCGGCGCGCCCCAGCCCCAAACCACCTGGGCATAGCTCGCCACCATGAGCGCCAGCGCCGCCGTGCTGCCGACCGACAGGTCGAACCCGCCGACCGCCAGCGACACGGTGATGCCCAACGCCAGCAGCGCGGTGACCGTCACGCTCTGCAGGATCTGGAACAGGTTGGCGACGTGCAGGAAGGCCGGCTGCAGCAGCGAGAACAGCACCACCAGCCCGGCCAGCACGATGAAGATCGCCGCCTCCCCCCACGCCTGGCCGCAGCGCTCGCGAAAGCGCCGTTGCAGCGCAGCGCCGGACGCGGTGGCGATCATGCCGCGCGATCCTGGGCGGGATCGGCGAGCGACAGGAGGGCGGCGCCGTCGGCGATCTCGCTGCGGGCGATCGCGTGCACCCCGTCATGCCGGATCACCAGGATCCGGTCGGCCGCCTCCAGCGCCTCCTCCGCGTCGCTGGTGGCCAGCAGCACCGCGGTCGCGTCGCCGAGCGCCCGCAGCGACGCCACGATGTCGTGCCGGGCGCGAACGTCGACGCCGGCGAACGGCTCGTCGAGCAGCAGCAGGCGCGCCTGCTCCGCCGTCCAGCGCGCCACCACCACCTTCTGCTGGTTGCCGCCGGACAGGCGCTCGATCCGGTCGCCAGGCCCGGTGCAGACGATCCCGAGCCGGCGGATCGCGTGCAGCGCGGACTCGCTCTGTCGCCGGGCGGGCAGCAGGCCCAGCCGTCCGGCCCAGCGCGGCAGATGCGGCAGACCGATCGTCCCGGCGATGTCCGCCCCGAGCGTACCGGGCGCGGAGAAGGAGGTCCGCCAGCGATCCTCCGCCGCGAGGAACACGCCGCCCGCGATCGCGTCGGCGGGATGCCGCGGCCGCCATGACCGGCCCTGCAGCATCATCGCGCCGCCCACCGGGCGGCACGCGCCGAACAGGGTGGCGAGCAGGCGCGACTTGCCGGTGCCCAGCGCGCCGAACAGAACGGCGATCTCGTTGGCATGCAGGGCGAAATCGAGACCGGGCCCGCCTGCCCGGAGCTGCAGCCGATCCGCCGCGAACAGCATGCCTTGGCGGGTCGAATCACGCCGGGACGAGGCCGGCAGGGTGCCGACCATCGCCGCCAGGGCGGCCGGGAAATCGATTGGCCGTGCGAAGCACGCGGCGACCCGGCCGTCGCGCAAGACCACGGCGCGATCCGCCGCGCGCTGCAGGTCGGCGGTCCGATGCGAGACCAGCAGGGTCGCGACGCCGCGCGCCGAGAGCCGCCGCCGGACGATGCCGAACAGATGCCCGGCCTCCGCCTCGGAGAGCGAGGCTGTCGGCTCGTCGAGGATCAGCAGCCGCGCCTCGCCGGCCAGCGCGCGGGCGATTGCCACAAGCTGCCGGTCGGCCAGCGAAAGGCTGGAGAGCGGCGCATCGAGCGGCAGGGTCAGGTCCAGCGCGCCTGCCACGCGCGCCGCCTCGCGTCGGATGCGGCGACGGGACAGGAAGCGCGGCAGCCGGCCGCCGCAGATCGCATCCAGGACCAGGTTCTCGGCGACGGAAAGTGTGCCGACATTTGCGGCATCGGTCGCCTGATGCACGGCGACGATGCCCAGCGTCCGTGCCGCCGCCGGCCCGGCGATCCGTCGCTCCTGCCCGCCGACCAGGATGTGGCCGCGATCCGGCTGCACCGCCCCGCAAATGATCTTCACCAGCGTCGATTTGCCGGCGCCGTTGGCACCCATCAGCGCCACCACCTCGCCCGGCGCGATCGCGAGATCGACGCCGTCGAGCGCCTGGGTCGCACCGAAACGCCTTGCAAGACCACGCACCTCGAGCACCGCGACCTGGCCGCGGCCTTTCACGTGTTCAGTCACCTTGGGCGATGCTCTTCGCCGCCTCGGCCGCGTTCGCCTTGGTGACCAGCACCGACGGGACGAAGCTGTAGAGCGGGACCTGGTGGTCGCCGGCCAGGTAGCGCGCGGCGTTGTCGACCGCGGTCTTGCCGATCAGGTAGGGCTGTTGCGCCACCACCGCCCCGGCCGGCGCATTTGGATCCGCGACCATCTTGACCACGTCGGGGCTTCCATCGACGCCGTAGGTCCGGATGCCGGTTCGGTGCGCCGCGGCGATCGCCTGGGTGGCGCCGACCTGCGGCACGTCCCAGGCCGACCAGACCGCCGCGACGTCGCCATCGTGCGGGTATTTCGCCAGCATGTCGGTGACCTGCGCGTAGGCGTTCTGGACGGTATTGGGAATGACGTCTCGCAGCTCCGGTTCGATGATGGTAATGTCGGGGAACGCCTTCAGGACCAGCTTGAGCTCCTCGTAGCGGATGGCGCACACCGGCACGCTGTAGAAGCCGTTGAAGACGACGATCTTGCCGTGCCCACCGAGATCGCTGGCCATCTGCAGCGCCAGCTTCTCGCCGATATTGTAGTTGTCCGACGTCGTGTCGTTGAGACTCGAGGGCGAGATGGTGTCGACGGTGAAGAGCGGGATCCCGGCGGTGCGGATCTTCCTCAGCCAGGGCTGCAGCACCGGACCGTTGCCGAGCTGCTCGATGATCACGTCAGGCTTCTGCGCGATCAGCGTCTGGATCTGGGCGATCTGCCGGCTGTCATTGCGTCCGGCATCCAGCGCGATCGGCGTGCCGCCGAGCCGCTTCACCTCGTCGATCTGGCCCTGGTAGGCCCTGAGGTCCCAATAATGCTCGGTGCCGACGACGGTGATGCCGACCCGCTTGCCTTTCAGGGTCGGCACATCGGCCTGCGGCTGCGCCATCGCGCAGACCGACCAGACGATCCCGGTCGCCGCCGCGGTCGCCGCGACGAGTGCGCGTCTGCTCATTGTTCTGGATTGCATCGTTAATCTTCCTCTCGAATCATTCCCGGCCGCGGCGACGCACGCCGAAACTGACGCCGAGCACAACAAGCACCAGCAGGCCGACCGCGACCTGCTGCCAGTAGAAATTCCAGCCGACCAGCAGCAGGCCGTTGCGCAGAACGCCGAACAGCAGGACCCCCAGCAGAGTACCGGGAACGTTCGGCCGCGCGTCACGGCTGATGGTGGTGCCGAGGAACACGGCGCCGATCGCATCGAGCAGGAAGGCGTTGCCGGACAGCGGCACGTAGGATTTGACGGTCGCGAGCAGCAGCAATCCGGCGACCCCGCACAGCGATGCCGACAGGATGTAGGTGATGGCCAGAACGCGACGCACCGGCACGCCGGAATGGCGCGCGACCGCCGGCGCGATACCGGTCGCATGCGCGCGCCGTCCATAGGCGGTGCGTGCCAGCAGCAGCCTGGTCAGCGCTGACAGCATGGCAAGCAGGATCAGCGGGATCGGGATCGACAGCATCGCGCCATGCGCTAGCCGATCGAGCAGCGGCGGGAAGTTCGAAACGACGTAGATCGGCGCACCGCCATTGGTGGCGAGCTGCTGCACGCTCTCGCCGATGAACAGGATTCCGAGCGTCGCCAGGAACGGGGCAATCCCGAAACCGGCGACCAGGATCGCGTTCACCACGCCGACGCAGAGCGCGGCGGCGAGACCGGCCGACAGCGCCAGCAGCGCGTCGCCGCCCTGCGTGACGGTGAGCGCGGCTGCCAGCGCGGCAAGGTCGGCCGCCGTCCCGACAGACAGGTCGATGCCGCCGGTCGAGACCACGAGCGTCATGCCGAGCGACGCCAAGGCCGGCAGCGTGACGTCGTTGATCAGCACGTGAACCAGGTTTCCGCCGGAACGGAAGGTCGGCGAGGCCGCGGCGAAGCAGGCGACGATGACCAGCATCACCGCCGGCAGCATGACGCGGACCGCGCGGGCGAGATCGATGCCGCGCAGCGCGGCGGGGCCTGGCGCCGCGACCGACATCAGCCCGGCCGCTGCAGCAGGGAGCGCAGCGCGACCACGGACAGGATCAGCACGCCCTCGATGCCGTTCACCCAGTAGCTCGACACGTTCACCAGTTGGAACCCGTTGACCAGGCAGCCGATGAACAGCACGGCGGCGAGTGTACCGCCGATCGTCGGCTGCAGGCGCCGCGAGAACACGACGCCGAGCAGGCTGGTCAGCACCACAGAGAGCAGGATGTCGCCGGAGCCGGGCGAGCTGCCGGAGAGGCGGGCGGCCTGCACGATCGCGGCGAGCCCGGCCAGGGTTCCCGCGGCGACGTAGGCGCCGGCGCCCATCGCCGCGACCGGCAGGCCGGCGGCACGGGCCGCGCGCGGATGGAGGCCGACCGCCCGCAACCTGAGCCCGACCGGCGTCGCATGCATCACCAACAGCAATGCCGCGGTCATCGCGACCAGGATCCAGTCGGTCGTCGACAGGCCCAGAGCGCCGGGGCCTGCGACGATCCCGAGCAGCGGAGAGTCCGTCGTCAGCACGGTATTCTGGGTGACGACCAGCTCGAGCCCGGCGCAGGCATTCATGCTGGCCAGGGTGGCCAGCAGCGGCGGCACGCCGAAACGGATGATCGCCACGGCATTGACCAGGCCGACCGCCGCGCCGGCGCCGACCGCGACCAGGGCGGACGTGCCGTCACCGTGGCCGGCATTCGACATCGCCGCATAGAGCGCGTCGCACAGGCCGAGATTGGCGCCGAGAGACAAATCGATCCCGCCGCGCACGACGTCCGGGCCGCCGGCGATCACCACCAGCGTCATGCCGAAGGCGAGCAGCGCCAGCACCGTCGACTGCTCCGCCACGTCGGCCAGGTTACTCGCTGTGGCGAAGCCGGGGGCCATGGCGGCGAACAGCCCTACGGCGACGATGAGCAACAGAGTGGCGCCGATGCGCAGCAGCCTCGCTGGAGGCATCTGGCCGGACGAAAGTGGCCGGGACAGCGACTGCGCGGTCATGCCGCGATCCCGTCGGGGGCGCTGCCGGCCGCGCCACCGGATGCAGCCGTCAGGATCTCGTCCGCGGTAGCGTCGGCCGCGCGCAGTTCGGCGACCAGGCGGCCGCGATGCATGACCAGGATCCGGTCCGCGAGGCCGCGCAGCTCGGCGAGGTCGCTGGACAGCAGCAGGATGCCGGCACCGCCGGCAGCGAGGTCCGCGAGCAGGCGGTAGATCTCGACCTTGGCCGCGACGTCGACCGCGACGGTGGGCTCGTCGAGAAGGAACAGGGTCGCGCCGGTGCCGAGCCATTTCGCCAGCGACACCTTCTGCTGGTTGCCGCCGCTGAGCGCACCGACCGGGGCGTCGGGCCCGGGCGTCTTGATCGCGAGCCGTGCGATCAGCCCGCGAACCGCCTCTTGCTCGCGTCCGCGATCGAGCAGGAAGCGCCGGACGAACCGCACCAGGCCGGGCAGCGTCGCGTTCTCCGCGACCGACGCGTCCAGCGCCACGCCGTTGCGCCGCCGGTCCTCCGGGACCAGGCCGATGCCGAGACCGACCGCCTCGCTGGGCGACGCCGGCATCACGGCGCGGCCATGCAGCAGCAGGGTGCCGCGATCGGCCGGCGCCAGACCGAACAAGGCGGCCACCAGCTCCTTGGCGCCGGAGCCGACCAGACCGGTCAGGCCGAGGATCTCGCCCGCGCGCAGCGTGAAGGACAGATCGGCGAAGGCGCCGCTACGGCCGAGCCCCCTGGCTTCGAGCAGCGGAGCTCCCGGAAGCGACGACCGGGTCGGAAACATGGCGCCGAGGTCACGATCGACCATCAGCGCCGCCATGCCGGCGACACTGGTCCGGGCCGGATCGAGCGTGGCGACATCACGGCCGTTTCGCAGCACCGTTACCGTGTCGCAGAGATCGCGCACCTCCTCGAGATAGTGCGACACGTAGAGGACCGCGGCGCCCTCCTCGCGCAGCCGGCGGATGATCGCGAACAGCCGGTTCGCCTCGGACCGGACCAGGGACGCGGTCGGCTCGTCGAACACCAGCACGCGCGGCGCCTTCAGCAGCGACCGCGTGATCTGCACGATCTGGCGTTCCGCGGCTCCGAGCTGGTCGAGCGGGGTGTCGCCGCGCAAAGCGAGGCCGAAGCGGGAGGCGATCGCCTCCTCCGCGCACCGACGCATGGTGCGCCACGACACCACCGGGCTCCGCCCCGCTCCGAGACGCGGCTCATCGCCGAGGAACAGCGCCTCGGCGACGGTGAAGCCGGGCACCAGCATCGGCTCCTGGTGGATGATGTGCACGCCGAGCCGCTCGATCAGGCGCGGCGACGCGTCGACGACCTGGCGGCCGTCGATGGCAATGCTACCGGAATCGGGCTGCAGGAGGCCGTTCAGGATCTTGACGATGGTGGACTTGCCAGCGCCGTTCTGGCCGATCAGCCCGTGCAGGCTGCCGCGTCGCACGACCAGGCTGGCGCCGTCGAGCGCGCGGGTGGCGCCGAAGCGCTTGACGAGACCCTGCAGCGACAGCGCCGCCTCGCCGGCTTGGTCGTTCACAGCGCACCGTGGCGGGGCGGCCTGACGCCATTGAGATGGTAATTGCCGATCGCCGCGTATTTCCAGCGCGCCGGATCGTGCAGCGTATGGGTGCGTATGTTGCGCCAGTGACGATCGAGATTGTGCACGGCCAGGGTCGAGCGGGTACCGGCCAGCTCGTGCAGACGGTTGGCGGCGTTGAGTGCCGCCTCGGTGCCGAGCGCCTTGGCTTCGGCGACGGCGACCGAGGCGCGCGCGACGCTGTCCGCGTCCGGCGCGCGGGTGGCGTCGTCGACCAGCCCGCCTGCGCGGACGAGCAGCGCCTCCGCGGCGTTCTGCCGGATCACCAGCTCGCCGATCTGCGCGATCGTATAGGGATCGTCGCTGGCCCGCTCGAGGCCGCTGTCGATCCAGGGCCGCGCATGGCTGCGCACCATGTCGATCGCATCC
>CAIMSN010000052.1 GCA_903844135.1 uncultured Rhodospirillales bacterium | reverse complement strand
AGACAGGCTCCGCCTGCGCACCCGGACCCGCGGTCCTCGCCACGGGTCATCACGACCGTCAAGGCCGCTCCCCTCCGGTGCGTGCGGATCACCCGCGGCCGGCAACGCTTGGCGTCGCCTCTGACTCACCAGGACGCGTTTTCAGACAGGCTCCGCCTGCGCACCCGGACCCGCGGTCCTCGCCACGGGTCATCACGACCGTCAAGGCCGCTCCGTTGCTCGCGCTTCACACGCGGCCGGCTTGCGTGGGCGCGTTTCCAGACAGGCTCCGCCTGCGCACCCCCACGCCGTGCCGGCTAGGGCGCCTCAGCGTCGCGGTCGTGGACGCAGCGGCCGTTGACGTAGGTCGCGCGGATGGCGCGGTCGTCGCCGAGGGTCATCAGGGCGAACAGCAGCTCCTCGACGCTGTCGCAGAAGCCGGTGCGGAACGACAGCAGCGGCGACGAATCCGGATCGAGCACCACCAGGTCGGCCTCGTAGCCCGGCGCGACGCGGCCGATCCTGTCGTCCAGCGACAACGCCCGCGCGCCGCCGAGCGTGGCGAGCCAGAAGCCGCGGATCGCGTCGAGCGTGCCGGCGCCCACCGCCTGCGCGACCTTGTAGGCCTCGTTCAGAGTCACCAGCGAAGACAGGCTGGTGCCGGCGCCGACGTCGCTGCCGAGCGCCACGTGCACCGGACGTCTCGGATCGCGCGCCTCGAACAGCCGGAAATTGCCGGACCCCAGGAACAGGTTCGAGGTCGGGCAATGCGCCAGCGCCGCCCCGGCGCGATGGCAGATGCAGAAATCCTGCTCGTCGAGATGGATGCCGTGACCGAAGATCGACCGGGCGCCGACCAGGCCGGCGCGGTCATAGACGTCGAGATAGGAGCGGGCCTCGGGAAACAGCCGCGCCACCCAGGCGATCTCCGCCTGGTTCTCGGCGAGATGGGTCTGCAGGAACAGGCCGTCCGTCTGGCCGAGCAGATCGGCGGCAGCCGCGAGCTGCTCCGGCGAGCAGCTCGGCGCAAAACGCGGCGTGACGGCATAGGACTGGCGCGCCTTGCCGTGCCAGCGACGGATCAGCGCCAGGCTCTCGGCATGACCGGTCTTCGCGGTATCTCTGATCGCGTCTGGAACGTTGCGGTCCATCAGCACCTTGCCGGCGATCATCCGCGTGCCGAGACGCACCGACTCGGCAAAGAACGCGTCGACCGATTGCGGATGCACGGTGCAATAGACCGCGGCGGTGGTGGTGCCGGCGCGCAGCAATTCGCGCAGGAAGCGCCTGGCGACGCGGCGCGCGTGATCCGGATCGGCGAACTGCGCCTCGGTCGGGAACACGTAGCGGTCGAGCCAGCCGAGCAGTTGCTCGCCGGGCGCGCCGACCATCTGCAGTTGCGGGTAGTGGACATGCGCGTCGACGAAGCCGGCGCAGATGATCGCGTTCGGGTAGCAGACGATCTGCGTGCCGGCCGGCAGCGTCGGGACGATCTCGGCATACGGGCCGACCGAGACGATCAGCCCGTTCTCGATATGCACGAGCCCGTCGGGCTCGTGCTGCAGGCAGTCGCGCGGCGCCGCGAGGAACGGGTCGTCGCGAAAGCCGACGATCCGTCCGCGCAGGGCCGTCGACATCGGCGCCGCTGGTCAGACGGTGCGGGCGCCGCCGGACGACCGACGGCCGGGATTGCCGTTGGCGGAGCGGTTGCTGTTGCCGCCCCTGCCGGCATGGCCTTGGGCATGGCCGGCATGCTGGCCGCCGCGATGATGACCGCCGGCATTCTGGCCGCCGCGATGCCCGCCGGGGGGCCCGCCGCGTCCGCGACCGCCGCCGCCGCCCAGCACCGGCGGACGCAGGGTCGAGTTCGACGCGGCCTCGGAATGGTACGGGTGATCCATGAACACCGGCAGCGGCTTGCCGATCTCCTTCTCGATGTCGCGCAGCCAGGCGCGCTGCTCGGCGTCGCACAGCGACACCGCCCAGCCCTCGCGGCCGGCGCGCGCGGTGCGGCCGATGCGATGGACGTAGCTCTCGGGCACGTTCGGCAGGTCGTAGTTGAAGACGTGGCTGACGTCGTCGACATCGATGCCGCGCGCCGCGATGTCGGTGGCGACCAGCACCTTGACCGCGCCGGACCGGAAACCGGCCATCGCCCGCTCGCGCGCGCCCTGGCTCTTGTTGCCGTGGATCGCCTCGGCGGCGATGCCCTCCTTGCAGAGGAACTCGGCGACCTTGTTGGCCTCGTGCTTCATCAGCGTGAAGACGATGGCGCGCACCACTTTCGGCGACTGCACCAGCATCAGCACCGCCTGCTTCTTGCTGGCGTCGTCGACGAACATCACCGCCTGGCGGATCTTCTCGACGGTGGTCGACGGCGGCGTGACTTCCACGGTGGCCGGATCGCGCAGCAGACCGGAGGCGAGCTCGGCGATGCTCTTCGGCATGGTGGCGGAGAACAGCAGCGTCTGGCGCTCGCGCGGCAGCAGCGCCACGACGCGGCGGATGTCGCGCACGAAGCCCATGTCGAGCATGCGGTCGGCCTCGTCGAGCACCAGCACCTCGACATGGCTGAGATCGATATGGCCCTGGCCGATCAGGTCGAGCAGGCGCCCGGGAGCGGCGGTGAGCACGTCCACGCCGCGGCGCATCGCCTCGACCTGGCGGCCCTGGCCGACGCCGCCGAAGATCACCGCGTGGCTCAGCTTCATATGGCGGGCATAGGAGACGAAGCTCTCGTCGATCTGGGCGGCGAGCTCGCGGGTCGGCGCCAGCACCAGGACCCGGGGGCCCTTGGGCGTGTGCGGGACGCGGTGCTGCGCCAGACGGTGCAGGATCGGCAGGGCGAAGGCGGCGGTCTTGCCGGTGCCGGTCTGCGCCAGGCCGAGCAGGTCGCGCCCCTGCAGCAGATGCGGGATCGCGCCGGCCTGGATCGGGGTGGGCGTGCTGTAGCCTTCCTCGGTCAGGGCGCGGAGGAGAGGTTCGGACAGTTTGAGGTCAGCGAAACTGGTCATGAAAGAAGGGGCGCCTCCTGGCGCCTGGATCCGGCAGCGGGCGACGCGCCCGGGCATAAGATCGCATGAAGGGATGAAGGACTGGCTAACGTTCCAGGCCAGCCGAGTGGCGGGCGGAGCGAGCCGGGCGATCGCAGGATGGCAGGAGCGAGGTGTCGCTTTTCCGAAAGAACTGGCCCTCTGCGCCGGACCGGCTCGTATTTCAGCCAAGCGTCAGGCGCTGCGCAGGGCACCTCACGAACGGTGATCTAGCGAAGCGAACCCGCGATTGCAAGGGAAAACCCTGCACGGCGCGCCCGGCCACGCTACCCTGGGTCCGGTATCGAAGCCCCGCCCGGCACCGGAGACTCCCATGGACGACGACCTCCTGCTCTACAGCAACCCTGCGTCGCGCGGCAGGATCGCCCGCTGGATGCTGGAGGAGACCGGACGGCCCTACCGGGTGGAAACGCTCGACTACAAGACGATGAAGGCGCCGTCCTATCTGGCGATCAACCCGATGGGCAAGGTGCCGGCGCTGCTGCATGGCGGCACGCTGGTGACGGAGACCGCGGCGATCTGCGCCTATCTGGCGGATGCCTTTCCGGAGGCCGGGCTGGCGCCGGCGGTCGGAGACCGCCTGCGCGGCCCGTATCTGCGCTGGCTGTTCTTCGGCGCCGGACCGATCGAGGCGGCGGTGACCAACAAGGCGCTCGGCGTGGTGGTTCCGGAGGGGCGCGACAGGATGGCCGGCTACGGCAGCCTGGAGGCGGTGCTGGACACGCTCGAACAGGCGATCGACCGGAGCGAGCATCTGGTCGGCGACCGCTTCACCGCCGCCGACCTCTATGTCGGCGCGCAGCTCATATTCGGGCTCGCCTTCAAGACCATCGAGGCGCGGCCGGCCTTCGCGCGCAAGGCCGAGCGGCTACGCGAACGCCCGGCTTGGATCCGCGCCAGCGCGCTCGACGACGCCGCGCTGCCGCGGGAACGCTGAGACCGCGAAACGCGGAAGGGCCAATCCCGCCTGGAACCGGCCCTCTGCGTCCGGCCTGAGGCCGGCCCCCTGAGAGGCGCGACCGCCCGCCGCTACTGGAACGGGTAGTAGCGGAAGGAGAACATGACGATGTTCTCGTCGGTGTGCGGATTGCCGCCGACGCCCGGGAAGATCTCCTTGTGGGTGTAGGAGTACTGCGCGCCGGTCTGCATGGTGCCGTAATCGCCCTTGAGGAACTTCCACCAGGTGCCGACGGTGCCCTGGACGATGCCCTTGGTGTTGGCGGTGCAGGTGGCGGTGCTCAGCTCGGTCTCGCAACCCGCGTTCGAGTAGAGCGGGCTGCCATAGCCGTAGCCGGTCTTGCCGACGGTGTAGGCCTCGGCGTGGGTGATCTGCTCGGTGCCGACATAGCTGTAGAAATCGAGCTTCTTGGTGGCGTGGAAGGTCAGGCCGGCCAGCGCCATCACTTCCGGCAGCGGCTGCGGCGAGCCGTCGCGGGCGATGGTGGCGTCGGCGAGCTGCGCCGAGCCGTAGCGGCCGATGCCCTCTCCGGCCAGGACCGAGCCACGGAACTCGAGACGCTTGGCGATCAGCGGCAGGGTGAAGCCGACGCCGCCGCCACCGGCCAGCACGGTATGGTCGGTGCCCGAACCGACGAAGCTCACCCGGTCGTGCAGGAAGCGGGCGACGCCGAACAGTTCGTAATGGCCCCAGCCAGGATCGGCGGTGAACTTGGCGATCACGTCCGGCGCGTATTCGGTGGAGTAGTTCGCGGTCGAATTCAGCGTCGAGCCGTTGCCGTTCAGGCCGGCGTTGGTGGTGTTGATGGTCGCGCCGGTGAGCGAGGTGGCGGCCTGGCTGTAGCTGCTTTCCGGGCTCTCGACCGCAAGGCCGATATCGTACTTGTCGTGATCGAAGCCCTTGACGATGCGCAACCCGACATTGCGGGTCCAGACGAAGCCCGGCACGTACTGCGCGTCGATGACGCTCGGCAGATCCTCGCTGCGACCGGCCATGCCGGCCTTGCTCATGGTCAGCAGGCTCCAGGCCTGGCCGCCGAGCAGGTAGAAATCGAGGTCGGAACGGTAATACTGGGCGAACAACTGACGCTCGCGCAGCGTGTAGCTGTTGCTCTCGCCGGAGTTCGAGCTGACGCCCGAGCTGTTGAAGTCGGTCTCGTAATAGGCGGTCAGGGTGGTGTGGCTGTCGGGGTTGCCCTCGGCCAGCAGCGAGATGCGGCTCTGGCGCGCGGTGCCGCGGAACTCGCCCTGGTGGTAGTTCGGGCTCTGCGGATACGGGATGCCGGTGTTGAAGCTGGACGAAATGTCGGCCGCCTCGTTGCGCGAGCGATAGATACCCGCCGCCTCGATGAAGCCGCCGAGCGTGACGCGCACGCCGCCGATCTGGATCTGGCCCTGCTTCAGCTTCGGCGCGCTGGGGATGAACGGCGCGTAGCCGGCGACGTTCTGGTACGGCGATCCGCCGTAATTGGCATAGCCGGGAGGCGCCGACAGCGACCCCGGGGCCATCGGGCGGCCGCTCATGTCGTAGCGGACCGGACCCATGCGCTCCTGCGCCTCGCGCGCCTCGCGGGCGGCCATGGAGGCCTCCCGACGAGCGGCCTGGACTTCCTGGTTGCGCGCCGAGAGGTCGTGCTTCATGTGCGAAAGCTGCCCTTCGAGGGCATGGATCTGCCGCTCGATCGAGCCGATCTGCGCGGAGGTCGGGTCGGCCATCGCCGGCGCCGCGACCGTGACGCCGCACAGCGCGGTTGCGGCGAGCAGGCCTGCCTTCGGGAGAACGCGTCTGGTCATCGGTTGGAGCCTTCGTGCCGGCAGGGGAAAGCCCTGCCTTCCGGACGCGGAACGAATAGCCAAAACCGAAAAACCTAGAAGTGTCGGTTCTGCGAAGGATTTGTTTCAGTAAGATGACGTTGTGTTTTTGCCACGCCAGGCTGCGGCCCGATCGTCGGAAATGCCGTCAAATTCAGCATTTTTCCGGAACCAGACCCGTTCGAACATCCCGCTACCGGCCCAGCCCGGGGCGATCGTGTCTCGAAGACGACGTCCGGCGGCGATCTCAGGTCCGCTCGCGCAGGCCGGCGCGCTGCGCGGCGGCAGCGGTCGCCGGCACCGGCGCACGCGGCAGCCAGACCGCGAAACGCGCGCCCTGCCCCTCGACGCTGCTGATCGTCAGCCGGCCGCCATGACGGCCGACGATATGCTTGACGATCGCAAGCCCGAGCCCGCTGCCGGCCTTGCCCGCGGGACCGTCCTCGACGCGATAGAAGCGTTCGGTCAGGCGCGGCACGTGCTGCGCGGCGATCCCCGGCCCGTCATCGGCGACCGAGAGCACCACCCCGTCGCCGGACGGATCGACGCCGGCCTGGCTCGGCTGGACCGCCAGCACGATCGTCGCCGGACGGCCGGGCCGGTTGGCGTATTTCACTGCATTGTCGAGGAAGTTGTGCAGCACCTGCGACAACTGGTCCGAATCGCCCGCCACCAGCGGCAGGTTGGGCGCGATCTCCACCGACAGCGTGTTGCCCGACGCGACGAGTTGCGGCTCGTGCCCGTCCGCCACCCGTCGCGCCAGCGGCGCCAGCGACACCAGGCCCGACGGCCGACGGTGCTCGTGCATCTGGATGCGCGACAGGCTCAGCAAATTGTCGATCAGCCGTCGCATCCGCGACGCCTGGCCCTCCATGATCGACAGGAACCGGATCCTGGCCGGCGCATCGTCGGCGGCCGGCCCCTGCAGCGTCTCGATGAAGCCGATCAGGCTGGCCAGCGGCGTGCGCAGCTCGTGACTGGCATTGGCGATGAAGTCGCTGCGCATCCGCTCGACCGCCTCGAGCTCGCTGCGATCGAGCAGCGACAGCAGCACCAGGCCGCGCCGGCCCGGCTCCGCCGCCGTGCCGGACCGCATCGAGATCCGCAGCGCCCGTCGTACCGGCACGTCCATCGGCAGGTCGACCTGCGCGGTGCCGCCCGGGGTCAGGGTCCGGATCGCCTGGCTGATCGCCGGATGGCGCAGCAGCGCCGGGATCGCGTCGCCGAACTGCGCGCGGGCGGTCTCGTTGGCATGACGCAACATGCCCTCGTCGTCGAGTGCGAGCACCGGATGCGGCAGCAGGTCGAGCAGCCCCGGCAGGGAGAAGCCGCCGCCGCCCGGCGCCGCTTCGGACAGCGGATCGGCGTCGGACGGCCGGCGGCGCCACAGGCTCATGTTCTCGACCCCGGGCTCGTCCGGCGTTCCGACTCAGGCGGCTTCCAGGTCCAGCGCGTAGCCGGCGGTGCGCACGGTGCGCACCACGTCGATCTCGTCCGGACCGTTCAGCGCCTTGCGCAGCCGGCGGATATGCACGTCGACGGTACGCGCCTCGACGTGAATGTCGGCGCCCCAGACCGCGTTCAGCAGATCCTCGCGGGAGAACACCCGGCGCGGGTGCTGCATCAGGAACTCCAGCAGACGGTATTCGGTCGGGCCGAGATGCACCGCGCGCTCGTTGCGCTGCACCCGATGCTCGGTGCCGTCCAGCACGATGTCGTGGAAGCGCAGCGTACGGCCGGTCGCGGTGGGCTGGGTGCGACGCAGCAGCGCCCGTACCCGGGCGGCCAGCGCCTCCATGCTGAACGGCTTGGTGATGTAGTCGTCGGCGCCGGTATTGAGGCCACGGATCGAATCCTGCTCCTCGACCCTGGCGGTCAGCATGATCACCGGCAGATCGCGGGTCTGCGGACGGCGCCTGATCTGGCGGCACACCTCGATGCCGGACAGGCTCGGCAGCATCCAGTCCAGCAGCACCAGATCGGGGGTCTGCTCGGCGACGCGCAGCAGCGCCTCCTGGCCGTCGGCCGCCTCGTCCACCTGGTAGCCGAGCTTCTCCAGGTTGTAGCGCAGCATCACCGCGAGCGACGGATCGTCCTCGACCACCAGCACGCGCTGGCGGGCCTCGTCGCGGCCGCCGCCCTGGCGACGGCCGGCCGGCGGGGTCTGCGGAACGGCAGGGAAGGGCTGGAGCTGGTTCATGGAACGGGAGCCTCCACGTTCGGCTGACCGCCGCGCGGCCGCGAGGCCGGCAGCATCTCGCCAGTGACGGAATAATGCACGCGCTCGGCGATGTTGGTGGCGTGGTCGCCGATTCGCTCGAGATTCTTGGCGATGAACAGCAGATGGGTGCAGGCGCCGATGTTGCGCGGATCCTCCATCATGTAGGTGACGAGCTCGCGGAACATCGCGGTGTAGATCTCGTCGACCGCCTTGTCGGAGCGCCAGACGTCGAGCGCCTTCTCCTTGTCGTTCTGGCCGAGCGCGTCGATCGCCAGGCGCAGGCTCTCCTGCACCAGCCGTCCCATGCTGCGCAGGCCGCCGAGCGAGATGTCGCTGGTGGTCGGACCGAGCCGCATCGACCGCTTGGCGACGTTGGTGGCGTAGTCGCCGATCCGCTCCAGGTCGCTGGTCACCTTCAGCGCGGAGACGATCTCGCGCAGATCCTGCGCCAGCGGCGCGCGCAGCGCCAGCAGCTTGATGGCGCGGGCCTCGACCTCGCGTTCCAGCGCATCGACCTCGGGATCCTGCTCCATCGCCGCCTGCGCGCTCTCGGTATTGCGCTCCAGGATCGCCTGGATCGCCAGCGCGGTCTGGTTCTCGACCAGCCCGCCCATGCGCGCCATCAGCGCACGGAGCTGGTTCAGCTCCTGCTCGTAGCTCGAGACGATATGCCGCGGTGTGTCTGACATCTTGCCCGTTCCTCAGCCGAACCGGCCGGTAATGTAGTCCTGGGTGCGCTTCTGCTTCGGCGCGGTGAAGATCGCGCCGGCGCTGTCGACCTCGACCAGCTCGCCCATGAAGAAGAACGCCACCTGGTCGGCGCAGCGCGCCGCCTGCTGCAGGTTGTGCGTCACGATGGCGATGGTGAAATCGCGCTTGAGCTCGTCGAGCAGCTCCTCGATCCTGGCGGTGCTGATCGGATCGAGCGCGCTGGTCGGCTCGTCGAGCAGGATCACCTCGGGACGGGTGGCGATGGTGCGGGCGATGCACAGGCGCTGCTGCTGGCCGCCGGACAGGCCGGTGGCGTTGGCGCGCAGACGGTCCTTGACCTCGTCCCACAGCGCCACGCGCCGCAGCGCGTCCTCGACCCGGTCGGCCATGTCGGCGCGCGACAGGCGCTCATGCAGCTTCACGCCGAAGGCGATGTTGGCCTCGATCGACATCGGGAACGGGGTCGGCTTCTGGAACACCATGCCGACGCGCGAGCGCAGCCGGCTGGCATCGACCTGCGGGCCGATGATGTTCTCGCCGTCGAGCATGACCTTCCCGGTGGCGCGCTGGCCGGGATAGAGGTCGTACATGCGGTTCAGGACCCGCAGCAGGGTGGATTTGCCGCAGCCGGACGGGCCGATCATCCCGGTCACCTGGCGCTCGGGGAACCGGATCGAGATGTCCTTCAGCGCCTGGGAGGCGCCGTAGAAGAAGTCGAGATTCTCGATCTCGATCATGGTGCGGGCACCGGCATCGGCGGCGCCGGCATGAACGGTCGCGAGACGGGGCGTAGGCGTCGGTTGCATGGTGGTCATGACCTGTCCTGGCCGCGCAGGCCGATGCGGGCGACGATGTTGATGAACAGAACCCCGGCGGTGATCAGCAGCGCCGCGGTCCAGGCGAGCTGCACCCAGTCGTCGGACGGCGATCCGGCATACTGGTAGATGGTCACCGGCAGGCTGGCCATCGACTCGTTCAGCGACAGCGACCAGTTCAGGTTGCCGAGCGAGGTGAACAGCAGCGGCGCGGTCTCGCCGGCGATGCGGGCGATGGCCAGCAGCACGCCGGTCAGCAGACCCTTCCTGGCGGCGCGCAGGCAGACCTGTACCACCACCCGCCAGCGCGGCGCGCCGAGCGCCGCCGCCGCCTCGCGCATCGCCACCGGCACCAGCCGCAGCATGTCCTCGGTGGTGCGGACCACGATCGGGATCACCAGGATCGCCAGCGCGGCGACGCCGGCGAAGCCGGAGAAATGGTGGAACGGCGCCACCAGCAGCAGATAGACGAACAGGCCGACCAGGATCGACGGCGCCGACAGCAGCATGTCGGAGACGAAGCGCACCGCGTTGGCGAGCGGCGAGGCGCCGCCGAACTCGGCCAGGTAGATGCCGGCCATCATGCCGATCGGGGTGCCGATCAGGGTGGCGAGTCCGACCTGGATCAGGCTGCCGATGATCGGGTTGAGCAGGCCGCCATTGCTGCCGGCGGGCCCGGTGACGGTCGCCAGCGTATGCAGGCTCAGCCCGCCGATGCCCAGGCTGAGCAGGGTCCAGAGGATCGAGGCCAGGGCGGCCAGCACGATCAGCGTGGCGACCCCGGCCAGGACGGTGGCGACCAGGTTGCCGATGCGCCGGCGGCGCTCGAGGCCGATGTCCGGCGCCGCCCGGCTCAGGGCGCCGAACGGCTGTGCGGCGGGTACGGCCTGGCTCGCCATCACGCCTTCCCCGCCCGCAGCAGCAGCCTGGAACAGGCCAGCGTGATGAAGGAGATCACCATCAGCACGAAGCCGAGCGCCAGCAGCGCGGAAAGCTTCAGGCTGCCGGCGGCGGATTCCGGAAACTCCAGCGCGATCAGCGAGGCGATGGTGTTGCCGGGCGAGAACAGGCTGGCGCTGATGCGGTTGGTGTTGCCGATCACGAAGGTGATCGCCATGGTCTCGCCGAGCGCGCGGCCGAGGCCCAGCATGATGCCGCCGATCACCGCGGTGCGCGACCAGGGCAGCACCACCTGGCGCATCACGTCCCAGCGGGTCGAGCCGAGGCCGTAGGCGCTCTCCTTGAGCACCGGCGGCATCGAGTTGAACACGTCGCGCATCACCGCGGCGATGAACGGGGTCACCATCACCGCCAGGATCAGCCCGCCGGTGAGCAGCCCGGTGCCGAACGGCGCGCCGGAGAAGAACGGGTGCAGGAACCAGACCCTGCCGACCGAATGGATCAGCGCCGGCTGGATGTCCCGCGCCATGATCGGAACGATGACGAAGAAGCCCCACATGCCGAAGATGATCGACGGCACCGCCGCCAGCAACTCGACCGCGGTGCCGACCGGGCCGGCCAGCCAGCGCGGCGCCATCTCCGTAAGGTAGAAGGCGCAGCCGAACGCCAGCGGCACCGCCACCACCAGCCCGATCACCGAGGTGACGATGGTGCCGAAGATCGGCGTCAGCGCGCCGTAGACGTCGCGCACCGGGTTCCATGCCGAACTGGTCAGGAAGCCCGGCCCGAAGGTGGTGAAGGCGAGACGGCCGCCGGACAGCATCACGACGATGATGCCGCCGATCAGCACCAGCACGACGATGCCGCAGGCCTTGGCGAGACCGGAGAAGGCGGGATCGGCCCAGTCCCGGCCGGTCCTGCCCGGCCCGGGCTTCGGCGCTGATCCGTCGGAGAATTCCGATCCGGCGCTTGCACTCATGCGGCGATCGCCTTCCGGTCTGTGCGCGGTCGAGGGAACGAAGCGCTTATTGGCCCAGGGCCTGGGCGCCGGCAACGTTGGTCCAGGCATGGCGCACGGTGGTCTGCACGTCGGCGGGCAGCGGCACGTATTTCAGGCCGGTGGCGATGCTGGCGCCGTTCTTGAACGCCCAGTCGAACAGCTTGAGCACCGCGGCGCTCTGCGCCGGGTTCTTGGCGTCGGTCGGCAGCAGCACGAAGGTGGCCGAGACGATCGGCCAGGCGCCCTCGCCCGGGGTGTCGAGCAGATCGACGGCGAAGTTCTCGGCGCTCGCCCAGTCGCCGCCGGCGGCGGCCTTGGTGAAGCTGTCGAGGCTCGGGGCGACGAACGCGCCAGCCTTGTCCTTCAGCTCGACCGTGGTCAGGTGGTTCTTGTCGGCGAAGGCATATTCGACATAGCCGATGCCGCCCTCGGTGTTGCGCACGGTGGCGGCGACGCCGTCATTGCCCTTGGCGCCGGCGCCGGACGGCCAGGCGATCGAGCTCGCCGCACCGATCTTGGACTTCCAGTCCGCATCCGCCTTCGACAGGTAGGAGGTGAACACGAAGGTGGTGCCGGAGCCGTCGGCGCGGTGCACCGGCGCCACCGCGGTGTCCGGCAGCTTCACGCCGGGGTTCAGGGCGGCGATCTTCGGGTCGTTCCAGGTCTGGATCGCGCCGGAGAACAGGCCGGCCAGCACGTCGCCGGTCAGATGGATCTGGTTGGAGGCGATGCCCGGCAGGTTCACGATCGGCACCACGCCGCCCATCACGGTCGGGAACTGCAGCAGGTGGTTGGTGGCCAGCTTCTCGGTCGAGAGCGGCGCGTCGGAGGCGCCGAAATCGACGGTGCGGGCGATCACCTGGTTCTGGCCGGCGCCGGAGCCCAGCGCCTGGTAGTTCAGGGTCACGCCGATCGCGGATTTCGCGGCGGCACCCCAGGCGCCGTAGATCGGCGCGGCGAAGGTGGAGCCGGCGCCGGTGATGTCGGCGGCGCGCGCCGGAACGGCGGCAGCCAGGCCGATCGCCAGGCCGGTCATCACGACGGGGATCGCACGCTTCTGCATGGAACGCATGGGGAGGTCTTCCTTCGGACGGGCGGCCACCGAGACAGAGGCCTGCGGACGGCCGCTCTCTAACCCCCGGCGGTGGCACCCAAGTTTCAGTTCGATGACAGTTGCATGACAACCGGCCCGACCCCGAAACGAAACGACAGGAAGCCGACTTCGCCCTCCCCGACCTCAGGCCGATTTACGCGCCTTGGCGAGCTGGTCCGACCTGGTCTGCCAGAACGCCATGTCGGCGGCCTTGCTGAACATCACCCGCGTACCCTTGCCGCCCTGGCTCAGGCGGATCTTGCCGCCGTTGCGGGCGCGATGGTCGGCGATCCATTCCAGCAGCACCGGATCCTCGGCGGTGCGGCCCTCGAACTCCAGCACGCCGGCGATCTCTTCCTCTTTGTGACGTCTGACCATGCGGTCCTCCTGGCGGCAGCCGCATGGCGCCGCACGACCACGCGTCGCCGGCACCATCGGTTCAGTTGTGCGGCTTATGAGCGCTTTCCGCACCGCTCGCTACCCTGGCAGACCGCCTCGGGCCGTCATCCGGCGGAGCACCCATTGCTTCAGCCATAATTTCGGTGTCCCGAGACCGGTTCGCAAGACGCAATGCGTGGTGATCCGGCTAGCCCGGATGGAAACGGAACAGCGCGGTCCGGGCGACGCCGGGACCCTGCCAGGTCTTCATCTCGGGAATATGCGAGGCGGTGACGTAGATGGCGCCATCCGCGCCCTCGGCCAGGCTGTCCGGCCAGAGCAGGCGCGGATCCTGGGTCAGCACCGCCAGGGTGCCGTCCGGCTGCAGGCGCCGCACCGCGAAGCCTGCGCAATCGGTCACCAGCCGGCCGGCCTTGCGGCTGCACCAGTAGCCGTCGGCGACGAAGGTCCTGGCCGCGACCGCAACCTTGGCCGACAGCGCCTTCGGCGCCAGCCTGCGGTCGAACAGCGCGTCCAGCGGCACCGTGTACATCGTTCGTCCGGTGGTGGCCTGGAACAGGACGCTCCCGTCGGACTCGTCGAGCATCAGCCCGTCGGCGGCGATCTCCGCCTTCTGCCCGTCCGCCTTGACCAGCGCCCTGCCGCCGACCGCGATCTCCACCGCAGGATCGGGCTGGGTGCTGGGATCGCCGACCAGCACCCGCCGCATGGCGCCGCTCTCGACATCGAGCGTGACCAGGCAACCGGGCGCGCCGGAATTGGTGATCACCGCGCGCCTGCCGTCGGCGGTGACGCGGATGTCGTTCAGGTAGCTGCCCTGCGGGGCGATCTCCTTGCTGAAGCGATAGACCCGCAGCACCCGGTTGCCGGCGAGATCGATGCAGACCAGCTTGGGCGCTCCCGGCACGATCGCCGCCAGGCCCGGCGCGCCCGGATCGAGCACCCAGAGCCGGTCCTGCGCGTCGATCGTCACGCTCTGCACGCAGACGAAGCTCCATTGCGGCCGCACCGCCGCGCCGTCCCTGCGGTAGGCGTTCCAGGTCTCGTCCGGATAGGGCGCCAGCGCGCCGTCCGGCCCGATTTCGGCCACCGACAGCGTGACGTCGTCCTCCCAGCGCGGGAAATTGACGAATCTGCGGCCGCTGCGGGAGACGGCGATGCCGGTCGCCTGACGTCCGGCGAAGGTCGCGACCAGCTCGAGCGGCGCGCCCCTGAGCGGGACCGGCTCCGCCGCCTTCGCGGCGCGCCCGCCCACGGCGGAGACGAGGGCGGCACCGAGCATCAGGTCGCGGCGGGTCAGGCTGGGCATGGCGGTGCGGCTCCTGCGCGTGCGTGCGCTGTAGAACCCGCGGTCCGGGTGCGGGTTGCCGCCCTCAGCGCGACGGGCCCGGCACCTGGGGCGGCGGCCGCAGCGGATCGAGCGTCGGGGTCTGTCCAGGATGCGACGCCTCGATCGCGCGGAACTGCGCGACGTTGGCGAGATGGCCCTGCAACGTGGTGGCGAAGGCATGGCCGCCGGTGCCGTTGGCGACGAAATACAGCAGCGTGCCCTGCGCCGGATGCGCCACCGCGGTCAGCGCGGCGAGCCCGGGCGCGGCGATCGGGCCGGGCGGCAGGCCGGGGATCAGGTAAGTGTTGTAGGGGTTCGGCTGCGCCAGGTCGGCGCGGGTCAGCGGCCGCGGCAGCGCGCCGAGTCCGCCGCTGGCGCCGTAGGCCACGGTGGGATCGGATTGCAGCCTCATGCCGGCGCGCAGCCGGTTGAGGAACACTTCGGCCACCAGCGGACGCTCCGGCCCGAGCGCGGTCTCGCGCTCGACGATGCTGGCCAGCACCAGAAGCTGCGCCGGATCGGTCAGCGGGATGCGCGGGTCGCGCGACGCCCAGACCGCGTCCAGCGTGCGCCGCATCGCCGCCTGCATCCTGGCGATCAGCGCCGACCGGGTGGCGCCGCGCTCGAACGCGTAGGTCTCGGGCAGGATCGCGCCCTCGGCCGGCAGGTCGAACCCGCCCTGCAGGATCGGCGCGGCGTCGATCAGCGCGGCGATCTGCGCCGTCGTGAGGCCTTCCGGGATGGTGAGATCGTGCTGCACCGGCTTTGCGTGGCGCAGGATCTGCAGCGCGCCGTCGATCGACACGGCGGCCGGGAAATGCAGCTCGCCGGCATGCAACGGCGCGGCGTGACCGGTCAGGCGGGCGAGACCGATGAACAGCAGGCGAACGGCAGGTCCGCGCTCCAGCACGCGATCCTGCTGCAGGGTGCGGACGACGTCGCTCAGATGGCCGTGCGGCACCACGATGTCGGCGGCTTGCGGCAGCGGGCCGGGCCGGGTGGCGGCGTAGCGCACCAGGCCGAGGCCGGCACCGGCCAGGACCACCAGCACCAGCAGCAGGCCGAGCAGCCGGCGCATCAGGGCCCGCCGCCTGGAGTCGCGCTCAGACGCCGCGCACGATCAGGCTGGCGTTGGTGCCGCCGAAGCCGAAGCTGTTCGACAGCGCCGCCCTGATCGGCCGGCGCTGCGCCTCGTGCGCCACCCGGTCGATCACGCTCTCGCGCGACGGCCGGTCGAGATT
>CAIMSN010000051.1 GCA_903844135.1 uncultured Rhodospirillales bacterium | reverse complement strand
CGGTCTGCGCCAGGGCCAGCAGCGCGCGCGACACAGAGAAGGTCCCGGCCGGCGGGTCGGCTTCGGCCAGGTCCGGGATGGCGGGATCGGTGGCGAACAGGTCGTCCGGCGCGCCGACCGAGAAATGCACCTGCTCCGGCGCTGTGCCGGACACCGCCAGGCTGCGCGCGGCGTCGCGCCAGCCGGCGAAATCGACCTCGTGGGCCAGGATGATGCTTTTCATGCGCAGCGACCTCGAACAAGGCCAGGGCGCTGCCCTGGACCCGCTGGGGCCGGCGGCCCCAGACCCCTGGGTTAAAGCAAGGCGAGCTGGCGGGGTTTCGGGGCGAGGCGGGCCGACAGGGCAAGGCTGTCCGGTTCGGATGCGGGGCGGTGGTCCAGCGTCACCACGAACGGGGCGACCTTGGCCAGGGAGACGCGCAGCGTGGCGAGGTCGGCCATCCGCAGACGACGCAGCCTTCGCACCGACAGGATGCGGTTGACCGACTTCACGCCCAGGCCGGGCACCCGCAGCAGCGCCTCGCGGTCGGCGCGGTTGACGTCGACCGGGAACATCGCCCGGTTCTGCAGCGCCCAGGCCAGCTTCGGATCGTGCACCAGATCAAGGTTGCCGGCCGGGTCGGTGGCCAGCTCCTCGACGCCGAAACCGTAGAACCGCAGCAGCCAGTCCGCCTGATACAGCCGATGCTCGCGCAGCAGCGGCGCCGGCTGCAGCGGCAGCGCCCTGGAGGCATCCGGGATCGGGCTGAACGCCGAGTAATAGACCCGACGCAGACCGTAGGCGCCGTAGAGCGTGCTGCTCAGGCGCAGGATGGTGCGGTCCGGGCTCGGATCGGCGCCGACGATCATCTGCGTGCTCTGCCCGGCCGGCGCGAAACGCGGCGGCTTGCGGCCGCCCGGCCTGACTGGCTCGCGCGCCGCGTCGATCCCCAGCCGCATCCGCGCCATCGAGCGCCGGATCCCGCCCATGTCCTTCTCCGGCGCGTATTGCCGCAGCGCGCCTTCGGTCGGCAGCTCGACATTGATCGACAGCCGGTCGGCCCATCGACCGGCCTCCTCGAGCAGCAGCGGATCGGCGTCCGGGATCGTCTTGAGATGAATGTAGCCGCGGAACCCGTGCGCGACCCTGAGCGTCCGCGCCACCCCGATCACCTGCTCCATCGTGTAGTCCGGCGAGCGGATGATGCCGGACGACAGGAACAGACCCTCGATGCAGTTGCGCCGGTAGAAGCCGAGCGTGAGCGTCACCACCTCCTCGACCGTGAATCTGGCCCGCTTCACCGACGACGAGGCGCGGTTGATGCAGTAGGCGCACTCGTACTGGCAGTAGTTGGTCAGCAGGATCTTGAGCAGCGAGATGCAGCGCCCGTCCGGCGCGTAGGCATGGCAGATGCCCGAGCCCTCGGTGGAGCCGATCCCCTTGTCCCGGCCCACCCCGAGACCCCGGCTATGCCGCTTCTCGGTGCCGCTCGACGCGCAGGAGGCGTCGTATTTTGCGGCGTCGGCCAGGATCTCGAGCTTGCCGAGCAGGTCCATTGTTCTTGTTCCGTTCGATCCTCTGGCAACATGGGCCGCCGGCGCGGTTTCGCAAAGGGCTCTCGCGCGAGAGCGACGGTGACACGGGTCCCCGAACCGGCGCTGACCTGCTAGACCGGCGCGCATGGACCTCGATTTCTCCGAAGCCGAAATCCAGCGCTACGCGAGGCATATCCTGCTCGCCGAGGTCGGCGGCGTCGGCCAGGCGCGGCTGCGCGCGGCCCGGGTGCTGGTGATCGGCGCCGGCGGGCTCGGCGCGCCGCTCTCGCTCTATCTCGCCGCCGCCGGCATCGGCACCATCGGCCTGGTCGACGACGACGTGGTCGAGCTGTCGAACCTGCAGCGCCAGATCGTGCACGCGACCGATCGCGTCGGCACCGCCAAGGTCGCCTCCGCCGCGTCCATGCTCGACCGGCTGAATCCTTTGGTGGCGGTGCGTCAGCATCCTGTCCGTCTCGATGCCGGCAACGCGATGGCGCTGATCGCGCAATACGACCTGGTCTGCGACGGCAGCGACAATTTCGCCACCCGCTATCTGCTGGCCGATGCCTGCGCGCTCGGCCGCCGCACCCTGGTCTCCGCCGCGGTTTCGCGCTTCGACGGCCAGCTCTCCAGCTTCTCGCCGCATCTGGGCGGACCCTGCTATCGCTGCCTGCATCCCGAGCCGCCGCCGCCCGGCAGCGCGCCGAGCTGCGCCGAGGCCGGCGTGTTCGGCGCGGTGACCGGGGTGATGGGCACGCTGCAGGCGACCGAGGTGCTCAAGCAGGTGCTGGGTCTGGGCGAACGCCTGGAGGGCAGGGTGCTGGCCTGGGACGCGCTGGCGATGCGCTTCCATACGCTGCGCCTGGCCCCCGATCCGGACTGCGCCCTGTGCGGCCGCGCCCCGACCATCCGCGACCTCTCCGCCCATGCCGGCGCGCATGGCTGACCGCACGCTCGGCCTGCTGCTGGTCGGCGGGAGCTACGAACGCGCCCATACCGCCTTCCTGATGGCGGCCTCCGCATCGTCGCTCGACCGCACCGTGGTGCTGTTCGCCACCCAGTCCGGCCTGCACGCGCTCTGCCGCGATTTCTCCGGGCTCGCCGGCAGCGACCGCGACGCGATTCTGCGCGCCAGGGGCGTCGCCGGGCTGGAGACGCTGCGCGCGGTGCTGCCGTCGCTCGGCGTGCGGCTGATGGCGTGCGTCGCCGGGCTGCAGGCGCTGGCGCTCGATCCCGCCGCGCTGATCGACGGAGTCGAGCAGGCCGGCGCGCCGAGCTTCCTGGAGGCGGTCGGCGACGGGCAGATGCTGTCGCTGTGACCCTTGCCCTCCGGCGCCCGGCTTGGCACGGATGGCGTATGCCCGTTTCCGCCAGATCCGCTCCAATCCTCGGCCCGCTCCTGTGGCTCGGCCTCTGCCTGGCCGCGGCGCCCGCGGCGGGAGCGGCGGCGCAGAGCGGGGCGCAGGAACCGGTCGCCGCGTCGCATCCCGCAGCGCATCCGGCGCATCCGGCGCATCGTCCGGCCCACCACGCCGCGCATGAGCCGGCCGGACGGCATCCGGCGCATGCCCATCCAAGGCCGGCGATGCACGCGCCGCAGCGCCTGGTGCATCACGCGCCGGCGCCGCCGATCCCAGCGCCCGTCCCCGTGCCGGTTCCCGCGCCGCCCGCCGAGCCGGCGGCGGCGCCGAAAGGCGCGAGCACCGGATTGCCGCTGCCGCGCTATGCCTCGCTGCGCGCCGATGCGGTCAATCTGCGCGGCGGGCCGGGCACGCGCTATCCGATCCAGTGGGTCTACCGGCGCCGCGACCTGCCGGTGCGGATCGAGCGCGAGTTCGACGTGTGGCGTCTGGTCGAGGATTCCGACGGCGTCAGAGGCTGGGTGCACCAGGCTACCCTGGTCGGCACCCGGAGCTTCGTCATCCCGGCGCCCGCCCCCGGATCCGGCCCCCCATCTGGCCTCCCATCTGGCCCTGGATCGGCAGACGGCGTCGAAGCCGGTGAAGCCCAACCCGCCTCCGCGGGCGGCGACAGCAAGCCGGGCGCCGGCGGTGCGCGCGTCGTCGGCCGGCTCGACCCGCTTTCGGTGGGCCTGCCGCCGGGAGCGCAGGCGCTGCGGTCGGCGCCGCAAGCCGACGCGCCATTGGTTGCGGTGCTCAAGCCGGGTATTGTCGGACGAATTCGCGCCTGCCCGGCCGGCTCGGGCTGGTGCAAGGTCAGTGTTCGCGACTATTCCGGCTGGCTACCGCGGGGTGCCTTCTGGGGCGTGCTGCCGGACGAGACGATCCAGCCCTGAAGCGTGCTTGCGGGACCGAACCGCCAGGAGATACCGAGTGACCAGAGCCTTCCCCGCCGCCCGCACCAAGATCGTCGCCACGCTCGGTCCGGCAAGCGGCGACGAGACCATGATCGCCGCCCTCGCCGAGGCCGGTGCGGACCTGTTCCGCATCAACTTCTCGCATGGCGCGCACGAGGAGCATGGCGCGCGCATCGCCGCGGTGCGCGCGGTCGAGCAGCGTCTCGGCCGCCCGATCGGCATCCTGGCCGACGTGCAGGGGCCCAAGCTGCGCGTCGGCACCTTCGCCACCGGACGGGTCGAGCTGCAGACCGGTGATCGCTTCACCCTGGACATGGACAAGACCCCAGGCGACGAGACCCGGGTGCAGTTGCCGCATCCCGAGATCATTTCCGCCGCCACCCCCGGCACCACGCTGCTGCTCGACGACGGCAAGCTGCGTCTGCGCATCGTCGAATGCCGCCCGGAGAGCCTGGTCACCGAGGTCGTGACCGGCGGCCCGCTGTCGGACCGCAAGGGCGTCAACGTGCCAGACATGGTGCTGCCGATCCCGGCGCTGACCGTCAAGGACAAGGCCGATCTCGCCTACGCGCTGAGCCAGGGCGTCGATTTCATCGGCCTGTCGTTCGTGCAGCGTCCCGAGGACGTGATCGAGGCGCGCGAGCTGGTGCAGGGCCGCGCCTGGATCATGACCAAGATCGAGAAGCCGCAGGCGCTCGACGCGCTCGACGAGATCCTGGCGCTGTCCGACGCGGTGATGGTCGCGCGCGGCGATCTCGGCGTCGAGCTGCCGCCGGAGCGCGTGCCGCTCGAACAGAAGCGCATCGTCCGCGCCGCCAAGCTGCGCGGCCTGCCGGTGGTGGTCGCCACTCAGATGCTCGAGAGCATGATCTCCGCCCCGGCGCCGACCCGCGCCGAGGCCTCCGACGTCGCCACCGCGGTGTTCGACGGCGCCGACGCGGTGATGCTGTCGGGCGAGACCGCGGTCGGCCGCTATCCGATCGAGGCGGTGTCGATCATGAACCGCATCGTCAGCCAGGTGGAGAAGGACGAGCACTACAAGGCGATGCAGGACTCCACCCGGCAGACCCCGGACCGCACCGTATCCGACGCCATCGCCGGCGCCGCCCAGCAGGTCGCCCACACCACCGGCGCCGCGGCGATCGTCGCCTACACCCTGTCCGGCCGCACCGCGGTCAGGATCTCGCGCGAACGGCCGGATTGCGCCATTCTCGGCGTCGCCGGCACGCTCGAGGCGGCGCGCCGTCTGCAGGTCGCCTGGGGGGTGCATGCCATGGTGGCGGATCAGGACCGCCCGGACGAGACCGTCGAGCACATCGTCGAATCCGCGCGGCAGATGGCGGTGCAGGCCGGGATCGCCAAGCCGGGCGACCTGCTGGTGGTCGCGGCCGGCGTGCCGTTCGGCCAGGCCGGCTCCACCAATCTGCTGCGCGTGGCCAGGGTGGCCGTTTGAGCGGTCGCTCTCTCTTCTGCCGCCGCCGGGCGCCACCGGTTCCGGCGTTGCTGGCGGCGTCCGTCGCGGCGTCCCTGGCGGCCGCTGTGCCGGCCGCTTCCGTGGCGCGCGCCAACGACAGCCCGCTCTCCACGCCAGGGGATTATTCCCTGGCGCCGCCCGCGCTGGTCCAGGGAGGAGTCGCCAGCACGTCGTTCGGCTCCGGCGGCCTGCGCAGCAGCGCGGTCCGCCTCGATAGCGGCCTGATCGGCGGCAACACCCGCGCCTTCGTCGCCCTCGGTGCCGGCCAGGGACCGCAAGTCCACGGCCGCCCCTCCGTCAGCGGCAGCAGCGTCGCCGCGGGAGTTTCCACCGAACTGCCGTTCGGCAGCACGCTCAGCATCAGCGCCGGCGTCGAGCGCGACCGATTCTCCGGCCGGGGCTATCCCATATCCGGATACGGCGCCTATCCCATATCCGGAGCAGGCGCCCTGCCATGACCGTGCGGGCGCCGGAGTCGACGCGCGCGCTCCTGGCGTCGCTGCCCGCCCTCCTGCGCGAGGCGGTCCAGCCGGGTCCGGACGGCTACCGGCTGATCCTCGGAAACGACCTGGTCCTGCCTCTCCTCAAGGACGAGGCGCCGGTCCGCTCCTTCAGCCCGGGCTGGCGGCCCGGCCTGTTGCTCACCCTGTTCCTGCCGGTCCTGCTGCTCGAGTTCCGCGCCGAAGACGGTGGCGGCGGCTTCTGGCTGCTGGATGGCGACGGACGCTATCTCGCCAACCGCGTGGACGATCTCGACCCGGCGCTGGCCGAGCGGATCCGCCTGCCGGTGGCGCTGGCGCTGCGCTGGCTGCAGGCGGATGCGATGCCCGGCCTGCCTTGCGCGCCGCCGCCGCTGGTTGTCGCCCTGCTGCACTGCCATCCGGCCGTGCGGCAGGGTCTGGCGCGGGTGGCGGGCGATGCCGACGGGCTGGACGAGGCCGCGCGCCTCCGCTTCGAGCGCGCCGATCCCGCCGAGTTGGGCAGGGAGCCGGACGTCGGGCCGGCCGGGCTGGCGGATCGCGTGATGCCGTCGCTGCAGCCGCTCGCGCCCGGCTGGCGCGCGGTGCGCCTGCTGACCTGGACCTCGCCGTTGCTGATCCTGGAGCTGGCGCACGAGAACGGCGACACCGCCGCCTGGTATCTGGATCGCGGCCCGGCCTTCCTGACCAACCAGGCGACCGGCCTGCGCGACCAGCCCCGGGCGCAGCTTCGCGACTGGTGCCGCCTCTGGTTCGCAGCCCTCGGCGAGCGGTTCGTCGACGGCCCCGCGGTCGAACCGGGCGAGGCGCTCGGCTGGTTCCTCGCCGCCGGCGACCGCACCCGCGCCGATCTGCTCGCCTTCCACATGACCGAGAGCGGCCTCGACCGGACGCCGCCGGCCTATTGGCGGCTCGGCGACACGCTGCCGCCGGCGATGCGCTACGTGGTGCCGGTCGCCGCGTCGTCCCCGCCTGCCCGGCTGGCGCCGCTGGATCCGAACGGCACCGGCACCGCGTGCAATCAGCCGCTGCGCGACGAGCTGATCCGGGTGGCCGCGCGTGGCGTCATGCGTTTCGTCTCGCCGGTCTCCGGCCGGCCGTTCGAGGCGGCGCCGCGCGGCTTCTATCTCGACCACCACGCCTTCGCCTACCAGTTGCACGACGCCGCCACCGGGCTGACCTTCTTCGTGCTGTGCATGGGCGAGCATTTCGTCACCGCCGGGCTGTATTTCCCCGGCGCGGAGCTGGCCGTGGTGCGCGACGAGCACCAGTACGCCACCGCCCGCGTCTATCTCGACGTGATCCGGCCACGCCTGCTCGGCCATCTGAGCGGCCATGCGCCGGACATCGTCCCGGCGCTGCTCGCCCCGCCCGGCGCGGTGGTGCATGCGTTCCGCGGCAAGCCGGCGATCCATCTCGGCCATTTCGTCTGGCAGGATCTGAGCGGCGTGGCGATCCTGCTCGACGGCGTGCGTCGCCAGGCGGACGCGCACGCCCTGGACGTGCCGCCGCCGCGCTGCCTGGTGTTCGACACCCCGCTCCATCCCGAGATCTACGGCCCGCTGGACGAGATCTTCCCCGAGCTGGAAGGACGGGTGGACCGGTTCGCGCACGGCTTCGGCGCTCATGCCGGCGCATTCTATCGCGCGCGCCAGACCGTGGTGAAAGTGACCAGCCTGACGGTGCCGGCGGAGGTCGGCGTCCGCATCCTGGCGGCGCTGCGACGCGCGCCGCTCTGGGCGGACGTCGCCGCGTCGTCCGAGGCGGCGCGGGCCTCCGGTCCGGTGGTGCTGGTCGGGCTCCGGGTCGGCAACCGCACCCTGTCGGACATGCAGGGCTTCGCCATCCGCCTCGCCCGCCTGCTCGCCGACGCGATCGGCCGGGTGACGATCGTGATCGACGGCCACAACAGCGCCGGACCGGAGCCCGGCGGCACCTATGCCAGCTTCGGCGACACGCTGACCGGCGGCTCGACCTTCATGGCAGAGGAACGACGCATCGCCGGAGCGGTCTCGGACGCGTGCGTCTCCGACCATGTCGCGGTGATCGACCTGATCGGCCGCCCGGTGCAGGAAAGCGTGCTCTGGTGCGCGCAGGCCGATTTCTTCGTGGCACCCTGGGGCGCCGCGCTCGCCAAGTATCGCTGGGTCTGCAACCGGCCCGGCCTGGCGCTGGCCGGACGCTGGAACCTCGAACAGCGCCACGACCTGGCGATCTATCATCATCCCGGCGCGATGGAATCGCCATCGCCGCTGCTGTTCAACGCGCCGGAGGGGACCATCGACCTGCCGGACCAGCCGCCGGACCGCGCCAACTATACGGTCGACGAGCAGGCGGTGTTCGCGCAGGTGAAGGGGCTGATCGACTCCTGCGCGCGCACCTAGGAAGCCGGGCTCTGCCCGGCGCCCGCCAGGGGACGGTCGTCCCCTGGACCCGTTTTGGTTCGGTCAGGCGGCGTAGCGGGACAGCGCGAGGTCCTCGTGGGCGATGTTGGGGCGCCGGTCGGAGATCAGGTCGGCGATCAGCCGCCCCGAACCGCAGGCCATGGTCCAGCCCAGCGTGCCGTGGCCGGTGTTGAGCCACAGATTGCGGTAGCGGCCCGACGAGCCGACGATCGGCGTGCCGTCCGGCGTGTTCGGCCTGAGCCCGGTCCAGTAGGTCGCCCTGGACAGGTCGCCGCCGCCATAGAGCTGATTGAACGACATCTCCAGCGTCTCGCGGCGCGCCGGCCGCAGCGTCAGGTCGTAGCCGGCCAGCTCCGCGGTGCCGCCGACCCTGATCCGGTCGCCCAGACGGGTCATCGCCACCTTGTAGGTCTCGTCGTTCACCGTCGAGACCGGCGCCCGGGTCTCGTCGGTCAGCGGGATGGTCAGCGAATAGCCCTTCACCGGATAGACCGGCAGACGCAGCCCCAGCGGACGCAGCAGCCTGGCGGTGTGCACCCCGGTCGCCGCCAGATAGGCGTCGGCGGTGATCGTGCCCTCGCTGGTCACCACCCCCTCGATCCGGTCCGGGCCATGCAGGAGCCGCTCGATGCCGACGCCGAACCGGAACGCGACCCCCGCCTCCTGCGCCTTCTGCGCCAGCCTGCGGGTGAACAGATGCGCATCGCCGGACTGGTCGCCCGGCAGGCGCAGCCCGCCCATCAGCCGGTGCGCCGCGTGCGACAGGCCCGGCTCGTGGCGTACGACGCCGGCGCGGTCGAGCAGCTCGTGCGCCACGCCGCTTTCCGCCAGGATGCGCATGTCGTCAGCGGCATGGTCGAGCTGGCCCTGGGTGCGGAAGAGCTGGATCAGCCCCTTCTGCCCGTCATCGTAGGCGAGCCCGGTCTCGTGGCGCAGATCGTCCAGGCAGTCGCGGCTATATTCCGCCAGCCGCAGCATCCGGCTCTTGTTGCGGTCGTACGCCGCCTCGGTGCAGTTCGCCAGCAGCGCGGCGGTCCAGCGCAGCATGGCGATGTCGAAGCGCGGCCGGATCTGAAGCGGGCTGTGCTTCCGCAGCAGCCAGCCGATCGCCTTGCGCGGCAGGCCGGGCGCCGCCCAGGGCGTCGAATAGCCGGGCGAGACCTGGCCGGCATTGGCGAAGCTGGTCTCCAGCGCCACGCCCGGCCGCCGTTCGATCAGCGTCACCTCGTGGCCGAGCCTGGCCAGGTACCAGGCGGAGCTCACCCCGATTACGCCGCCGCCGAGCACAGCTACCTTCATCGATGATCCTTTGCGGTGGAACGAACCCTAGATATAGGTCCGCGCGTAGCGATGGCCGAGGCCGGTAAGCAGTTCGTAGCCGATCGTGCCGGCGGCGTCGGCGGCATCCTCCAGCGGACGGCCGGGTCCGATCAGGTCCAGCGCGGCGCCGTCCTGGACCAGCCCGGCCTCGACCCCGGTGACGTCCACCGCCAGGCAATCCATCGAGATCCGGCCGACGATCGGCAGCGTTCCGGGCCATCCCGGCAGGCTGGCCGCGCCTTCGCCGCCGCCGGCGCGCAGGAATCCGTCCGCATAGCCCACCGCCAGGGTGGCGATGCGGCTCTCGCGACGCGTCACGAACCGCGCCCCGTAGCCGACCCAGGAGCCCGGCGGCACGATCCGCGTCTGCACGATCCGTGCCTGCAGCCTGACCACCGGCCGCATCGGGTTCGGCCGCGCCGCGTTTGGCGGCACGCCATACAGCGCCGCCCCTGGCCGTACCATGCCGGCATGGTACGCCGCGCCGAGAAAGATCCCCGACGACGCCGCCAGGCTGGCCCGCGCGTCCGGCGCCGCGGCGCGCAGGCGGTGGAACGCCGCCAGTTGCGCCGCATTGCGCGGATCGTCCGGCGTGTCCGCGCAGCCCAGATGGCTCATCACCAGCCCGATCGCGATCCCCTCCAGCAGGGCGGGTTCCCCGGCCAGCCGCATCGCCTCTTCCGGCGACAGGCCGAACCGCGACATGCCGGTATCGAGCTGCAGCGTCGCCGCCAGCGTCTCGCCGCACGCAGCCGCCAGCGCCCGCCACTCCGCGATCTGGGTCATTCCGTTCAGCACCGGCAACAGCCGGTGCGCCCGGAACGCCGGCGCCGTGCCGGGCGGAATGCCGTTCAGCACGTGAATCGCCGGCGCCTCGCCCAGCACCGTGCGCAGCGCCACGCCCTCGCCGAGATGGGCGACGAAGAAGCTGCGGCATCCCGCCGCCGCCAGCGCCGGCGCCACGCGGTCGATTCCGAGCCCATACGCATCGGCCTTCACCACCGCCGCGCATTCGGCGGCGCCCGACAGGTCGTCCAGCGTGCGCCAGTTCGCGACGATCGCCGCGCGGTCGATGGTCAGCCAGCCGCCGGCCCACGCCCTCTGGGTTGCCTCGGACGGGTCCAGGCCCGGCTCCGTCACGAAACCGGCAGCCCGTGCGTGGTCGAATGCTCGAACCGCAGCACCTGGTCCGGCCTGGCGATGCCGTGGATCGCGTGCGCCGCCATCGCCGCCTCGCTGAATCCCTGCAGGATCAGCTTCAGCTTGCCGGGATAGGACGCGACGTCGCCGATCGCGAACACGCCCGGCAGGCTGGTCTGCAGCGTCGCCGGCGTTACCGGGATCACCCCGTGCATCCCGGTCTCGATGCCCCAGTCCGCGATCGGCCCGAGATCGGTGGACAGGCCGAAGAACGCCAGCAGCCGGTCGGCCGGCAAAGTGCGGACGGCACCGTCGAGCGTCGAGACCACCACCCCGGAGAGCGCCCCGTCCACCCCCTCGAGCGCGTGCAGTTGGTAGGGCACCACCAGCGCGATCCGCCCGTCCGCCACCGCGCGGTCGAGGCGGGCGACGCTCTCCGGCGCCGCCCGGAACTTGGCGCGCCGATGGATCAGCCAGATCCGGTCCGCCACCCCGGCCAGGGACAGCGCCCAGTCCACTGCGCTGTCGCCGCCGCCGGCGATCGCCACCGACCGGCCGCGCAGCGCCGCCCGCGTGCGCACCACGTACTGCACCGCGCCGCTCGCCTCGAACGCGTCGATCCCGTCCAGCGGCGGCCGGTTCGGCCCGAACGCCCCGGCGCCGGCGGCGATCAGCACGGTGCGCGCGGCGATCCGCTCGCCCCGGTCGGTCCGCAGCGAGAACGCGCCGGCCGCGCCGGACAGCCCGGTCACCCGCCGTCCCAGCAGGCGTGGCACCGCGAACGGCGCGATCTGCGCCTCCAGCGCGGCGATCAGCGCGCCGGCCTCGATCTCCGCGTGCGCCGGAATGTCGTAGATGGGTTTCTCCGGATACAGCGCGGTGCATTGCCCGCCGGTCTCGCCCAGCGCGTCGATCAGCACGCAGCTCAGCCGCAGCATCCTGCACTGGAACGCGGCGAACAGCCCGACCGGCCCCGCGCCGACGATGGCCACGTCGACGCTGTGCGTCGCCAGTGAGTCGACGCTGTGCGTCGCCGGTGTGTCGACGCTCTGCGTCGAGGGCAGGTCGACGCTCTGCGTCGCGGGCAGGTCGACGCCGTGCGTCGCGTCGTGCGGCGTTCGTCCCGGGCCGTCCATGTCCATCCCGCTCCTGTCCTCCGCCAGCCTCTCCATTGTGGAGCATGGCCGGGCTACGGCAAGATGGCGGCATGGATCCACGCCCGAATTGCGGCCCACTTGGCCTGTCGTTGCCGAGCCTGGAGGCGACCGAGTCGCTCGGCCGCAGGCTGGCCGGCCTGCTCCGGGCGGGCGATTGCCTGCTGCTCGACGGCCCGCTCGGCGCCGGCAAGACCACGCTCGCCCGCGCCCTGCTGCGCGAAGCCAGCGGCCGGCAGCGGATGGAGGTGCCCAGCCCGAGCTACACGCTGGTGCAGAGCTACCAGGGACGCGGCGGCATGCCGATCGCCCATTTCGACCTCTGGCGCCTCGACGGTCCGGACGCGCTGCACGAGCTCGGCTGGGACGAGGCGCGCGACGGCGTGGTGCTGGTCGAATGGCCGGATCGGCTGGGCCGGCTGGCGCCGGACGACGCGCTCCGGATCGCGCTCTCGCTGCCGCCCGCCTCCGTCTCGGACCCGGACGGCGATCAGCCCAGGCAGGCGATCCTGTCCGGCTGGCCCGATCGACTCGCCGGCGTGATGGCGGCCTGCGCGTGAGCGGCGTCGCCCCGCGTTCCGCCATGGTGCTGGCCGCGGGACTGGGCACCCGCATGCAGCCGCTCACCGCCAAGACCCCGAAGGCGCTGCTCACCGTCACCGGCCGCACCCTGCTGGACTACGCGCTGGACCGCATCTGCGAGGCCGGCATCGGCCGAGCCGTGGTCAACGCGCACTGGCACGCCGAACAGATCGCCGCCCGTCTGCGCGCCCGCGCCGCGCGCGAGCCGGGGCGTCTCGACATGGCGCTGCAGACCGAGCCCGACCTGCTGGATACCGGCGGCGCCGTGCGCCAGGCGCTGGCCACCGGCGCGCTCCCGTCCGACTCGCCGTTCCTGGTGGTCAACGGCGACAGCCTGTGGCTCGACGGCCCGATCCCGGCGATCGCCCGTCTCGCCAACGGCTTCGACGGCGCACGCCACGACGCGCTGCTGCTGGTCGCCCGCACCGCGACGGTGATCGGTCAGGTCGGCGACGGCGATTTCGCCATCGACGAGCCCGGCCGGCTGCGCCGCCCGCGCGAGCACGAGATCGTGCCTTACGTGTTCGCCGGCGTGCAGATGCTCTCGCCGCGCCTGTTCGACGATGCGCCGCCGACGCCCTTCAGCATGAATGTGCTCTGGGACCGCGCTCTGGCCTCCGGCCGCATCGCCGCCCTGGTGCATGACGGACCCTGGTTCCACCTCTCGCGCCCCGCCGACATCGCCGACACCGAGCGCGCCATCCGCGATCCCCTGTTCGGGCCGTCCAACACGTGAGCCTCGCCACCGTCCCGCTGCACCTGCCGTTCCTCGACGTGCTGGCGGCACGCTGGCTGGCCGCGCATGCCGATCCTGCCGATCCGCTGGCCGCGGCGCGCGGGCTGATCCTGCTGCCCACCCGGCGCGCCGCCCGCGCCCTGTCCGAGGCGTTCCTGCGCGCGTCCGGCGGCCGGGCGATGCTGCAGCCCAGGATCGCCGCCCTCGGCGCGCTCGACGAGGCGCCGCTGGCGCTGGGCGGATGGCTCGACCTGCCCCCGGCGATCGACCCGCTGCAGCGCCTGTCGCTGCTCAGCCTGATGGTGCTGCAGGCCGGCGACAGGTTCGGCACGGCGCCGACGCTGGATCAGGCCTGGCCGCTCGCGCAGGCCCTGGCCGCGCTGCTGGACGAGGCCGCGCGTGCCGGCTGCGACCTCGCCGCCACCCTGCCGGACGCCGCAGCCGACCAGGCCGAACACCATGCCGAGCATTGGCAGCTCACCCTCGCCTTCCTGGGCATCGTCACCGAGCGCTGGCCGGCGCTGCTGGCCGAGACCGGCCAGACCGATCCGGTCGCGCGGGCGATGGCGCTGCTCGAAGGCCAAACCGCCTTGTGGCGGGAACGGCCGCCTGCCTGTCCGGTCTGGGCGGCCGGGTTCACCGCCGCCGCGCCCGCCGCCGCGACCCTGCTTTCGGCGATCGCCGGGCTGGACCGCGGCATGCTGGTGCTGCAGGGCCTGGATCCGCTGCTCGACGAGGAGGTCTGGCGCCTGCTCCCGGACAGCCATCCGCAGGCCGGACTGGCGCGGCTGTTGGCGTCCCTCGGCGTGCGACGCGGCGATTTCGCCCTCTGGGATCAGGGCGTCGACCCCGACGCGCATTGCGCCCCGCCCGGCCGGGTCCGCACCCTGGCGCGGGCGCTGCTGCCGGAGCAGGCGCTGGGCGACTGGCTCGACCGGTCCGATGTCCCTGACATCGACGGCATCACCCGCCTGGTCTCCGCCGACCAGCAGGAGGAGGCGGCGGCGATCGCGCTGGTGCTGCGCCAGGCGATCGAGAGTCCGGGCCGGCGCGCCGCGCTCGTCACCCCGGATCGCGGCCTCGCCGGACGCGTCGCGGTCGAGTTGTCGCGCTGGGGCGTCGCGGTGGATGACAGCGCCGGCGAGCCCCTGGCCGGCACGCCGCCGGCGCTGCTGCTGCGTCTGATCGCCGCCGCCGTGGCCGAGGGCCTGTCGCCGGTGGCGCTGCTGTCGCTGCTCAAGCATCCGCTCTGCGCCGCCGGCCTCGACCCGGCCGCGTGCCGCCGCATGGCGCGCGCGCTCGAGCTGCACGGCCTGCGCGGACCCGCGCCCGCCCCCGGAGCGGCGGGCCTGCGCGCCGCCGTGGCGCGCGGTGCTCGCCCTGCTCCCGGTCGCGGCGTCCCGGCCGATCCGGCGGTGCTCGATTTCCTCGATCGGGTGCTGGCCTGCCTGGCGCCGCTCGCCGGTTTCTCCGCCGGGCGGCCGGTGCCGGTGCCGGACCTGCTGCGCGCGCTGCTGACCGCCGCCGAGGCGCTGGCCGCCACCGACCAGGCCGAGGGTGCGGCGATCCTGTGGTCGGGAGAGGACGGCAACGCCCTGGCGCTGCATCTGGAAGCGCTGGTCGCGGCCTGCGCGCCGGTGCCGGACCAGGCGCCGCGCGTGCTGGCCGGGCTGCTCGACGCGTCGATGGCCGGCATCGCGATCCGCAGCCGCCGTGCGCTGCGCGGCCTGCCGGAGGGTGCCGCGGAGCACCCCAGGCTGTTCATCTGGGGCCTGCTCGAAGCCAGGCTGCAGACCGCCGACCTGGTCGTGCTGGGCGGCCTCGCCGAGGGCGTCTGGCCGCCGTCGGTCGATCCCGGGCCCTGGATGAGCCGGCCGATGCGAAGGCGGGTCGGGCTGCCGGCGCCGGAGGAGAGCGTCGGTCAGGCGGCCAACGATTTCCTGACCGCCTGCTGCGCCGCGCCCCGTCTGGTGCTGTCCTGCCCGGGCCGCCGCGACGGCGCGCCGTCGGTTCCGGCGCGCTGGCTGGTCAGGCTGGAAGCGTTCCTCGCCGGGTTCGGCCTGTCGCTGCCGGCCGATCCGGCCGGGCGCTGGCTCGGCCTGCTGGACCAGCCGTCCGGTCCGCCGTCGCCGGTGCGCCCGCCGTCGCCGCGTCCGCCGGTGGCGCTGCGGCCGCGCCGGCTGAGCGTGACCGAGATCGAGACCTGGATGCGCGACCCCTACGCGATCCATGCCCGGCACGTGCTCAAGCTGCGGCCGCTGGCCGAGCTGGAACAGGCCGCCGACGCCGCCGATTACGGCACCATCGTGCACGAGGCGCTGCATCTGTTCTTCGCGGCGCATGGGACGGACTGGCCCGACGACGCGGAGCCCGCTTTGGCGCGGGCGTTCGACGCCGCGCTGGATGCGCGCGGCCTGCGCCCGGCGCTGGCGGCCTGGTGGCGGCCGCGCCTGGCCCGCATCGCCGGCTGGGTGGCGCGGCAGGAGGCGCAGCGGCGGGCCGGATCGGGTCCGCTGGCGCTGTGCACCGAGATCGCCGGGGAGATCACCTTGCCGGACGCGCCGGCCGGTCCGTTCGTGCTGAGCGGCCGCGCCGACCGGATCGAGAAGCGCGCCGACGGCACGCTGGCGCTGTTCGACTACAAGACCGGAACCCTGCCCAGCGCGCCGTCGGTGCAGGCCGGGTGGTCGTCGCAGCTCGTGCTCGAGGCGGCGATGGCGTTGCGCGGCGGGTTCGGCGACGCGCTCCGCGCGCGCGCCGGGGAGATCGTCTATTGGCGTCTGTCGGGCGGCCATACGCCGGGAGAGGAAAGCCGGCCGGCCAGCGACGCGGCGCTCGAGACGCTGGTCGAGCAATGCTGGCGATCCCTCGAATCGCTCGTCGCTGCCTACGACGATCCGAACCAGCCCTATCTGTCGCATCCCCGCCCGGATCACGCGCCGCCCTATCCGGACTACGCCCAGCTCGCCCGGGTCGCGGAATGGAGCGCCGCCCGCGAGGACGGGGCATGACGGGTCCGGCAGGCCGGCATACGCGCCGCGCGCGAACCGCAGGCCCGATCGGACGCTGTAGCGACAGCCAAAGGAGTGCCGTCCCATGACCGACCAGGCCCGCTTCGAACTGTTCGCCTACTGGCGCACCTCGGCGACCTATCGCGTGCGCGTGGCGCTCAATCTCAAGGGCCTCGGCTATGACGAGCGCTTCGTGAACATCGATGCCGGCGAGCATCGCGGCGCGGATTTCCTCAAGATCAACCCGCTCGGTGCGATTCCGGCGCTGATCGATCGCGAGCAGCCGGACGCGCCGCCGCTCACCCAGTCGCAGGCGATCCTCGAATTCCTCGAGGACGTCCAGCCGGTCCCGCCGATCCTGCCCCGCACCCCGCATGGTCGCGCCCGCGTGCGCTCGCTGGCGGCGATGCTGGCCGCCGACACCCATCCGCTGGTCGTGCCCCGCGTGGTCAAGTATCTGACCGAGACCGCCGGGCTCGACGCCGACGCCATTCGCGCCTGGCGCACCCATTGGTTCACGACCGGTCTGCTTGCGTTCGAGACCCGCCTGGCGGCGGAGTCGGAGACCGGCGCCTTCTGCCACGGCGACAGCATCACCATGGCCGACATCTGCCTCGCCAGCATCAAGATCGTCATGCCGGTGTTCAAGATCACGGTCCCGGACACCCCGATCATCGACCGCATCTTCGCCGCCTGCGAAGCGCATGACGCGTTCGCCCAGGCCGCCCCGTCGCGTCAGGCCGGCGCGCCGGCCTGACGGTCGCGGCCCGGAGAAGACGGATCGACCAGCGTGAGTCCCGCGCGCTCGAAATCCGCCCGGTTGCGCGTCGCCACCCCGAGCCCGTGCACCAGGGCGGTGGCGGCGATCAGCGCGTCCGGCTGGGAATAGGTATAGCGGGCTTTCTGCCCGTCGCTGACCAGGCGACGCCACGCCAGCAGCACCGGCTCGTCCACCGCGAGGATGCGGTTGCCGAACCAGACCCGCACGCCGGTGTCCAGCCAGGCTTCGAGCTCGCTCCGGAAACCGACATCCTGCACCTGCGCGATGCCGAAGCCGATCTCGGCGATGGTGACGAGGCTCAGATAGCAGGCGCCGGGCGAGATCGCCTCGGCCCAGGACCGGACGCCCTGGTTGGCGCGCGCGCCCTTGCGGAGTTCCGAGACGATGTTGGTGTCCAGCAGCCAGCCGCGCGGCGACACCGGCGCGGCTCAGAACACGACCGGATCCCGGACCGGCGACCGCTCGCGCATTGGCGTCTCGTCGAACGTCCGGAGCTGCCCGAACGGACCGTCCGCGAACAAGGCCGCCAGGGTCGGCTTGGATGCCGATGGCGCGAGTAGGGCGTAATCGGTCGCCGACAGCACCACGACGGCGTCCTGCCCCCGGACGGTCACCTTCTGCGGGCCGCCGCCCTCGCGCGCCAGCCGCACCAGCTCGCTGAACCGGGATTTGGCATCCTCGAGTTTCCAGACCGGAAGTCCGCCGCCCTGGGAGGTCGATCCGGCATCGGCACGCTCTGCGAATGGCTTCACCGTCGTCTCCTGACCAGACTGGTCAGATATAGACGATTCGCAACATCCATCAAGGGGAATCGCGGCACAGGCGCGGTCTCGCTCGCTTTCGCTTGCCAGCCCCGGGTCGTGCCGGGATGCTCCTTATACATGATCCGACTCGCCCGACCCGTTTCCGCTCAATCTTGGCCGCACCGGTGACCGGCGACGCCGTCGCCTCTCCCGTTGGCTCTCCTGGCACGCCGGCGGACGCCATCGCGATCGCCAATCGCCAGCAGGGCGTGGCGTCGGATCCGGACGTCTCCGCCTTCGTGTCGGCGTCCGCCGGCAGCGGCAAGACCAAGCTGCTGATCGACCGGCTGCTGCGGCTGATGTTGCCACGCCCGGCGCCCGGCGATCCGCAGCGTCGTCTCGCGCCGGGCACCGATCCGGCGCGGATCCAGTGCCTCACCTTCACCAAGGCCGCCGCGGCGGAGATGTCGATCCGGCTGCAGCGCGAGCTGGGGCGCTGGGTCACGCTCGACGACGCCGCGCTCGACGCGCGCCTGGCCGCGCTCGGCTGCGTCGGCGGCGCGGCGTTGCGCCAGCCGGCCCGTGCCCTGTTCGCCCGCGTGCTCGACCTGCCCGGCGGCATGCGGATCGGCACCATCCACGCCTTCTGCCAGTCGCTGCTGCGGCGCTTTCCGGTCGAGGCGGCGATCAGCCCGCATTTCCGGCTCGTCGAGGAGACCGATTCCCGCGCCGCCCTCGGCCGCGCCTGGGAGGAGGTGCTGGCCGAGCAGGCGACCGGCGCCGACGGGCGCGACGCGCTGGCGCTGCTGGCGGGCCAGGTGCAGGCCGCCGACGCGGTGCGGCTGGTCGCGTCGCTGCAGCAGAAGGCGCAGTCGCTGGAACGCACCATCGCCGCCCTGGCGCAGGAGCCCGGGCGGGTCGCCCGGCATCTGCGCCGCATCGCCGGCATCGTCCATGCCGACGAGCAGGACTGCCTGCGCGCCGCCGCAACGCTGCCGGACGAGGCCGGACTGCACCACCTGCTGCGCCTGGCGATCGGCACCGGGCCCCCGGCGCTCCGGGCCAAGGCCGCCGAGATGGCCGGCTGGCTCGCCCTGGCGCCCGCCGAACGCACGCAGGCCTGGCCGGTCTGGCGCGACCTGTTCCTGACCGGCAAGGGCGAGCCGCGCGCCGCCGGCGGCTTCGTTCGCGGCAAATTCGCCGACGCCAACCCTGAGATCGTCGCGGCGCTGGTGGCGGAGGCGGAGCGGGTCGCGTCGGTCGAGGATTCCTGCCGGGCGATCCGCATGGTGGCGCTGACCATGGCGCTGCTGCGCCTGGCCGGTCCGGTCCTGTCGCGCTACGCCGACGCCAAGCGTGCCCAGGGCGAGGTCGATTACGACGACCTGATCGCCCGCACCCTGCTGCTGCTGCAGGATCCCGGCTCGGCCTGGGTACTCTACAAGCTCGATGGCGGCATCGATCACCTGCTGCTCGACGAGGTCCAGGACACGTCCGACCTGCAATGGCGCATCGCGCATGCGCTCACCGACGAGTTCTTCGCCGGAGACGATCCGGGCGGGGCCGGCGATCAGCCGCTGCCGCGCACCATGTTCGCGGTCGGCGACTACAAGCAGTCGATCTATGCGTTCCAGGGCGCCGACCCGGACAAGTTCCACCAATGGCACCAGACCTTCCAGGCCCGCGTCGAGACCGGCGGCCGGAGCTGGGAGGCGCCGGAGCTCACCGTCTCGTTCCGCTCCACCGTCCCGGTGCTGGCGCTGGTCGATGCGGTGTTCGCCTCGGCGCAGGCGGCGCGCGGGGTGATCGAGCCTGGCCGGGAGGGCACGGTGCGGCATCTCTCGGCGCGGCCGGATGCGCCGGGCTGCGCCGAACTCTGGCCGCTGGTGCCGGCCGGCCCGGACGAACAGTCCGACCAGGCCGATCAGGGCGACCAGGGCGGGTCCCCGGCCTCGGCCGACCCGTGGGCGGCGCCGTCGCGCAATCTCGGCCAGGCCTCCGCCCCGCAACGGCTGGCCGAGCGTCTCGCCGCCTGGATCGCCGGCGAGGTCGGCCGCGTGCACGAGACCGGCGGCGCGCCGCTCAGCGCCGGCGAAGTGCTGGTGCTGGTGCCACGACGCAGCGCGTTCGTGCGCGCGCTGATCCGGGCGCTGAAGACCGAGGGGGTGCCGGTCGCCACCCTGGTGCGCACCGGCCTGGTCGACCAGATCGCGGTGCAGGACCTGATGGCGCTGTGCGACGCGCTGCTGCTGCCGCAGGACGATCTGACGCTCGGCTGCGTGCTGACCAGCCCGCTCGGCGGCCTGTCCGACGACAGCCTGATGGTCCTGGCGACCGGCCGCGACGGCCGCACGCTCTGGGACCAGCTCCGGCAGCGCGCCGACGAGCGGCCGGACTGGCAGGCGGCCTGGACCCTGCTCTCCGGCCTGTTCGGGCGGGTCGACTTCCTGACCCCGCATGCCCTGCTCGGCGAGGCGCTCGGCCGGTTCGGCGGCCGCGCCCGGCTGCTGGCGCGTCTCGGCCCGGAGGCCGCCGAGCCGGTCGACGAGCTGCTGTCCGCCGCCCTGCGCTACGCCGAATCGCATCCGCCGTCGCTGCAGGGCTTCCTGCACTGGCTGCGACGGTCGGAGGAAACGATCAAGCGCGAGCCGGATTCCGCCGGCGACGCGGTGCGGGTGATGACCGTGCATGGCGCCAAGGGCCTGCAGGCCAGGCTGGTGGTGCTGCCGGACACCATCTCGGTCCGCCCGTCCAACGAGACGCTGCTGTGGGACAAGGCGGCGCCGCGCGATGCGCTGGCGGTCCCGCTCTGGGTGCCGCGCGCCGAGCTCTCCTCCGCGCCGACCCGCGCCCTGCGCGACCGTCTGCGCATCGAAGCCGAGCAGGAGAGCAATCGGCTGCTGTATGTGGCGCTGACCAGGGCCGCGGACCGGCTGGTGGTCTGCGGCTGGGAATCCGGCCGTAAATCCGGCGGCGGCGCGCCGGACGGGAGCTGGTATGCGCTCTGCCGCGCCGGGTTCGAGACCGCCGGCGCCGGACCGCGTCCGTTCGGGCTCGGCTGGCCGGGCGACCGGCTGGTGCTGTCGCGGTCCGTCGCGGCCGCCGCCCCGCCTTCACACCCGCCTTCACACCCGCCATCACACCCGCCTTCGCATCCGCCGTCGCGACCGCCGCCGGATCTGCCGGCCTGGGCCGGCCGCGCGCCGGACTGGACGGCCGCGCCGCCGCCGCCCGAGCCGGCGCTGCCGCGGCCGCTCGCGCCGAGCCG
>CAIMSN010000050.1 GCA_903844135.1 uncultured Rhodospirillales bacterium | reverse complement strand
GACTGCTCGACCAGGTCCGCATCCGGCCGATGACCCTGCCGGACCGCTTCATCGACCACGACGCTCCCGCCGCCCAGATCGTCCAGGCCGGACTCGACGCCAAATCCATCGTCAGGACGGCGCTCGACGCCATCGGCGTGGCGACGTCGGCCGGGACGTCGGAGGAGCGCGCGACGCAGCGCGCGGCAGGCGGGGGCTTGCCTTTGAATCGCGCCACGCCGACATGCTGACGCCATGCGCTCTTCCATGATCCTTCCGGTGCTGTGCCTCGGCGTCCTGGGCACGGTTTCCCTCGCTCCCGTCAGCCTGGCCCAGGGTTCCGGCCAGACGACGGCTCCCGCAACCACCGCTCCCGCAGCGCAGGACTCCGGCGCGGCCGCGCCGATCGCCGCCCTCTACGCGACGCTCGGTCAGATCGAGCATTCGCATGGCAGCTTTGCCGAACGCGCGCGGATGCTCGCGCCGTCGGTCGACAAGGCGTTCGACCTGCAGACGGTCCTGCAGAAGTCGCTGGGTCTGCGCTTCCGCACCATTCCGGCGGACCAGAAGGCCGCCCTGCTCGACCAGTTCCGGCAGTTCACCATCGCCCGCTACGTCTCCAACTTCGCACCGGGCGGTAGCGACGTCTTCAAGGTCGATCCGGCCACGACCCCTTCGCCGATTCCCGGCCAGCAGGTCGTCCACACCCACATCACCGCCGGCGACGCCACCACCGACGTCAACTATGTGATGATGCAGGGACCGTCGGGCTGGCGCACGGTCGACGTCCTGCTCAACGGCAACATCAGCCAGGTCGCGGTGCAGCGGGCCGATTTCGGGTCGAGCCTCGAGTCCGGGGACGCGACATCGCTGATCGACAGCCTGAAGAAGAAGACGCAAGCTTTCTCGACCAGTTGAACCCACCTCCGGGGACCCGGACACCGCCGCATGACGCTTCAGACCAGCCCGTTCGGCGCATTCGGCACCACGCTCGGGATCGCCGCCGATCTTCTTGCCGGGCTCGGCTGCGTTCAGGCCGCGGTCGGCGCCGTCCTGGTCTGGCGGTTCGGCCGCGCCGGGTTCCGCCGTTCGGTGCCGGAGACGCAATCCTGGCCTGCGGTGACCGTCCTGAAGCCCCTTCATGGCGACGAGCCGTTGCTGGAGCAGGCGCTGGCCAGCGCCTGCGCCCAGGACTATCCCGAATTCCAGATCGTGTTCGGGGTCCAGGATCCCGCCGATCCCGCGATCGCCCTGGTTCACCGGCTGCAGGCGCGCTTTCCCAGCCTGGCGCTGGATCTGGTGATCGATCCGACGCCACACGGCGCGAACCGGAAGATCGGCAACCTGATCAACATGCTGCCCGCGGCACGCCACGACGTGCTGGTGGTGTCGGATTCCGACATCCATTCCGAGCCGGACTATCTGCGCCGGGTCGCCGACGCGCTCTCGCGGCCCGGCGTCGGGCTGGTAACGACGCTCTATGGCGGCCGCCCCGCCACCGGGACGCTGTCGAGACGGCTGGCGGCGGCGCAGGTCAACCATAATTTCCTGCCGGGCGTGCTGATGTCGCGGCTGCTCGGTCGCCAGGACTGTCTCGGCGCCACCATGGCGCTCAGGCGGGAAACGCTGGAGGCGATCGGCGGGCTGGAGCGGCTCTCGCCGCACATCGCCGACGATTCCGCGCTCGGGCAGGCGGTGCGCGGGATCGGGCAGAGCATCGCCATCGCCGGCTCGCTGACCCGCACCACCATCTCCGATCTGGGCCTGCGCGACATGGTCAGGCACGAGCTGCGCTGGGGCCGCACGGTGCGCAGCGTCGAGCCGCTCGGCTATGCGCTGTCGGCGATCCAGTTGCCGCTGTTCTGGGCCTGTCTCGCCGTCCTGCTGGCGCCGGCCGCGCTCTGGAGCTGGTCGATGCTGGCCCTGGTGTGGGCCTGGCGCGTGGCCACCACCCGGACCATCGACCAGGTGGTGGGGCGCGAGAGCCCGCTGCCGATGCTGCTGCTGCCGCTGCGGGACTGGGTCTCGGCCGCGGTGATGGTCGGCAGCTTCGCCGGCCGCAGGGTCGACTGGCGGGGTCATGTGCTGGATCTGCCACAGCGCGGCCTGGTCGGGCGAAGCGCGCCGCACCCTGGAGCGGCGTCCGAGCCCGTCAAGACCCTGGCCATGCCGGAGCCGGTGGACTGATCCGACGCCGGATGGCGCTACATTAAACAACTATAGGGTGACGGCGGCCGTTTCGCGTCGTATTGAGCCCGGCTGCGCCTGGCCTCATCGCAATTCGGCCGTCTGCGCGATCAAGGACGACTCGCACCATGATGAAAACCCTGTTCCTGCAGCCGCCCTCGTTCGACGGTTTCGATGGTGGCGCCGGTTCGCGCTATCAGGCGAAGCGCGAGATCAAGTCGTTCTGGTATCCGACCTGGCTGGCGCAGCCGGCCGCCCTGATCGAGGGCTCGCGCCTGATCGACGCGCCGCCGGCCAAGATCGGCATGGCGCCGATCCTGGAGGACATCAAGAACCGCGACATGGTGGTGCTGCACACCTCCACCCCGTCCTTCGCCTCGGACGTGAAGGTCGCGCAGATGCTCAAGGACGCCAAGCCGGGCCTGAAGATCGGCATGGTCGGCGCCAAGGTCGCGGTGCAGCCGGACGAGAGCCTGCTCAAGGGTGCGCCGATCGACTTCGTCGCCCGCAACGAGTTCGACTTCACCATCAAGGAGATCGCCGAGGGCCGCGACCTCAAGGACGTGGACGGCATCACCTGGCGCGACGCCAATGGCGGCATCGTCACCAACCGGGACCGGCAGTTGATCCACGACATGGACACGCTGCCGTTCGTCACCGACGTCTATGCCCGCGATCTGAGGATCGAGGATTACTTCATCGGCTATCTGATGCACCCGTACATCTCGATCTATTCGGGACGCGGCTGCAAGTCGCGCTGCACCTTCTGCCTGTGGCCGCAGACCGTTGGCGGCCACGTCTATCGCACCCGCACGCCGGCGCACGTGGCGGCCGAGATCGCGCACGCGCAGAAGCTGTTCCCGCAGGTGCGCGAGTTCTTTTTCGACGACGACACCTTCACCGACGACCTGCCGCGCGCCGAGGCGATCGCACGCGAGCTCGGCAAGCTCGGCGTCACCTGGTCCTGCAACGCCAAGGCCAACGTGCCGCGCGACACGCTCAAGGTGCTCAAGGATAACGGGTTGCGGCTGCTGCTGGTCGGCTACGAGAGCGGCAACCAGCAGATCCTGCACAACATCAAGAAGGGCATGCGGATCGAGGTCGCCCGCCAGTTCACCAAGGACTGCCACGAGCTCGGCATCAAGATCCACGGCACCTTCATCCTGGGCCTGCCCGGCGAGACCCGGGAGACCATCCAGGAGACGATCACCTTCGCCAAGGAGATCAACCCGCACACCATGCAGGTGAGCCTGGCCGCGCCCTATCCCGGCACCTTCCTGCACAAGCAGGCGACCGAGAATGGCTGGCTGGACGCGGCCAACGCCGAGCTGATCGACGAGAACGGGGTGCAGATCGCGCCGCTGCACTATCCGCATCTGTCGCACACCGAGATCTTCGACAGCGTCGAGGTGTTCTACCGGAAGTTCTATTTCCGGGCGCCGAAGATCGCCTCGATCGTCGGCGAGATGGTGCGCAGCCCGCAGATGATGAAGCGCCGCCTGCGCGAGGGGGTGGAATTCTTCCAGTTCCTGCGCGACCGCCACGCGGCCTGACGCGCGCCGCCAAGCCATGATCGCCACGGCCGGCAACGCGGCGCAGACGCAGACGCAGGCCCAGACGCAGGCGCCGCTCATCGTCACGGTGACGATGAACCCGACCATCGACATCGCCTCGCAGGCGCAGAGCGTACGGCCGACCCACAAGCTGCGCACCTTCGCCGAGCGCCAGGATCCCGGCGGCGGCGGCGTGAACGTCGCCAGCGTGATCCATGCGCTGGGCGGCCGCGCCAGGGCGCTGATCCTGGCCGGCGGCGCCACCGGCCGGGCGCTCGAGGAGCTGCTCGACGAGGCCGGGATCGTGCGCGAGACGGTGCCGGTGGCCGGCCGCACCCGCACCAGCCACACCGTCACCGACGCCTCCACCGGTCACGAATACCGCTTCATCGCCCAGGGGCCGACGGTGGGCGAGCCGGAATGGCAGGCGATGCTGGATCTGGCGGCGCGCACGGAGGCCGACTGGCTGATCGCCAGCGGCAGCCTGCCGGCAGGGGTGCCGGAGGATTTCTACGCCAGGATGGCGGAGACCGCGCGCACCCGCGGCTGCCGGTTCGTCCTGGACACGTCCGGACCGGCGCTGCGGGCCGGCCTCGCGGCCGGAGTCGAGCTGCTGAAATCGAGCCTGACCGAGCTGGAGAGCGTGGCCGGTCGGCGGCTGCCCGACGAGGCGGCGCAGGAGCAGGCGGCGCTCGAGATCGTGCGTGGCGGCCGCGCCAGGCTGGTGGCGCTGACGCTCGGCGAGAAGGGCGCGGTGCTGGCCTGGGAGCACGGCATCCTGCGCCTGCCGGCGCTCGACGTGGTCGAGAACGGCACCGTCGGCGCCGGCGACAGTTTCCTGGCCGGGATGGTCATGGCGCTGGCCAGCGGCCGCACCCCGGAGGATGCGTTCGCCTGGGGCGTCGCCACCGGTGCCGCCTCGGTCACCGCCCCGGGCACCGCGCATCCGGAACGGGTGGTGGTCGAGCGGCTGCGCGGGCTGATCCTGGTCGCCACGCCGCCGGGCTAGTCGATGCTCGACCGGGCCCCGCGCGTTCTGTTCTCGGCCGACGATTTCGGCCTGTCGGAGGCGGTCAACGAGGGCATCGAGCGGGCGCATCGCGACGGGATGCTGTCGACCGCCAGCCTGATGGTGGCCGGCGCGGCGGCGTCGGACGCGGTGGCGCGGGCGCGACGCCTGCCGGACCTGAAGGTCGGGCTGCATCTGGTGACGGTCGAGGGGCCGGCGGTGCTGCCGCCGACCGACATCCCGCTCCTGGTCGGCCCGGACGGGCAGTTCCCGTCCGACCAGCTCGGGCTGGGGATAGGCTATTTCTTCCGGCCGGCGGTGCGGCGCCAGTTGGCGCGCGAGATCGAGGCGCAATTCGCGGCCTTCGTCGCCACCGGCCTCGCGCTGGACCATGCCAACGCGCACAAGCACATGCATCTGCATCCGACCGTGGGCGCGCTGCTGATCCAAGCCGGGCTGCGCCACGGGCTGCCGGCAATCCGCATCCCCAACGAGCCGGCCGGTCCGCTCGGCATTGCCGAGAGCCTCGGCGCCCGTGCGCTGCGACGCTGGACCGGATTGCTGCGCCGGCGCGCGGCGCGAGCCGGCTTGCGGACCAACGACCAGTGTTTCGGTCTGGCCTGGAGCGGCCACATGGAGGCTGCGCGGGTGCGCGGGCTGGTGGCGCGGCTGCCGGATGGATTTTCGGAGATCTATTTCCATCCGGCGGCGCGACGCGACGCGGTGATCGACCGTCTGATGCCGGACTACGACCACGAGGGTGAGTTGGCCGCGCTGTGCGACCCGGCGCTCGGGCCGCTGCTCACAGCGCGCGGCGCCCGGCCGGCGCGCTGGGCCGACGCGCCGGAGGCGCGCTGGGCCGAGGCGCCCGGACCGGGCCTCAGGAGGCGAGGTTCTCGCGGACCCACTCCTTGAGCTGGCTCTTGGGCAGCGCGCCGACCTTGGTGGCGGCCGGCTTGCCGTCCTTGAACAGGATCAGCGTCGGTACGCCGCGCACCGCGTAGGTGTTGGGGGTCATCGGGTTCTGGTCGATATCGACCTTGGCCACGGTGAGCTGATCCTTGAACTCGGCGCCGATCTCCTCGAGCGCAGGGGCGATCATCTTGCACGGGCCGCACCAGGTCGCCCAGAAATCCACCAGCACCGCGCCCTTGGCCTTGAGCACGTCGGTCTCGAAAGTGTCGTCCGTGACGGCGACGGTGTTCTCGCTCATGGTGGCAATCCTCTGCGTGATGTCGAGTCCCGAAATGGGCGGCGGAATTCCGGCGGTCAAGCGGCAGGCGGCCCGCGTCCGTCCCGGGTCCGGTATGTTCCCGGACCATGCGCGTCCAGCAGGGCGGCCTCCAGCATCATCACCGACGCCTCCTGGGTCCAGACCAGCGCGCAGGCGATGGGCCGGCCGGGATAGATCTGCGCCAGCAGCGCGCGATAGGCCGCCATCTGCCGCAGATACGGCACCGGCACCTGCGCGGGCCCGGCCGGGGTGCGCCGGTTGGTCTTGAAGTCGCACAGCAGCACGCGGTCGGGCAGCACGCGGAGCCGGTCGATCTGGCCGGTCACGACCACGCCGTCCACCACGCCGGAGACCGGCTGCTCGGCCAGCGCATCGGGCGAGAACAAAGGCGCGAGCAGCGGGTCGGCCAGCACCGCCAGCAGGCGCCCCGCGACCTGGTCCGCCTCGTCCGCCGCCAGCCCGTCCGGCCCGGCGGCGAGAAAGCGTCGCGCCGCCGCCTCGCGCGTCCCGGCGGGCAGATCGGGCAGATGCTGCAGCAGCGCATGCACCAGCCGGCCGCGCCGGAACGCATCACCGCGCCCCGGGCCGGAGGATACGCCGCCGGCGGGACCGTCGCGCGCCGGTCCGGTATCGAGCGGCGAGCGCAGCGCCGGCACCGGGCCGAGCCCGACATCGTCCGGCCGGCTCGGCGCGAGCGGCCGCGGCAGCGCCGGCTCGGGCGGCGGCGGCGCGGCTGTCCAGTTTGGCGCGCGGCCGGCCCAGGCCGGCAGATCCGGCAGCGGTCGCGACGGCGGATGCGAAGGCGGGTGCGAAGGCGGGGCGGCGGCGGCGACGGACCGCGACAGCACCAGCCGGTCGCCCGGCCAGCCCAGCCCGAACGAACGCGGTCCGGCGCCGGCGGCCTCGAACCCGGCGCGGCAGAGCGCATACCAGCTCCCGTCCGGCGCGCCGCCGCCGGACTTGCGGCCGGATTCCCAGCCGCATACCACCAGCCGGTCCGCGGCCCTGGTCAGCGCCACATAGAGCAGCCGATTG
>CAIMSN010000049.1 GCA_903844135.1 uncultured Rhodospirillales bacterium | reverse complement strand
GGGGCCGCCTACCGGTCGGTTCCGGGTTTCCCCGGCGGGTCTCCCATCCCTCAAACCCGCAGTCTCGGGGACACGCATGGCACGCAGCAAGATCGCCCTCATCGGCGCCGGCAACATCGGTGGCACGCTTGCGCACCTGATCGGCCTGAAGGAGCTGGGCGACGTCGTCTTGTTCGACGTGTTCGGCGGCGTCGCCGCCGGCAAGGCGCTGGACATCGCCCAATCCTCTCCGGTCGACGGGTTCGACTGCGCGCTGAGCGGCGGCTCGGACTATGCGGCCATCGCCGGCGCCGACGTGGTGATCGTCACCGCCGGGTTCCCGCGCCTGCCCGGCATGTCGCGCGACGACCTGCTGTCGAAGAACGCCGAGGTGATCGGCGCCGTGGCCGAGGGCATCAAGACGCATGCGCCGGGCGCGTTCGTGATCGTCATCACCAACCCGCTCGACGTGATGGTGGCGGTGATGCAGGAAAAGTCCGGCCTGCCGTCGAACATGGTGGTGGGCATGGCCGGCGTGCTCGACAGCGCCCGCTTCCGCCTGTTCCTGGCGCAGGAGTTCAACGTCTCGGTCGAGGACGTCACCGCCTTCGTGCTGGGCGGCCACGGCGACACCATGGTGCCGCTGACCCGCTATTCCACGGTGGCCGGGGTGCCGGTGACCGACCTGATCAAGATGGGCTGGACCACCCAGGAGAAGATCGACGAGATCGTCACCCGCACCGCCAACGGCGGCGGCGAGATCGTCAAGCTGCTGGAGAAGGGGTCGGCCTTCTATGCGCCGGCCGCGTCGGCGATCGCGATGGCGGAGAGCTTCCTCAAGGACAAGAAGCGCGTCCTGCCGGCGGCGGTGAAGCTGAACGGCGAGTATGGCCAGACCGATTTCTATGTCGGCGTGCCGGTGGTGATCGGTGCCGGCGGCGCCGAGCGGGTGATGGAGGTCAGCTTCACTCCGGAGGAGAAGGCGGCGTTCGACCGGTCCTGCGACGCGGTGAAGAAGCTGCTGGCGGATTTCCGGGCGATCGGCGCCTGACCGCGCAGCCGGGAATCGCGTCCTCCGTGGCCCGTTAATTGCTGACGGACGAGCGATGATCGACGCCACGTCTTTGACGAAAGATTCACGGCTCCGGTGTCAGGATGGAGGGCGGCGCGGCAAGCCCCGCGCCGTCTCCATAGAAACGACGCAAACCATGCGCATAGAGCATCCCTGGTGACACCAAACGCCACCATGGCAAATGCTATCAATACTTTATCTGGTGTACCGGAACGAGAAGGCCCGCGCGTCGTGTCGCGCCGGGCCGACTGAGGAGAGCTCCATGGCGGGCGTCGACGTACTGGCCACAGCCTTCAGCGGCGGCAACGCCGCCTATCTGGCCGATCTGTATGCACGCTGGGTATCCGACCCGGCCGGCGTGGACCCGAGCTTCACCGCCTTGTTCGAGGCGATGGACGAGCAGGCGGTCTCGGTGCTGCAGGATGCGGCCGGGGCCTCCTGGGCGCCGCGACGCTTCGAGATCGAGGAGGCGCTGCCGTCGGCGCTTCCCGCGAAAAGCGGCAAGGACGCCAAGTCCGAGAAGCGGCAGGCCCAAGGGGAAGGCCAGGCGGGTGCCCAGACAGGTGCCCAGACGGGCACACAGGCCGGCGTGCCGTCCGCCGACCAGGTCCGCGCCGCCGCCGACGACAGCCTGCGGGCGATGCAGCTCATCCGCGCCTATCGCGTGCGCGGCCATCTGGAGGCGCGGCTCGACCCGCTCGGCCTGCAGGTGCCGAAATCGCATGCCGATCTCGATCCGGTCACCTACGGGTTCGGGCCCGAGGACGCGGACCGCCCGATCTATCTGGGCCAGGCGCTGTCGGTGCTGCTCGGCGCCGAGATCGCGACCATGCGCGAGATCCTGGCCGGCGTGCGGCAGGCTTATTGCGGCCCGATCGGCGCGGAATTCATGCATGTGCAGAACCCTGCGCAGCGCGAATGGATCCAGGCGCAGATCGAGGGCAGCCGCTGGCGCGACGGCTTCTCCGCCGACGACAAGAAAAAGATCCTGCGCCGCCTCGACGAGGCCGAGGGGTTCGAGGCGTTCTGCCAGAAGCGCTATGTCGGCACCAAGCGGTTCGGCCTGGAGGGCGGCGAGGTGACCATCCCGGCGCTGCACACCATGATCGAGCAGGCGGCCCGCGACGGGGTGCGGTCGGTGGCGATCGGCATGCCGCATCGCGGCCGGCTCAACACGCTGGTGAACGTGGTGCGCAAGCCGTACACGGCGGTGTTCAGCGAGTTCGCCGGCGCCAGCTTCAAGCCCGACGACGTCCAGGGCTCCGGCGACGTGAAGTACCATCTCGGCACCTCGACCGACGTCGAGATCGCCGGCCGCAAGGTGCATATCTCGCTGCAGCCGAACCCGTCGCATCTCGAGGCGGTCGACCCGGTGGTGGTCGGCAAGATCCGCGCCGGGCAGGACATGATCGGCGACACCAGGGAGCGCCAGAGCGGCCTCGGCATCCTGCTGCACGGCGACGCCGCGTTCGCCGGCCAGGGCCTGGTTTATGAAACCATGGCGATGAGCCAACTGATCGGCTACCGCACCGGCGGCACCATCCATCTGGTGGTCAACAACCAGATCGGCTTCACCACCGTGTCCGCGCACGCCTATTCCGGCTTGTACTGCACCGACATCGCCAAGGCGGTGCAGTCGCCGATCCTGCATGTGAACGGCGACGAGCCGGAGGCGGTGGTGTTCTGCGCCCGGCTGTGCGCGGAATTCCGCAAGCGCTTCTCCGCCGACATCGTGCTCGACATCGTCTGCTACCGCCGTCACGGCCATAACGAGAGCGACGAGCCGGCCTTCACCCAGCCGACCATGTACAAGGCGATCCGCGCCCGGCCGACCACCCGCACCCTCTATGCCGAGCGGCTGGTGCGCGAGGGCGTGCTCACCGCGGAGGCCGCCAAGTCCGGATGGGATGCGTTCCAGGCGCAGCTCGACGACGCCTACCGCGCCTCGCAATCCTATCGCCCGAACAAGGCGGACTGGCTCGAAGGAAGCTGGTCCGGCATGAAGCGCCCCGGCCCGGACAATCCCAACGCGAACTACGCCACCGGGATCGAGCGCGACAAGCTCGCCCTGGTCGGCCGGGCGCTCGGCACGGTGCCGAAGGATTTCGACGCCAATCCCAAGATCACGCGCCAGCTCGAGGCGAAGCTCGCCATGATCGAGAGCGGCCAGGGCATCGACTGGGCGACCGGCGAGGCGCTGGCGTTCGGCACCCTGCTGCTCGACGGGCATCGCGTGCGCCTGTCCGGCGAGGACTGCCAGCGCGGCACCTTCAGCCAGCGTCACGCCGTACTGATCGACCAGACCAACCAGAACGAATACGTGCCGCTGAACAACATCCGCGGCCAGGACCAGGGCGGCCAGGCCGGCATCGAGATCTACAACTCGCTGCTGTCGGAGTTCGGCGTGCTGGGCTTCGAATATGGCTACAGCCTGGCCGACCCGAAGACCCTGGTGCTGTGGGAGGCGCAGTTCGGCGATTTCGCCAATGGCGCCCAGGTGATCATCGACCAGTTCATCGCCTCGGGCGAGACCAAGTGGCTGCGCATGTCCGGCCTGGTGATGCTGCTGCCGCACGGCTACGAAGGCCAGGGGCCGGAGCACTCCTCGGCCCGTATGGAGCGCTATCTGCAGCTCTGCGCGGAGAACAACATGCAGGTCTGCAACATCACCACCCCGGCGAACTACTTCCACGCGCTGCGACGCCAGCTCTGCCGCACCTATCGCAAGCCGCTGATCATCATGACCCCCAAGTCGCTGCTGCGTCACAAGCTGGCGGTGAGCCCGCTGGCCGAGATGGAGCAGGGCACCAGCTTCCTGCCGGTGATCGACGAGACCGACCCGATCGGTCCGGCGGCGAAGGTGCGCCGGGTCGTGCTCTGCTCCGGCAAGGTCTATTACGATCTGCTCGCCGAGCGTCGCGAGCGGGCGCTGCAGGACGTGGCGATCCTGCGCCTGGAACAGATCTATCCGTTCCCCGCCGACGAGATGGCCCGGGCGCTGTCGCCCTACAAGAACGCCGAGATCGTCTGGTGCCAGGAAGAGCCGGAGAATGCCGGCTCCTGGAGCTTCGTCGACCGCCGTATCGAGAAGGTTCTCGATCAGGCCGGGCTCAAGGCGAAGCGGCCGACCTATGCCGGGCGCATCGCGGCGGCGAGCCCGGCGACCGGCCTGGCCCGCACCCATGCCACCGAACAGGCGGCTTTGGTGCGCCAGGCGCTCGGCGTCTCGTCGATCGCCGACGAGAAGGCCGCCTGACGAGAAGGCCGCCTCGCGAGAAGCCTGCCTCGCCGGGCGGTCCGGCCGGTCCAGCGACGATCACGCCGATTCAAGACGACAGAGAAAGACCGAGGAAGTGACGATGTCTGCCGAGATCAAGGTGCCGACGCTCGGCGAGAGCGTCACCAGTGCGACCATTGCCCGCTGGCTCAAGCAGCCGGGCGACGCGGTCGCCGCCGACGAGGCGGTGGTCGAGCTCGAGACGGACAAGGTCAGCGTCGAGGTCTCCGCCCCGGTGGCCGGCGTGCTCGGCCCGCACGAGGCGGCGGAAGGCAGCGAGGTCGAGGTGGGCGCGCTGCTCTCCGTGGTCGAGGAAGGCGCTGGTGGTGCGGCGAAGGTGCCGGGGGCGGCGCCGGCGAAATCCGAACCCGCCAAGCGGGAGACCGGCGGCATCCAGGAGCCGCGTCCGACCAGCGGGCCGGTCGCCCGGCCGGCGACCCCGCCGGCCGACGTGAAGCGCCAGGCGGCGCCGCTGCCGGCGGCGGCCAAGATGATGACCGAGCAGAAGGTCGATGCCGATGCCGTCGGTCCGGGCAGCGGGAAGGACGGTCGCATCACCAAGGGCGACGTAATCTCGTTCCTGGAGCGCCCCGCCGCGCCGGCGAAGGCGTCGCCCGCCGCGGCGACGGCGTCGCGCGCGCCGGCCGCCGGCGAGGAGCGGGTCAAGATGACCCGTCTGCGCAAGACCATCGCCAACCGGCTGAAGGACGCGCAGAACACCGCGGCGATCCTGACCACCTTCAACGAGATCGACATGTCGGCGGCGATGAAGCTGCGCGCCGACTACAAGGAGCTGTTCGAGAAGACGCATGGCGGCGCGCGCCTCGGCTTCATGTCGCTGTTCGTGAAGGCCTGCGTCGGCGCGCTCAAGGCGTTCCCGGCGGTCAATGCCGAGATCGACGGCGACGACGTCGTCTATCATAACTTCGTCCATATGGGCATTGCCGTCGGCGGCGCGAACGGGCTGGTGGTGCCGGTGCTGCGCGACGCCGACCGGATGAGCTTCCCGGAGATCGAGAGTTCGATCGCCGGCTTCGGCAAGCGCGCCCGCGACGGCGCGCTGAAGCTCGACGAGCTGACCGGC
>CAIMSN010000048.1 GCA_903844135.1 uncultured Rhodospirillales bacterium | reverse complement strand
TCGTAGGCGGTGGGCGGCACCGCGGAGCCGGGCAGCGGGAAGATCTTCAGCGGCGAACCCTGACGCCGCGCCTGCAGCCAGAAGCCGAGATTGCCGGGACCGTTCACGTTCGACAGCTCGTGGCTGGCCTCGCAGGTCCAGCTATTGCCGCGCGGCAGCACCAGGGCGGCCTCGTGCTCCGGGGCGAGGTGGCTGCTCTCGATGTGCTTGTGCACCTCGCCGAAGCCCGGCACGGCGGACAGGCCGGGACGATGCAGCCGGCGACCGACCTCGCCGCGGTAGCAGCCGGCCGGACCGACCCAGGCGATCCGCCGTCCCCTGACGACGATCTCCTGGTCGACCAGCCAGCGCCTGGCATGCACGTCCAGCAGGCGATCGACCCGCAGCGCCAGCTCCGCCGGACGGCGGCCGAGCGCGACCAGCGCCAGGTCCTGGCGGATGCGCACCTCGTCCGCCGCAGTGATCAGCAGGTCGTCGGGAAGCACCGGCTCGTCGCTCGTCATGGCACTCCTCTCGACAGACCACGCCGCTCCGTCGGCGGCCGGGATCAGGCCGCGTCGGGAACCTGGCCGATTGCACCGAGATATTCCGGATCGGCGAACTCCTCGGACTCGTCGTCGTGCGTTACCCGGACGATCTGCGCGCCGAGGATCGAACCGTTGGCGAACGCGCGTTCGGCGCGCCGCATGCCGTCGTCGAGCGTGACGCAGGTGAGCGGCGGCCCGGCCTTCAGGGCGCCGCGCGCGCCGGCGACGTAAGGCTGGTAGATGATCCGCGTGGTCGAGCCCATGATCCGATCCTTAGGCGAGGACGCCGTGCACCGGCGCCAGCGGTTCCGGCGCAGGTTCGCCGATCGACTGCAGCAGGTCGATCTCGATCGTGCGCGTGATCGCCCGCATCGGCAAAGCATGCGCGCTGGCTTCGAACGGATTTTCCAGGTCGGCGCCGATCTCGTCCAGCGCCACGAACAGGAAGCCGGCCAGGGTGGAGCCGAACGGCGTGATCCAGCCGAGCTCCTGGACCATCGACAGAGGCAGCACCAGGCAGAAAACCCGGACCAGCAGGCGGGGCAGCAGCGAGAACTGGATCGCCAGCGGCGTGTTGCGGATCCGCTCCAGCCCGCCCTGGCCGTTGGCCAGATCCGACAGGATGCGGTCGATCTCCGCATGCGCCGCCGGATGGATGCCTTCCATCTCCGCGCGTGCCCGCACCGCGACGCCGATCTCATACAAGATGGCGTTCGCCTGGTTGCGGCGGCCGCGCACCCTGGCGGCCAGATCGGGCGTGAGCAGCGGCTGGAGCTCGACCGACACGTCGGTCCCGGTCAGGCCGCCGCGCAGGGCGAACGCGAAGCCGATCATCGCCCGCGTCAGTTCCGGCGCGCCATGCAGCAGGGTCGCCATCTGTCGCGAGAAGCTGCGCGTGTTGTTCACCACCGATCCCCAGAGGGTGCGCGCCTCCCACCAGCGGTTGTAGGCGGCGGTGTTACGGACGTTGAGGAACAGCACCAGGGCCGAGCCGATCAGCGAGAACGGGAGTGCCGGCTGGTCCATCCAGGAGCGGTGCGCGAGCTGGAACACCAGCACCACGATGATGTCCCAGGCGAACAGCGCCAGCAGCGGGCGCACGCTCTCCCGGACCAGGTTGGTGATTCCGGCGCGGCGGTCGGCGATCATGCGGGCTGGCCCTGCGCGGCCGGGCCGGGAGAAACGACGGGTGAGGGTCGGCGCGACGGCACGGGTGTCTCCGTTTCAGGTGCGGTCTTCAGTCGCACGCGACCGCGCTTCCGCCAACAGCCGGGTGCATGTCGAACCATGACAGGCGTGCCCCACCCCGCGGCACGCCGCTTGCTCATCCAGTTTGATCGGGCATGATCCGATCCAGCGCAGGCGGCCCGGTTCGGGCCCGGACCGGAGACCGAGACCGCATGACGATCGTAACGCCCCTGGTCGGGCCCGGGCCCAACGCGGGACCGACGCGACGCGGCCTGCTGGCTGCCGCCAGCGCCACCACCGCCCTGGCGTTGCTGCCCCGCCGCGCCTCCGCCGCCGCGCCGCTCGGGCCGGTGGCGGAGGCGGAGGCGGTGATCGCGTTCGGTCATATCGGCCCGATCTCCGACGGCGGCTGGACCGCGACCCACCATCACGGAATGCTGGCGGCGAAACGGGCGTTTCCGAAAGCGAAATTCCTGGAGGTGGAGAGCATCCCGGTCTCCGCCGACGCGACCCGGACCTTCCGACAGTTCGTCGAGAACGGCGCAAACCTCGTCTTCGTCACCTCGGAATATGGCGACCTGCTGTCGTCGGTGGCGGACGACGCCGCCGATGTCGGCTTCCTCGAATGCAACGGCCATCGCACCTCCGACAATCAGGGCTGGTATTACATCCAGCATTGGCGGGTCAGCTACATCATTGGGGTCGCCGCGGCGCGGATGAGCAAGTCCGGCAAGCTCGGCTTCGTCGGCTCGTTTCCGGTTCCCGCCGTCTATAGCTGCGCCAACGCCTTTCTGCTCGGCGCGCGCTCGATCAGGCCGGACGCCACCGCGCAGGTGATCCTGATCAATAGCTGGTTCGACCCGCAGGCCGCCTCGCAGGCCGCCAACGCGCTGATCCAGAACGGTATCGACATGATCTACACCAATCTCGACGATGCCTCCTGCCTGCAGGTCGCCGCCAAGGCCGGCATCAAGTGCGCCACCTGGAACACCGACATGCGCGCCTCAGGCCCGGAGGCCTACGTCACCTCGCTGCTGCTGGACTGGGACAGGTTCTATGTCGCGCAGATCGCCGCGCGTCTGAGCGGCAGCTGGAGCGGCGGCGGCCGGACCATCCTTCCGGTCGGCGGCGGCGTCGATCGCGACGCCTGGGGCGCCAGCGTCCCGGCCGAGACCGCAGCCCTGGCGGACGCCGTGCGCCGCCGCATCCTCGGCGGCTGGAACCCGATCCAGGGCGAAATCAAGGATGCCGACGGCAAGGTCAGGGTCGCCAAGGGCGCCGCCATGGACGAGATGGCCTGCTATGGCTGGAACTGGCCGGTCGAGGGCGTCAGCGGCCTGAGATCCGCCTGAATTGGCGCGCACCGAGCTTCTGATCCGGCCGCTGGTCCAGCTGTCCGGCATCACCAAGTCGTTCTACGGCGTACGCGCCAACCAGTCGGTCGATTTCAGCCTGGCCGGCGGCGAGATCCATGCGCTGCTCGGCGAGAACGGGGCCGGCAAGTCGACCCTGATGAACGTGCTGACCGGGCTCTATCAGCCGGATTCCGGCTGCATCGCCATCGAGGGGCACGCCAGGCGCATCGACAGCCCGGCGGCGGCGATCGAGGCCGGGATCGGCATGGTGCACCAGCATTTCAAGCTGGTCTCCGCCTTCACCGTCGCCGAGAACATCCATCTCGGCTGGAACGAGACGCCGTTCCGCGCGCCGGCCGCGCTGCTGGAGGCGCGCACCGCCGCTTTGTCGCGCCGGTTCGGCCTCGCGGTGCGGCCGTCGGCGCGGGTCGGCGAGATTTCCGCCGGCGAGCAGCAGCGCGTCGAGATCCTGCGCGTGCTGGCGCGCGGCGCGCGGATCCTGATCCTCGACGAGCCGACCGCGGTGCTGACCCCTCCGGAGGTGGCGATCCTGTTCGCGGCGTTGCGCGCGTTCAGGGCGCAGGGCAACGCGGTGATCCTGATCAGCCACAAGCTCGGCGAGGTGCTGGAGATCGCCGACCGGGTCACGGTGATGCGGGCCGGCCGTTCGATCGAGACCTGCGCCGCGCAGGGCGCCAGCCGGGCTTCCCTGGCCAGGCTGATCATGGGCGATACCAGCCTGCCGCCGATGCAGGAGTCCGGGCGCGCGGTCGCCGACGATGCCGCGGTGCGGATCGAACTGCGCGGCGTGACGGTGCGCGATCATCGCGGCATCGCTCTGCTGGACAATGTGGATCTACAGGTGCGCGCCGGCGAGGTGCTCGGGGTCGCCGGCGTCGCCGGCAACGGCCAGCGCGCGCTCAGCGAGATCCTGACCGGCAACCTGCGTCCGGACAGCGGCACGGTACTGCTCGACGGGCAGGCCGTGGCGCATCCGACGCCGCGACGTTTCGCCAGGCACGGCATCGGCCACATCCCAGAGGACCGGCTGCGCACCGCGCTCGCCGCCGATCTCTCGCTGGCGGAGAATGCCGTGCTGCGCGAGTACGATCGCAGTCCGGTGGCGCGCGGTCCGCTGTTCGTTCCCGGACGCGCCCGCGCTCTCGCCGTGCGGATCATCGACGACGCGCAGCTCGATCGGCGCGACCCGTCGCTGCCGGCGCGCAACCTGTCCGGCGGCAACCAGCAGCGTCTGGTGGCGCAACGCGAGGCGCGCATCGCCGACCGCGTGCTGGTCGCCGCCTATCCGACGCGCGGTCTCGATATCGGCGCGGTCGCGTCGCTGCATGCCGCGATGCACCGGCTCTGCGCGCGTGGCATCGGCGTGGTGCTGATCTCCGAGGAGATCGAGGAGCTCCTCGATCATGCCGACAGGATCGCGGTTCTGTTCGCTGGCCGCATCGCCGGGATCCTGCCCGCCTCCGACGCCGAGTCCGAACGGCTCGGCTTGCTGATGAGCGGACAGGCGCTCGTCCCCGACGCGCCCGATCGCGATCCCGGCCGGGCCGCATGAGGACCTATACGGTGCAGCGCGTGCCGTCGGTGTCCGGGCGGGTCCGTACCGGCGCCACCCTGCTCTCCTGTCTCGCTTCGGTGCTCGCCGCCGGCCTCCTGCTCGCTCTGCTCGGCCTGCATCCGGCGGCGCTCGGCCTGCAGGTGCTGCACCAGAGCCTCGCCAACCGCTACGGCCTGGAGGATCTGGCGCTGCTGGCCGCACCCCTCGCGATGTGCGGTCTTTCGGTCTCGCTCATGCTGCGCGTCGGGCTGTGGAACATCGGCGCCGACGGGCAGTTCTTCGTCGGCGCCGCCGGCGCCGCCTGGATCGGGCTGTACGGACCGTCCTGGAGCACGCTGCCGATGCTCGCGCTCATGGGCGCCGCTTCGATGACCGCCGGCGCGGCGTGGATCGCAGTGCCGGCGCTGGCGCGGCTGATCCTCGGCACCAGCGAGATCATCACCACCCTGCTGCTGAACTTCGTGGCGCGGCTCGGCATCGACTGGCTCGTCACCGGCCCGTGGCGCGACCGCGCCAGCTCGGTCACCGCGCAGTCGCCCCGGCTGCCGGTCGCGATCCCGAAGCTGCCGCGCGACTGGCATCTGGGCGGGATGCATTGGGGGCTGGCGGTGGTACTCGCCCTCGCCTGCGTGCTGGCGCTCGCCTTCCGCTTCACGCGCTGGGGCTACGAGCTGCGCATCTGCGGCGCCAACCGCAACGCCGCCTCCTATGCCGGCATGGCGGTGAACCGCCGCCTGCTCGAGGCGATGCTGCTGGCCGGCGCGGTCGCCGGGCTGGGCGGGATGCTGGAGCTGGCCGGGACCGTGCACCGGCTGCAATCCGGCCTGTCGAACGGCTACGGCTATGTCGGCATCATCGTCGCGGTGCTGGCGGCGTCCTCGCCGCTGGGCGTGGTGGTGACGGGCGTGCTGATGGCGCTGGTGCTGAATGCCGGGACCGTGCTGCAGACCCAGGGCGTGCCGTCGAGCGCCGCGGTCGCGCTGGTCGGGCTGATCCTGCTGTCCGCGGCGGTCGGCGAAAGGCTGGCGAATTACCGGCTGCAGCGGATACCGCCGGCGCCTCGTCCGGGGCAGGCGGCATGACCCTGCTCTCCGGCCTGCTCGGAAACGCCCTGCTGTCCGGCGGCGTCCTGGCCCTGGCCGGGATGGGCGAATTGCTGGCCGAGCGGGTCGGCGTGCTCAATCTCGGGGTCGAGGGGCTGATGGCGCTGGGCGCGGTGAGCGCGGTGATCACGGTGGCGTCGACGCACGATGCCGGGCTCGGCGTCGCGGCGTCGCTGGCGGTCGGCGCGATCGCCGGCGGCGTATTCGCCATCGCCACCGTGCTGGCCCGGGCCAGTCAGGTGCTGTGCGGCATGGCGCTGACCATGGGCGGGCTCGGACTCGCCGCCACCATCGGCCGGCCGTTCGCCGGCCAGCCCTCCGCCGCCACCTTCCGGCCGATGCCGATCCCGCTGCTCGACCAGATGCCGGTCCTGGGCGACGCGCTGTTCCGCCAGAGCCTGCCGGTCTATCTGGCATATCTGGTGCTGCCGCTCGCCCTGCATCTGCTGTTGTTCCGCACCCGGCACGGCCTGACACTGCGCGCGATCGGCGAGAACCCGGCCGCCTGCGACGCTGTCGGGATCAGGGTCTTGCCGCTGCGCTTCGCCTACGTGGTGCTGGGGGCGGCCTTGTCGGCCAGTGCCGGCGCGTATCTGACGCTCGGCTTCGTGCCCTCCTGGTCGGACGGGGTGACCGCCGGCCGCGGCTGGATCGCCGTGTCGCTGGTGATCTTCGCCGGCTACCGACCCTGGCGGATCGTCGCCGGCGCGCTGCTGTTCGGGCTGGTCAACGCGCTCGGCTATCTCGCGCAGGCGCGCAACTGGGGCGTGCCCTCCGCCTTCCTGTCGATGCTGCCCTATCTGGTGACGCTGTTGTTCATGATCGTGCCGGCGCTGCTGTCGCGCGGCCGACCGGGCGCCACGGCGCCGGCCGCGCTGGGTCTGCCGTATTACCGCGACCAGCGCTGACGTTTCGATTTCTTAACTTCAGTCCGGGTAGCCTGTCGTCAAGGATGATGCGATGCGGTTCCGGAGTGCGACGATGCGACGATTTCCGGCCTGGCGTGCTGTGCGCGACCTGCTCCTCACGCTCCTGCTGGTCTGCCTCGCCCGTACCGGCTTCGCGGCCTCGTTCAGCGTCGTGTCCGGCTCGATGCAGCCGACGCTGCTGATCGGCGATCGCATGATCGCCGAGCCCTTCGCCTACGGCTACAGCACGGCATCGCTGCCGTTCGGAGAGGATCTGCCGCGCGGCGCCAGGCTGTTCGGCAGGGTGCCGGAGCGCGGCGACGTCGTGGTGTTCCGCAGCCCGTCGCAGCCCGGCGTCACCTGGGTCAAGCGCGTGATCGGGCTGCCCGGCGATCATGTCGCCTTGCGGCACGGGCGGCTGTTCCTGAACGGGACCGCGGTGGCATGGCGCGCGCAGGGGATCGGGCGAGAGGAGCTGGCGGACGGCGCGATGGTGCCGGCGGCGCGTTTCGTCGAGACCCTGCCCGGCGGCGTCACGCATCCGATCCTGAAGCGGTTCGCCGAGGGCCCGCTCGACGAGGTCCCGGACCTCGCGGTGCCGGACGGGCGCGTGTTCGTGATGGGCGACGACCGCGACAACTCCGCCGACAGCCGGGTACCGGTCGCCGATGGCGGCGTCGGGCTGCTGCCGCTCTGGAACCTGCAGGGCAGGGTGCGGCTGCTGACGCTGTCGCGCGATATCGTCCGTCCCGGCGCCCGCCTCGTCGCCGACCCGCTCGCCTGGCTGGCGACGATCCGGCCGGACCGGACGCTGCGGATCGTGCGCTGAGCCTGTGCCGCGGCAAGCGGCCCTGAGCCTGTGCCGCGGCAAGCGGCCCTGAGCCTGTGCCGCGGCCAGCGGCACTGGCCCTCTCCTGCGCGGCGCAGGGCTGATCTGAATCAGAGTCCGCATCCCGCGACGCGATCGGACGTTATGCTCGCCGATCGAGGACCCCGTCGTTGAGCGCATCTCTCTCCGCAGACTTTGCCGCGCCGTCCGAACGCTGGTCGCGGATCGTGCGGGCGCTCGGAGTGGCGCGGCCGCGGCTGTTCTACGGCCTGCGCATGACCGCGTCGGTGGCGCTGGCGATGTGGGTCTCGTTCTGGCTGCAGCTCGAGAACGCCTACTGGGCGCCGCTGACCGCGGCCATCGTCTGCCAGCCGACCATCGGCGCGTCGCTGCGCAAGGGGCAGTTCCGCATCGTCGGCACCTGCACCGGCGCCTTCGCCATCGTCGTGCTGACCGCCCTCATGCCGCAGAGCAGGATCGGGCTGATCGCCGGCCTGGTGGTCTGGACCATGCTGGCCGGGTTTGCCGCCACGCTGCTGCGCAACACCGCCGCCTATGCGGCGTCGCTCGCCGGCTACACCGCGGTGATCGTGTTCTCCGACGCGATCGACGGCTCGCCGAACGACGTGTTCCTGCTCGCCATCACCCGCGCCACCGAGATCTCGATCGGCGTGCTGAGCGCCGGACTGGTGCTGTCGGCGACCGATACCGGCGATGCCCGCCGCCGCCTCGCCGAGCAGTTCTCCGTGCTGATCGGCAGCATCGCCGAGGGCCTGTGCGTCACGCTGCGATCGCCCGGCATCGACACGGTGTCGCGCCGCCGCGCGCTGATCGGCAAGCTCGCGGCTCTCGACCCGCTGATCGACGAGGCGCTCGGCGAGACCGCCGACCTGCGCTACAACTCGGCGACGCTGCAGGCCGCGGTCGAGGGCATCCTGCGCGCTCTGTCGGCCTGGAACGACATCAACACCCATCTCACCGCGCCGGCCAACCGTCCGGAAGGCGGACGACCGGTGGCCGATCCGGCCAGGATCGACGCGATCGCGGCGCTGGACTGGATCGGCCGTCCGGCGGAGGCGCGCGACCATTGCCGCCAGTCTGCCCGCCATCTGGTGACCTACGCCGCCTCGTCCACCTCGCAGCGGTTGCTGTTCGACCGCACCGCGGAATCGCTGCTCGGCCTGGCGCGCGGCGCCAACGCACTGGCGCTGCTCGCGGCGCCGCTTCATGCGCAGCCGGACCAGGCGCGCAGCCGGCTGCATGTCCCGGACCTGCTGCCGGCGCTGGTGAACGGTCTGCGGGTCGGCCTCACCGTGCTGGTCGCGGCGCTGATCTGGATCGAGTTCGCCTGGCCCGGCGGACAGAACCTGATGGTGTTCGGCGCCGTCATCACCATCCTGTTCGCTCCGCAGGCGGACAAGGCCTATCAGATCGTGGTGCAGTTCGGGCTCGGGGTGATGACCGCGACCATCCTGGCGGCGATCGCCAAGTTCGCCATCCTGCCCGCGCAGCAATCCTATCTGTCGCTGGTGCTGGTGATCGGCGCGGTGATGACGCCCGCCGCCGCCTTCGCCGCCGGCACCTGGAATCGCTTCTTCTTCACCGCCATCACCTTCATCTTCCTGGCCCTGCTGGCGCCCAGCAATCAGCAGACCTACGCGCTGGACACCTACCTGAACGGCGCGCTGGCGACGGTCGGCGGGGTGCTGGTCGGGCTGCTCGGCTTCCGGCTGGTGCGGCCGATCGATCAGGGCTGGCAGATGCGACGGCTGCTGGCGCTCACCCTGCGCGACGTCCGCCGCTTCGCGGTGGGGCGCCGGCTGCGCTCGCAGCAGGCCTGGCTCGGGCTGCTCGCGGCCAGGGTCGGAGCGTTGCCGGCCGATGCCGATCCTGCCGATCGCAGCCGGCTGGTGGCCGCCTTCTCGGCCGGCGCGCAGATCCTGAGGCTGTGGCAGCAATCCGGTGCGCTGGTCCAGCCCGAGCGGCTGCGCCACGCGCTGCGGGCGCTCGCGGCCGGCGACGTGCAGGCCGCGATCACCAGCCTGCGCCGCCTCGCCGCGCTCCAGGGCGAGGAACCGCGCGGCCTGCGCTCCCGGGTCGAGCTCGTGCTGCTGTCGGACGTGCTGACGCGCCATGCGCGCTATTTCGCCGATCGCGCACCGATCGAGGCGTCCTGAGCAGCCCCATGCATTATCATGAGATCGATATCTTCGGGGTCTATGTCGCGCCGTTCGCGCCGTTGATGCTGCTTGCCTGGCTGCTGACCATCCCGTTGTTCCGGTTGTCGAGCCGGATCGGCCTGGCGCGCTATGTCTGGCATACGTCGTTCTTCAATTTCGCGGTCTATACCATCGTCCTGTGCGTCCTTGTGCTGCTGGCTGGAGTTCTCTGAGTGGGCGATGTTCGTCTCGATCCGTCGGACCGGCCGGTGTCGTCGCTTCCGACGCCGGCGCCGGAGTCCACCGCTCCGGACGGGAATTCCGCCAAGGACGACCGGCCGCGGCGGCCGTCGGGCCTGCGCGCGGTGCCGATCCTGATCACCCTGGTCACGGTGGTGGTCGCCGGGCTGCTCGGCTGGGCGGTGTGGGACGCCTATCTGATCGCGCCCTGGACCCGGGACGGCACGGTGCGGGCCTACATCGTCACCGAGGCCTCGGAGGTCGCCGGCCGGCTGGTCAGCCTGCCGGTCCGCGCCGACGGCTACGTGACCAAGGGCCAGTTGCTGATGGAGATCGACCCGACCGACTACCAGATCGCGGTGGCCGACGCCGAGGCCAGCGTCGAGCAGGCGCAGGCCACCCTCGACAACAACCGCGCGCAGGCGACCCGCCGTAAGGAACTCACCACCCTGACCACCTCCGAGGAGGAGAAGCAGACCTACATCACCCAGGCGCGCACCGCGGAGGCGACCCTGCGGCACAGTCTCGCCGCCCTGGCGCAGGCCAGGGTCAATCTGCAGCGCACCCGCGTGGTCTCGACCGTCAACGGCTACGTCACCAACCTGAACGCCCAGGTCGGCGACTACGTCACCGTCGGCGAGCGGGTGATCTCGCTGGTCAACGCCGACAGCTTCTGGCTCGACGGCTATTTCGAGGAAACCCAGCTCTCCGGGATCCGGGTCGGCGATCGCGCGCGTATCCTGCTGATGGGCTACAAGACGCCGATCTGGGGCCATGTCGCCGGCATCACGCGCGGCATCGAGGTGCAGAACGCGCAGCCCGATGCCGCCGGCCTGGCCTCGGTCAATCCGGTCTTCACCTGGATCCGGCTGGCGCAGCGCATTCCGGTGCGGATCGATATCGACCCGGTGCCGCAGCCGGTGGTGCTGGTCGCCGGCATGACCGCGACCGTCCAGATCAACCCGCATACCGGCCACGGCATCGCATTGATGGAATCGCTGCTGCCGGGCCAGAAGCAGCGCGACACCCCGGTGCCGCTGCCGGCGGCGCAGGCCCTGGCGCCGGTGCAGTCGCCGCCGCCCGACCCGCTGGCGATGCCGCAGGGCGGCGTCATCCTGCAGCCTTCGCGGGAGAAGGCCCCATGATCGAAGCGGCGCTGGCCCGCGCCGAGGCTCTTCTGGCCAGAGGCGGGCGACGTCTGCTCGGCCTGGCCGGCGCGCCCGGCAGCGGCAAATCCACCCTGGCGGCACGTCTCGCGGCGGCACTCGGCGACCGCGCCGTGGTGGTGCCGATGGACGGCTTCCATCTGGCGCAACGCGAACTCGAGCGTCTCGGCCGCGCCGGCCGGAAGGGCGCGCCTGACACGTTCGACGCCGCCGGATACATCGCGCTGCTGCAACGCCTGCGCGACCAGCCGACAGACGGCATGGTCTACGCACCGGAATTCCGACGCGAGATCGAGGAGCCGGTCGCCGGCGCGATCCCGATCCTGGCCGACACGCCGCTCGTCATCACCGAGGGCAACTATCTGCTGCTCGACGGCGCCTGGTCGCCGGTCCGCGACCTGCTCGACGAGAGTTGGTATGTCGCGACTCCCGAGCCGCGGCGCGAGGCCTGGCTGCTGGCCCGGCACATGGCGTTCGGCCGCGACCGCGAGTCCGCGCTGGCCTGGATCGCGGCGACCGACGCTCCAAACGCACGCGTGATCGCCGCAAGTGCCACGCGTGCCGACTGGCAGATCGCTGCCGGGGACGACCGGGCCTGACCCGGGGCAGCGATCAGGGACCGACCTAAAACCCGCTGGTGCGGGTCAGTGATCGGTCCATCCGACATAGCTGTCGACATTGTCGGCATCGATCAGCTTCGGCGTCATCAGCGTGATCTTGTCGGCCGGCGGATGGCCGGCCAGGATCGCCATGCCCACCTTGGTCGCCAGACGGCCCATGCCATACGGATCCTGCGAGGCCGAGGCGGCGATCATGCCGTGCGTCTTGATCGCCTGGACGATGTCCGGGGCGCCGTCGACCGAGGTGATCACCAGGCCGGTGCGGTTCTGCTGCTTGGCGGCGAGATCGGAACCGATCGCCTGCGGATCGTTGATGGTGAATACGCCGTTCAGGTCGGGATAGCGGATCAGCGCGCCCTGCATCACCTGCAGCCCGCCGTCGCGCGAGCCCTTGCCGTCCTGATCCGAGGACAGGATCTTGATGTCCGGCGACTTGGCCAGCGCCGCCTTGCAACCCTTCACGCGGTCGATCACCGAGGAGACCTGCGGCCCGTTCTGGATCACCACGTTGCCCTTGCCGCCCAGCTTCTTGGCCAGGAAGTCGCACGAGAGCGAACCGGCCAGCGTGTTGTCGGTCTCGACCGTCGCATCGGCGCCGGTCGCCGCGACATCGGCCGCGACCACGACGATGCCCGCCGCCTGGGCCCGCTTGATCGCCGGCAGGATCGCGTTCGGATCGACCGCGTTCAGCACGATCATCTGCACGCCGGCGGCGATGAAATTGTCGATCTGGGTGAACTGCTTGTTCAGGTCGTAGTCGGCCGAGACCGCGGTCACCGAGACCTTGTTGCCACCGCCGGCATTGGCTTCCGCCTTGATGCCCTTGGTCAACGCCACGAAGTACGGGTTGCCCAGCGAGCCCATCGTCACGCCGATCGCCGTCAGGTCCTTGGCGTTCGCCGGCGCCTGCACCGCCAAGAGACCGGCCAGCAAGGCGGTTCCGCTCATCAGGAGAGTTCTGGTCTTGGACATGATGGTTTCCTCTTCCGGCCCGGTTTTGCGTCGCGCGCGTCGAACGGGCCGGATTCCGCTGCGCGCCCCTGGGGAGTGATCAGGTGCGGACGCCGCTGCCCTGACGGAACCGGTCGAGCGCCACGGCGCCGATGATCACCAGACCCTTGACGATGAACTGCCAGATGTCCGACACGCCGACCAGGATCAGACCGTTCGACAGCACGGCGATGATCAGCGCGCCGATCAGCGTGCCCCAGATCGACCCGGTGCCGCCGACGAACGAGGTGCCGCCGAGGATCACGGCGGCGATCGCGTCGAGCTCGTAGGACTGGCCGAGCTGCAGGCCGTTGGCGGCATAGAGCCTGGCCGACGACAGCACGCCGCCGAGCCCGGCCAGCAGGCCGGACAGCGCGTAGACGAACAGCAGGATGCGCGGCACGTTGATGCCGGACAGGCGCGCCGCCGCGGGATTGCCGCCGACCGCATAGATGCGCACCCCCAGCACCGTGCGCCTGAGCACGTACCACGACAGCACGATCACCGTGATCGCCACGATCGCCAGCCAGGGTATGACGATTCCCGGCGCGATCGGCACGCCGCCATTGCCGAGCACGGCGTAGTTGAGCTGCGGATTGAACACCGTGTTGTCGGCGCCCATCAGCCGCGCGAGGCCGCGCACCGCGGTCAGCGAACCCAGCGTGACGATGAACGGCGGCAGCTTGCCGTAGGCGATCAGCGCGCCGTTCAGCAGACCGATCCCGGCGCCGACCGCGAGACAGGTCGGGATCGCCAGCATGCTCAGGTCCGGAATCAGGGACACGATCAGCGCGCCCATCGCCGAGGCGGCCAGGATCGAGCCGACCGACAGGTCGATGCCGCCGGTCAGGATGACGAAGGTCATGCCGGCCGCCAGGACGCAGTTGATCGAGGCCTGCTGCGCCACGATCGACAGGTTCTGGACGCTGAGGAAGCGGTGGCCGCCGAGCAGGTGGAAGCCGATCGCCAGGATGATCAGCACCGGCAGCATGCCGGCCGCCTGGATCATCGCCCTGGCCTGGACCTGCCTGGCCGACAGGCCGGCGCCGCCGGAGGGCGGCGGCACGCCCGCCTGGGCTTCCGGCCTGGATGCTGGTTGGGTGTCGGACATGATTGTTCCTCAGGCCGCCAGGCCGGCTGCATGGACCATGACGCTCTCCTGGGTGATGGCGACGCCGGTCGCGCCGCCGACCTCGCCGGCGATGCGGCCTTCGCGCATCACCAGCACCCGGTCGCAGATCCCGACGATCTCCGGCAGGTCCGACGAGATCATCAGCACGCCCAGTCCGCGCGATGCCAGCTCGTCGATGATTCGGTAGATTTCCGACTTGGCGCCGACATCGACGCCGCGGGTCGGCTCGTCCAGGATCAGTACCTTGGGCCCGGTCTCGAGCAGGCGCGCCAGCAGAACCTTCTGCTGATTGCCGCCGGACAGGCTGCCGACCTGCACCTGCGGGCTCGCCGCGCGCACGCGGAACGCGCCGAAAGCGCGAACCGCGCGCTCCTTGGCCCGCGCCAGGTTCAGCCTGCCGCCGAGATGCGCATCGCGATCGATCACGCCGACGTTGATGTTGCCGCCGCACGACATGTCGAGGAACAGCCCAAGTCCCTTGCGGTCCTCGGTCAGGTAGGCGATGCCGGCGTCGAGCGCCTGTTTCGGCGAGCCCAGCGCCACGATCCTGCCCTCCAGCGCGACGCTGCCGCCGGCCTTGCGGTCGGCGCCGTAGATCAGACGCGCCAGCTCGGTGCGTCCAGCGCCGACCAGCCCGGCGATGCCCAGCACCTCGCCGCGATGCAGGACGAACGAGCAGGGCAGCACCCGGCCGCCATCGGTGACGCCGTCCACCTGCATCACCACCGCGCCGCGCTGCGCGTCGGGATCGTGGGTCTTGGTGTAGAACGACGACAATTCGCGCCCGACCATCATCCGCACGATCGCCTCCGCCGACAGGTCCTGGCGCTCCAGCGTGCCGACGCACGACCCGTCGCGCAGCACGGTGACGCGATCGGCCAGTTCGTACACCTCGGCCATGCGGTGCGAGATGTAGATCAGCGCGATGCCTTCGGAGCGAAGCTGACGGATCAGCGCGAACAGGCGATCGGTCTCGCGCGCCGACAGGGCGGTGGTCGGTTCGTCCAGCACCAGGATTCGCGACTGGCGATGCAGCGCGCGGGCGATCTCGACCAATTGCTGCTCGGCGATCGACAGCGTGCCCACCAGCGTGTTCGGCCCGAACGGCGTGCCGAGCCGCTCCAGGATCGGGCGGCAGGCGTTCGCCATCGCCTTGCGATCGAGCTGGCCGGCGCGCGAGAGCTCGTCGCCGAGATGGATGTTCTCCGACACCGTGAGGTTCGGCGCCAGCGCCAGCTCCTGGTAGATGATGGCGATGCCGGCCGCTTTCGCCGCCTGCGGCCCGTCGATCGCGACCGGCGCGCCGAACACGCGGATCTCGCCGCCGGGATCGGCGGTGTAGGCGCCTGACAGGATCTTCATCAGCGTCGACTTGCCGGCGCCGTTCTCGCCCATCAGCGCCAGCACCTCGCCGCCGAACGCGGTGAGCGAAACCCCCGACAGCGCCTTGACGCCGGGAAAGCTCTTGGAGATGCCGATCATCTCGAGCGCAGGGACGGCGTCGCGTCCTGGAAGGGTAACCGAAGCCGACGGGTTCTGGTTCATGCGATCTTCCTACCGCCTGCAATCGTTCCAGGTTCCGCCTGCCGCGTTCGATTCGACTGCGGCCAGGACGAACTTCACGCCGGCGATGCCATCGCGCAAGCTCGGCAGGCCGAGCAGCCCGTCCGGCACCGTCCGCCCGTCGCGCCTGGCCTCCACCGCCACCGCGAATTCGGTGTAGAGCGTCGCCCAGGCATCGGCGAATCCTTCCGGATGGCCGCGCGGCATGCGCGTCACCCGCCGCGCCGCCTGGCCGATTCCCGCGTCCTCGCCACGCAGGAATCGCTGCGACGGGGCCTTGGCCGGACTCAGCGTGACATGCTCCGGAGTCTCCTGGTTCCATTCCAGGCCGGCCAGATCGCCGAAGATCCGCAAGCGCAGGCCGCAATGGGTGCCCGCGGCGGCCTGGCTCACCATCAGCGTGCCGGGGACGTCGCCCTCGAAGCGGGTCTGCATGAAGCAGGTATCCTCGAGCGGCTTGGCGGCGCCGGAGACATGGAAGTCCGCCCGCAGCGCCTGCATCTCCAGCCCGGATGCGAAACATGCGAGGTGATGCGCATGGGTTCCGATGTCGGCGGTGGTGAAGCTGGCGCCGGACCGCGCCGGGTCCATCCGCCAGGCGCCGCCCTTCTCCGACGACGAAGCGGGATCGAGCGCCCATTCCTGGAAATACTCGACGTGGATCTGCCTGATGCGCCCGACCGCGCCGTCCTGCACCATCTCGCGGATCTGCCGGACCATCGCATGCGACGCATAGACGTAGCTGACGCCGAACACGAGCCCGGTCTCGCGCTGCGCGGCGAGCAAAGCCGCCGCCTCCTGCAGGCTGTTGCAGAGCGGCTTGTCGCAGATAACGTCGATCCCGCAGCGCATGAACGCGAGCGCTACCGGCGCGTGCAGGTGGTTCGGCGTCACGATCGCCACCGCATCGATCCCGTCCGGGCGGTCGCGTTCGGTTTCCGCCATGGTCCGGTAATCGGAATAGATCCTGTCTTGCGCAAGCAGCCAGTCACGCCCGGAGCGAAGCGCCGTTTCGGGCGAAGACGACAGCGCGCCGGCCACCACCTCCCAGCGGTTCGACAGCCGGGCGCCCATCGCATGCACCTGGCCGATGAACGCGCCCTTGCCGCCGCCGACGAACCCGAGCCGCAGCCTGCGCCGCGGCGGCGGGAGCGGGATATGCCGCGGTGGCTGCGGATCCGCACTCATGGCCGGAGCATCCAATCAGCCATCGAGCCGGACGACGCGTCCACTCTGCAGGCTCTCAAGCGCGGCATCGGCGATCCGAAGCGCTGCGAGACCATCCTCGAAACCCGGTCGCGGCGCGACGCCGTCGCGAAGGCAGGCGACGAAATGAGAGATCTCGGCGGCGTAGGCGTCCGCATAGCGCTCGATGAAGAAATGCAACGCCGGATCGGCGGCCTCGGTGGCGCCGCCGGTCCAGGATTCGACGCTCGTCGCACGATGGTTGCCGACACGCAGCATGCCGCGCTCTCCGAACAGCTCCATGCGCTGGTCGTAGCCGTAGGCGCTGCGCCGTGCGTTGTTGATGTGGATCAGCATGCCGGACGCCGAGCGCAGCGTCACCATCGCGGAGTCGATGTCGCCGGCGCCGCCGATCGCGGGATCGACCAGCGCATCGCCGAAGGCGGAGACCGCGACGATCTCGCCGGCGACGAAGCGGGCGATGTCGAAATCATGGATCGTCATGTCGCGGAACAGGCCGCCGGAGACCGCGATGTAGCCGAGCGGCGGCGGCGCGGGATCGCGGCTGGTGATGATCAACTGTTCGAGCCTGCCGATCTCGCCCTCCCGCGCGCGCCGCCGCAGAGCAGCGATCGACGGATCGAAGCGGCGCTGGAAGCCGATCATGACGGTCGGCGCGAACGACGCGATCTCGTCGCGACAGCGTTCGGCGCGTGCGAGATCGAGATCGATCGGTTTCTCGCACAGCACCGCCTTGCCGGCCCTGGCCGACGCGACGATCAGATCGACATGGGTGTCGGTCGGGCTGGCGATCAGCACCGCATCGATGCGCGGATCGTCAAGCACGTCGGCCACCGACCGCGCCTGACGTACGTCATGCTTCTGCGCCACCGCGGCGGAGGCATCGGCCACGACGTCGTAGACGGCGAGCAGGCTGGCGTCCGGATGGCGCGCCAGATTGGCGGCGTGCATGCGTCCGATCCTGCCGCAGCCGAGCACCGCGAAATTCACCATCGCCCCGACTCCTTCCCGGACCCTTTCCCGGAGGTCAGCCGCCCCAGCCCTTGTACTCGGCGACATTGTCCCCGGTGACGAGATGCGGCGGCAGCAGGACGACGCTGCTGGCCGGCTTGGCGCCGTTGACGCTGTCGACCGCCATCCGGTAGGCGGTCGCGGCCATGCCGGCCGGATCCTGGGCGGCGGAGGCCTTGATCAGGCTGGTCTTGTCGCGCAGCTCGGAGACCACGTCCGGGGCGCCATCGACCGAGGCGATGATGAAGCCGGTACGGTGCAGTTGCTTCGCCGCCAGGTCGAAGCCGATCGCGCACTGGTCGTTGATCGCGAACACGGCGTCGATGTCGGCGTAATGCGTCAGCAGCGACTGTCCGACCGACAGCCCGCCGTCGCGCGAGGCCTGCGCGTTCTGGTCAGACGACAGGATGGTGATGTCCGGGTTGGCCGACAGCACTTTCTTGCATCCGGCGACCCGGTCGCGGATCGAGGAGACCTGCGGTCCGTTGAGGATGATCACGTTGCCCTTCTTGTTCGGCAGGTGATCGACCAGATACTGGCAGGACATCTCGCCGGCCTTCACGTTGTCGGTCATGACGGTGAGGCTGGCGCCCTGGGCGGCGACGTCGAACGCGGCGACGGTGACGCCGGCCGCTTCGGCGCGCCGGATCGCCGGCCCGATCGCCACCGGATCGACCGCGTTCAACATGATGATCTTGGCGCCGCTGGCGATGAAATTGTCGATCTGGGTGAATTGCTTGTTGAGGTCGTAGTCGGACGACACGAAGGTGAGCTGTGCCGACGGCGTCGCCGCCTTCGCCTCCTGGGCGATGCCGCGATCGGTGGCGACGAAATAGGGGTTGCCGAGCGAGCCGACGGTGATCCCGACCCTGTCGATGTCCGCCGCCCGGCACCCGCCGGCGGTGACCGCCGGCATCGTCGCGGCCAGCATGAGGCAGGCGAGCACATTCCGCATGGACGAGTTTCCTCCGTGTCGGGCTCTGCGGCCCCGGTTGCGCGACAGATAACGCCCCGGTGAACCATTCCGCAACCGGGGCGGAACGCCGGTTCCAGAATGTTCTTTTGTGCGTCGCAACAATTGGCGAGCGGTCAGGCCCGGCGCATCGCCTCGCGCGGTCCCGCCGCCACCAGCGTGGCGACCGCATTGCCGAGGACGCTGGTGGCGGAACGGCCCATATCCAGAAGGTGGTCGATCCCCAGGATCAGCAGCAGACCCGCATCCGGCAGCCCGAAGGCCGGCAGGACGGCGGCGAGCGACACGATCGCGGCGCGCGGCACGCCGGCGGTGCCCTTGCTGGTCGCCATCAGCACCAGCAGCAGACCGGCCTGCTGCCAGGGCGACAGCGCGATGCCGTAGGCCTGGGCGATGAACATAGCCGCGAACGATTGGAACAGCATCGAGCCGTCCAGGTTGAACGCATAGCCGAGCGGCAGCACCAGACCGACCACGCGGGCCGGCACGCCGTCCGCCTCGAGCGTCGCCGCCAGTTGCGGGAACACCGATTCGCTGCTGGCGGTGGCGAACGCCAGCAGCATGGACGGCGCCACGCCGCGCAGCACGCCGATCCGCCGCCCGATCAGCAGCCGCGCCGCGCCGAGCATCAGCGCCCAGAGCACCAGCATGGCGGCATAGAACCCGCCGACGAACAGCGCGTAGCCGTGCGCCAGCGCCGGCCCCTGCCGGGCGAACAGGGCGAACAGGGCGCAGAACACGGCGACCGGCGCCAGCCGCATCACCAGCGCGGTCAGGCGCAGCATCGCGTCGGCGAGGTCCGACAGGCCGGTTCGCAGCCGCGACGCGCCAGGCCCGGCGATCGATCCGATCGCGGCGCCGAACAGGACCGCGAACACGACGATCTGCACGGTGTCGTTGCGGGCCATCGCATCGGCCACGCTGACCGGCACCAGGTGCAGCAGGAAGGCGTGCGCGTCGAAGCCGGCCGGCTTCGACGTGCCGGCCGGGATCGCCAGATGCAGCGACGCGCCCGGCCGCAGCCAGTCCGCCAACAGCAGGCCGAGCAGGAGCGAGGCGAGCGAGGCGGCCACGAACCAGGCCATCGCCCGCAGCACGATCCGGCCGGTGCCGGACTCCTGGTCGCCGCCGGCGCGGGCGCCGGCAATGCCCGCGGCCAGCATCGCCAGCACCAGCGGCGCCACGATCATGCGGATCAGGCGCAGGAACAGTTCCGCGACGAGCGTTGCCTGATCGGCGAGGATCGCGATCGAACGCTGCGAGCCGCCCTGATGCAGCGCCAGGCCGAGCACGGCGCCGAGGCAGAGCGCCCCCAGGATCGCCCAAGCTTTCACGCAGGATTGAGGCTCTGCCCCGAGCCTCGCCCCAATTGTCCGAACAGGGGTCCAGGGGACGACCGTCCCCTGGCGGGTGCCGGGCAGAGCCCGGCCGCTTGTCCTGCCGATCTCGGCATGAGCCTAGGCGGCGCGGATCGCCGGGCCCGCCGTCGCCTCTGCCGCGCGCCTTACCAGCACCGGGATCGATTTCGCGGCAGGTGTCTTGCTGGTCGAATCGTGGTGGTAGAGCGGCAGCAGCCCGTTGGTCTCCGGATAGTACGCCGCCACCGAGCCGCGCGGGATCGGGTAGGGCAGGGCGCGCAGCCCGCCGAGGAAGCGGTGCTTGCCGTCGGTCGAGATGGTTTCCATCTCGCAGGCGCCTTCCGGCGCGATGCCGCGCGCCGCCATGTCGTCCTCGTTCATGAAGACCACCATGCGGTCGTTGTACACACCGCGATAGCGATCGTTGTTGCTGTAGATGGTGGTGTTGAACTGCTCGTGGCTGCGGATCGTCGCCAGGCGCAGCATGCCTTCCACCGCGACCGGCTGGTCCATGTCGATGCCGGGATGGACCAGGAAGTTGGCCTTGCCGGTGTCGGTCTTCCATTCGCGCTCGCGCGCCGGATTGCGCAGATGGAACTGCTTCTGGTCGAGGCGGCGGTTCATGTCGGCGTAGATCGCCGGATAGACCCTGGCGATCATGTCGCGGATCAGGTCGTAGTCGCGCTCGTAGCTTTCCCAGGCGACCGTCGACTCCGGAAGGGTGGCGCGCGCCATGCGGCAGACGATCGCGATCTCCGACAGCAGGTCCGGGCTGGCCGGCTCCAGGATGCCGGACGACGCGCCGACCATCGAGGTGGAGTCCTCGATGGTGATGCGCTGCTTGACGCCGTTCTGCATGTCGAGCTCGGCGCGGGCGATACAGGGCAGGATGTAGGCCTTGCGTCCATGCACCAGATGGCCGCGATTGAGTTTGGTGCTGACCGCGACGGTCATGTTGAGGCGGCGCATCGCCTCGTAGGCGACCGGCGTGTCCGGCACCGCATGGATGAAGTTCCCGCCCAGCCCGACGAACACCTTCGCGGTGCCGGCGATCATCGCCTCGACCGATTCGACCACGTCGTGGCCGGGCTCCTGCGGCGGCTTGAAGCCGAACACCGTCTCGAACTGGTCGAGATAGGCCCGGGTCGGCTTCTCGTCGATGCCCACCGTGCGGTCGCCCTGCACGTTGGAATGGCCGCGCACCGGCGAGATACCGGCGCCCGGCTTGCCGATATTGCCGCGCAGCAGCAGCAGGTTGGCGATCTGCTGGATCGCCTTGGCGCCGCTCTGGTGCTGGGTGATGCCCATGCCGTAGCAGATCATGGTCGCGTTCGACGCCACGTAGATCCCGGCGACGCGCTCGATCTGCGCCCGGCCGATGCCCGACATCGCCTCGATCGCCGCCCAGTCGGTGGCGCGCGCCTCGGCGGCGGCGGCCTCGAAGCCGTGCGTGTGCTCGGCGATGAACGCATGGTCGAGCACCGACGGGTGGCCTGCCGCGATCTCCGCGTCGTCGCGCTCCAGCACCGCCCGGAAGATGCCCTTCAGCACCGCGATGTCGCCGCCGATGCGGATATGCACGAACTCGCTGCCGATCTTGGTCGAGCCGAAGGTCGCCATCTTGACCGGGTCCTGCGGTTCGGTGAACCGCATCAGCGCCCGCTCGGGCATCGGGTTGATCACCACGATCGGCACGCCGCGATGACGCGCCTCGACCAGCTGCGTCATCATGCGCGGGCTGTTGGTGCCTGGGTTCTGGCCGATGACGAAGATCGCCTCGGCCTTGCCGAAATCGTCGAGCGTGCAGGTGCCCTTGCCGATGCCGATCGACTTAGGCAGGCCGCGGCTGGTCGGCTCGTGGCACATGTTGGAGCAGTCGGGAAAGTTGTTGGTGCCGAATTCCCGCACGAACACCGAATACAGGAACGCCGCCTCGTTCGAGGTGCGGCCGGAGGTATAGAATTCCGCCTGGTTCGGGTCGGGCAGGGCGCGGAGCTCGGCGCCGATCTCGGCGAACGCCTGCTCCCACGAGCAGGGCACGTAATGGTCGGTCCGCGCGTCGTAGCGCATCGGCTCGACCAGCCGTCCCTCCATCTCCAGCGCGTAGTCGGTCCAGCCCATCAGCTCGGTCACGCTGTGGCTGGCGAAGAACGCCCGCGTCACCCGTCGCCGCGTGGTCTCGAACGCCAGCGCCTTGGCGCCGTTCTCGCAGAACTCGAAGGTCTTCGGCTTGTGTTCGTTGGGGTCGGGCGACGGCCAGGCGCAGGAGGAGCACTTGAACCCGTCCGGCTTGTTCATCGCCAGCAGCGTACGGGTCGACTGCGCGATCACGCTCTGTTCGCGCAGCACCCTGGCGGTCGCCCCCAGCGCACCCCAGCCGCCGGCGGGATGGTTGTAGGTCTTGTAGGTCGGCTGGTCCGCCATGATGCCGGGCTCCGTACTCGTGGTTGACGCAGACTAGGACGGCGAGGGCGTCGCGTCGCCGATCAGATGCAGCACGATCGTGCGACGATGCGGCGCCCGGCGATGCTCGAACAGATAGATCCCCTGCCAGGTTCCCAGCACCGGGCGGCCATCGGCGACCGGGATGGTGAGCTGCACGCCGGTCAGCATCGCGCGCAGATGCGCCGGCATGTCGTCCGGGCCCTCGTCGTCGTGCGCGTAGCGGCCCGGCGCCTCCGGGGCGATGGTGTCGAAATAGCGGGCGATGTCGGCCAGCACCGCCGGCGAGGCGTTCTCCTGCACCGTCAGCGAGGCCGAGGTGTGCTGGCACCAGAGCGTCAGCAGGCCGGTGCGGATGCCCTGCGCCGCCACCCAGTCCAGCACCGGGCGGGTGATCGCGCTCAGCCCCTTGCCGCGCGTCTCGACCGAAAGCGTCTGGATCGCCTGTCGCATCGCAGCCGCCGGTTCAGCTCAGGAAGCCGACGATGCGCTCGGCTTCGCGCACGATCGGTTCGGCGATCGCGTTGGCGCGTTCCGCGCCGCGCCGCAGCACCCGGTCGAGATGTCCGGGATCGGACAGCAGGCGCTGCGTCTCGCCGGAGATCGGCGCCAGGCTCTCCTGCACCTGCGCGGTCAGCGCCTCCTTGAACGGACCGAAACCGCTGCCGCCATGCTCGGCCAGCACCTGGTCGAGGGTTCGCCCGGACAGCGCGCCCAGGATCGTCGCCAGGTTGCGCGCCTCGGGCCGGCCCTCGAGCCCGGCCGCCTCGGACGGCAACGGCTCCGGATCGGTCTTGGCGCGGCGTATCTTGAGCGCGATGGTCGCCGCATCGTCGGTCAGGTTGATCCGGCTCTGATCCGACGGGTCGGATTTCGACATCTTCCTGGTGCCGTCGCGCAGGCTCATCACCCGCGCCGCCTCGGGCGGCACCACCGCCTCGATGGCCGGGAAGAACTCCACCGCATAGTCGTGGTTGAATTTCTGGGCGATGTCGTTGGCCAGCTCGAGATGCTGGCGCTGGTCGTCGCCGACCGGCACCCTGGTCGCGTGATAGGCGTGGATGTCGGCCGCCATCAGGTTCGGATAGACGTACAGGCCGGACGACACCGCCTCGCGATCCTTCCCGGCCTTGTCCTTGAACTGGGTCATGCGGTTGAGCCAGCCGATCCGTGCCACGCAGTTGAAGATCCAGGCCAGCCTGGCATGCGCGCTGACCGCGGACTGGTTGAACAGGATGTGCGTCTCGGCATCGATGCCGGCCGCCAGCAGGATCGCCGCCTGGGTGCGGGTCTGGTCGCGCAGCGCCGCCGGATCCTGCCAGCTTGTGATCGCATGCAGGTCGACCAGGCAGTAGAGACATTCGTGCCCCTGCTGCAGCGCGACCCAGTTGCGGATGGCGCCGAGATAGTTGCCCAGCGTCGGGATGCCGGAGGGCTGGATGCCGGAAAAGATGCGCTGCATGCCGGTCTTGTCCGGCGTTCGCGTGCGGCAGGTCAAGCCGTGGTCGCGCTGCCACACTCGCCTGCGGCGACGCTCTCCTCGCGAACACGTGCCCGCGAGCGGGCCGCAACCTGGGCACTGGCCCATGGGCGGAGACACGGGGTCACGCTATGGACGGACCCGATGACCAGATACGCCAGTGTTCCACGCACCACTGCCACGACCGGCGCGCTGCTGCTGATGACCGGACCGATGTTCGCCGGCAAGTCGTCCGCGCTGATCGCCCACGCGTCGGCGTGCGACGGCGGCGTGCTGGTGCTCAAGCCCGCGTTCGACGTGCGCGACGGCGTCTCGCTGGTGTCCAGCCGCGACGGCTCCAGCATCGCCGCCCTTCCGGTCTCGTCCTGGCCGGCGCAGGCGGCCTCGGCGCGCACCCTGGTGATCGACGAGGTGCAGTTCCTGGTCGCGCCGCATTACGACGGCGACATCGTCGACGAGGTGCTGGGCGCGGTGGCGAGCGGCCAGAAGGTGGTGGTCGGCGGCCTGGACACCGACTACCTGAAGCGCCCGTTCGAGCCGGTGGCGCGGCTGGCCGGGCATGCGGCCCGTCATGTAAGGCTCACCGCGCGCTGCCATGTCTGCGACGCCCCGGCCTGCTGGACCGCCAAGCGCCAGGAAACCGGACGCCGGCTCGAGCTCGGCTGCGACGAGCTCTACGAGGCGCGCTGCGATCTGCACTGGTCGCCGCCCGACGCCGTCCCGGCGGCGAAGGCCGGTCCGCACAGGTCCGCGCGCCGCCGGCTCGCGGCCGGCGTTTCCCGATGAACGTCCTCCAGCACGGGCGCGGGGCTCCGGCCTCGCCTCTCGAGCGGCTCGCCGCGACCCGCAGCCTGCCGCAGATCCTCAGGATGGTGCGCGACGGCGGCCGTCAGGCGATCGGCTGCGACGGGGTATGCGTGCTGCTGCGCGAGCAGGGCGCGCTCCGGGCGATGGGATGCGCCGGGCTGGACGGGTCGACCCGGGCCTTTCTGACCGACCCGGACGGCGCCGCCGCGAAGGCGGTCGCCGAGAGCCGCCTTGCCGTGCTGACCGTCCGTGACCGGGATCGGCTGGTGGTGGCGCCGTTCGACGTGCCCGGCACCGCCGGCGCTCTGGTCGCCAGATGGGAGGGAGCGGGCCATGAAGCGGGCCAGGGCGCGGACGAGGTTCACGCGACCGAGCGCCTGTCCAATGCGGTGGCGGATGCGCTGAACGGCGCCAGGCTGATGGACTGCCTGCCGCACCTGATGTTCACCGTGCGCCAGGACGGTCTGATCGAGCCGCTCGGCCGGCTCTGGTCGGAGTACGGCCTGGACCATGACGAGGGCCCGGTCCATCCGGATCGGCTGGGCTCCATGCTGCATCCCGACGAGCGCGACGCGGTCCTGGAGCGCTGGAGCGTGGCGATCGGCACCGCGACGCCGATCGAGATCGAGCACCGGCTGTTGCATCGCGACGGCCAGTACCGCTGGTTCCGCACCCTGGCGAGCCCGGCCGATGCCGCGCTCCTGCCTGCGCCGGGCGCCGGCATCGCCTATGTCGGCACCAGCACCGAGATCGACGCGCTGGTGCTGGCCCGCACCGACGCGCGCCGTCAGCGCGAGGACATGGAGCGCCGGCTGTTCGAGGAGATCACCGATCGCGGCCGCACCGAGGCCAGGCTGGCCAAGGCCGAGCGGATCGAGGCGGTCGGCCAGCTCACCTCCGGCGTCGCGCACGATTTCAACAACCTGCTCACCGTCATCATCGGCAACATCGAATTCCTCGAGGCCTCCACCCGGGACGGCGGCGTGCTGGATCCGCACGCCCAGGGCAGGATGGCGGGCCGGCTGGCGGCGATGCGCGAGGCGGCCGAGCGCGGCGGCAACCTGACCCGACAATTGCTGGCCTTCGCCCGGCGTCAGCGCCTGGAGCCGAAGCCGACCGACCTCAACGATACCGTCGCGGAGCTGCGCGGCCTGCTGCCTGCGGCGACCGGCGGCGGCATCGAGGTCGCGACCAGCCTGCAGGACGGGCTCTGGCCGGCCTTCGTCGACCGCACCCAGATCGAGCGGATGATCCTGAACCTCGCGCTCAACGCGCACGACGCGATGGAGGTCGGCGGCGCCATCACCATCGCCACCGCCAACCGTCCGGTCGGAGCGGAGGAGGCGGACATGCTCGGGCTGCCGGGCGCTGGCGACTATGTCGAGATCTCGGTCAGCGACACCGGTCGCGGCATGAGCCCGTCGCATCTGGCGCGGGCGTTCGAGCCGTTCTTCACCACCAAGCCGCCCGGCAAGGGGTCCGGGCTCGGTCTGGCCCAGGTGTACGGCTTCGCCCGCCAGTCCGGCGGCATCGTCACGCTCGCGTCGACGCCGGGCGAGGGCACCCGCGCGGCGATCCTGCTGCCGCGCGCCGAGCTTCCGGCGGGGGCCGAACCGGCGACGCCCCTGCCGCTCGCCGCCGCGACGCCCGCCTCGTTCGCGATTCCGCCGGTGCCGGACTCGCCGCAGCCCGCCGCGCCGCAACCGAGCCATCTGGTGCTGCTGGTCGATGACGATCTCGCCGTCCGCGACGTCACCAGCACCATCGTCGCCGAGGCCGGCTACCGGGTGATCGAGGCGGCGAGCGGCGCGGAGGCGATGGAGCGCCTCGCCGAAGCCGGGCGGGTCGATCTGATGGTCACCGACTATGCGATGCCGGGGATGAACGGCCACGAGCTGTCGCGCGCCGCACGCAAGCACCAGCCCGACCTCAAGGTCCTGTTCGTGACCGGCTACGCCGACCTGACCGCGCTGGCCGACATCGCCGAGCGGCGCATCCTGCTCAAGCCGTTCCGCAGCGCCACGCTGCTGGACAAGATCGGCGGCGTGCTGGCGGATTGAGCTTGCGTCTGGCGCACCGGGATCGCGTCGTTGCGACCGTCCGATGAGTGAAGCGGCCGACACGCCCGACCGTCTGGATCCGCTGGTCTGGCGCACCGTCGCCGTGGTGGTGCTGGGGCCGCTGATGACGCAGATGGACGCCACCATCGTCGGCGTCTCGCTGTCGAGCATCGGCCAGGCGCTGCACGCCCCGATCGTCACGGTGCAATGGGTGATCGGCGGCTACCTGCTGGCGCTGGCGCTGATGCTGCCGCTCAACGGCTGGCTGGTCGACCGGTTCGGCGCCAAGACCTTGTATCTGGCCTGCTTCTCCGCCTTCACCCTGGCATCGCTGCTGTGCGGCGCCGCCCGGTCGATCGACGGGCTGATCGCCGCCCGGCTGCTGCAGGGCCTCTCCGGCGGGCTGCTGGCGCCGATGGCGCAGATGATGGTGGCGCGCGTTGCCGGCCGGCACATGGCCCGGGTGATCGGATTCATGGCGATGCCGGTGCTGCTCGCGCCGATCCTGGGACCGAGCATCGCCGGGCTGATCGTGGCGCATGCCGGTTGGCGATGGCTGTTCTACGTCAATCTCCCGCTCGGCATTCTCGGCCTGGTCCTGGCCGCCCTGCTGCTGCCGCGCGACGCGCCCGCCGCGGAGCGCCGCCGGTTCGATGCGCTCGGCTTCCTGCTGATCTCTCCGGCCCTGGTCTCCCTGCTCTACGGGCTCGACAGGGCGCGGCAGCCGGCCGGGCTTCTCAGTCTCGCCGCCGGTCTGCTGCTCATGACCGGTTTCGTCCTGCATGCGCTGCGCAGCAAGGATCGGGCTCTGGTGGATGTGCGTCTGTTCGGCAACCGGATCTTCCGGAGCGCGACCGTCGCCCTGTTCCTGTCCAATGGGGTCGCCTTCGCCGGCCAGATGCTGCTGCCGCTGTTCCTGATCGTCGGCTGGCGGTTCTCGCCGTCGCAGGCCGGCTGGACGCTGGCGGCGCAGGGGCTCGGCATGCTGTGCGTCTATCCCGCGACCGGGTCGCTCACGGCGCGGTTCGGCTGCCGCTCGGTCTCTGCCGGCGGGGCGCTGCTGGGCGTGCTCGCCACTCTGCCGATGCTGTGGATGAGCCTGAGCGGGTTCTCCATGGCGCTGATGACGGGCGCGCTGTTCCTGCGCGGCGCCGCGCAGGGCGCGATCGGCGTTCCGGCGCTGTCCGCGTCCTATGCCGCCGTCCCCAGGGAGACCATCCCGATCGCCACCACGGCGAGCAACATCGCCCAGCGGCTGGGCGGCCCGGTCGCGACCACGGTCCTGGCCCTGCTGGTCGCCTCCGGGCAGGCCGCGCATCCCGGCTCCGGCCCGCGCGCGTTCACCCTGCCGTTGCTGGCGATGCTGGCGCTCCAGTCCGTCCTGTTCTGCGTGGCCAGCACTCTGCCGATCAGACTTCCGCCGTCCTCCCGATGACCCAGGGTCAGCCCGTCGCCGGGACCGAGAGTCTCGCCCTCCGCCCGCCGAGCAGCGCGTCGAAATAGGCGATCGTCCGGGTGAGGCCCTCGTCCAGCTCCACCGTCGGCTGCCAGTCGAGCAGGGCCTTGGCACGGCCGATATCCGGGCAGCGCTGGGTCGGGTCGTCCTGTGGCAGGGCGGCGAACACCAGCTTCGAGCGCGACCCGGTCAGCGCCAGGATCCGCTCGGCCAGGTCGCGCACGGTCAGTTCGTGCGGATTGCCGAGATTGACCGGTCCGGTCACGTCGTCCGGCGTCCGCATCATCCGCACGAACCCCTCGATCATGTCCGACACGTAGCAGAAGGCCCGGGTCTGGCTGCCGTCGCCATAGAGGGTGATGTCCTGGCCGCGCAGCGCCTGGGTGATGAAGTTGGACACCACCCGCCCATCCTCTGGATGCATGCGCGGCCCGTAGGTGTTGAAGATTCGCACCACCTTGATGCTGGTGCCGTGCTTGCGCCGATGGTCGAAGAACAGCGTCTCGGCGCAGCGCTTGCCCTCGTCGTAGCAGGCGCGCGGCCCGAGCGGATTGACGTTGCCGCAATAATCCTCGGGCTGCGGATGCACGTCCGGGTCGCCATAGACCTCGCTGGTCGAGGCCTGGAACGCCCTGGCACCGGTCCTCCGGGCGATCCCCAGCATGTGGATCGCGCCGAGGACGCTGGTCTTGAGGGTCTGCACCGGGTCGTACTGGTAGTGTCGCGGCGAGGCCGGACAGGCGAGATTGTAGATCTCGTCCACCTCGGCCATCAGCGGCGTGCTGATGTCGTGCCGGAGCGCCTCGAAGTTCGCCGAGGCGAACAGCGGCGCGATATTGTCCTTCGCACCGGTGAAATAATTGTCCACGCACAGCACGTCGTGGCCGTCTGCGAGCAGGCGCTCGCACAGGTGCGAGCCGAGGAAGCCCGCCCCACCGGTCACCAGCACCCGCTTCCTGACGAACCCGGTCTCAGACAGCATTGCGTGACACCATCCCGGCCGGCGCGGCGTCGCCATCGTAACGGCTCGACGCCCGGTTTGAAAGCGCGGCCGATGCGGCTATACGCAACCACCATGAGTGTTCGCATCCGCCCGGCCAGACACGCTTCGTGATGCGCCTCTCTCTTCTGATCGCAGCTCTCGGGCGCGGCGTGCTCGACACGGTCCGTGGCGCCGGCCGCCTGGCCCTGTTCGCCCTGAACGGCGTGTCGCACTGGTTCCGGCCGCCGTTCTACTGGCGCAATTTCGTCACCGCCTTCCTGGAGTTCGCCTTCTTCAGCCTGCCGGTGGTGGCGCTGACCGCGGTGTTCTCCGGCATGGTGATCGCGCTCCAATCCTTCACCGGCTTCTCCCGCTTCAACGCGCAGTCCGCGGTCGCCGACATCGTCGTGCTGTCGGTGGTGCGCGAGCTGGGGCCGGTGCTGGCCGGGCTGATGGTCGCCGGCAGGGTCGGTGCGGCGATGGCAGCCGAGATCGGCACCATGCGCGTGACCGACCAGATCGACGCCCTCGGCACGCTCTCCACCAACCCGATGAAATATCTGGTGGCGCCCCGCCTGCTGGCCGGCCTGCTGGCGCTGCCGCTGCTGGTGGTGATCGCCGACATCCTCGGCGTCATGGGCGGATTCGTGGTCTCGGTGATCAAGCTCGGCTTCTCGCCCTCGGCCTACGTCGCCAACACGATCGGCTTCGTGCAGCCGACCGACGTGACCGTCGGACTGGCCAAGGCGGCGGTGTTCGGGTTCCTGATCGCGCTGATGGGCTGCTACCAGGGCTACAACAGCAAGGGCGGCGCGCAGGGCGTCGGCGGCTCGACCACCGCCGCGGTGGTCGCCGCCTCGATCCTGATCCTGTCGTTCGACTACGTGCTGACCGAGATGTTCTTCTCCCGATGAGCGGCATCGCCTCTCCCAAGATCCGCATCCGCGGTCTGAGCAAGAGCTTCGGTCCGAAGCGGGTGCTCGACGGCATCGATCTCGATGTCGAGACCGGCACCTCGATGGTGGTGATCGGCGGCTCGGGCAGCGGCAAGTCGGTGCTGCTGCGCTGCATCCTCGGCCTGATCCAGCCGGATGCCGGCACCATCGAGATCGACGGCGTCGACGTGCTGGGTCAGACGCGGCGCGCGCAGGACGCCACCCGCGAACGCATCGGCATGCTGTTCCAGAACGGTGCCCTGTTCGACAGCCTGCCGGTCTGGGAGAACGTGGCGTTCGGCCTGCTGGCGCGTCGCGGCAAGGGGCGGATCGGGCGCGTGGAGGCCAGGAGCAAGGCCGGCGACGTGCTGCGTCAGGTCGGGCTCGATCCCAGCGTCGGCGACCTGTCTCCGGCCGAGCTGTCCGGCGGCATGCAGAAGCGGGTCGGCCTGGCCCGCGCCATCGCCGCGCGTCCGGACATCCTGTTCTTCGACGAGCCGACCACCGGGCTCGACCCGATCATGGGGGCGGTGATCGACGGACTGATTGTCGACTGCGTCAAGCGCCTCGGCAGCACCGCGATCGCCATCACCCACGACATGGCCTCCGCCACCCGGATCGGCGACCGCGCGGCGATGCTCTACCGGGGCAAGCTGGTCTGGCAGGGACCGGCCAGCTCGCTGCTGGAGAGCGGCAATCCGATGGTCGACCAGTTCACCCACGGACGACGCGAAGGCCCGATCAGCATGGAGCTGCGGCGATAGCGCGCTCCAGCATCGGGGCCTGGATGGTGCTGGGGTCGGTTGTCGCCGGGTCGATGGCCTGTTCCGCCTTTGCCGCCCAGGCCCCCGAGCCCGCCGGCCGTCCCGAGGCCGCGGCGCTGGCCGGGCTGTTCATGCGAAGCTGCTTCCTCCATCCCGGCGACGCGACCGGCCTGCGTGCCGCCCTGGTCGCCCCGGATGCTGTCCCGATGCGCGCGGATCAGGCCGCCGGCCTGCTGCCGAGACCGGGAATGGCGTTCCGGATCGCGCATGCGCCCGGCCATCTGATGGTGCTGTCGTTCGACGATGGCTGGTGCGGCGCCGGCGGCATCCAGGTCGCGTCCAAGGCCCTGACCCTGGCGCTGTCGCAGTCGATGGCGCGGCAGGGCACCGACATGACGCTGATGGGCGCCAGCGCGGACGGGCGCGAGCAGCGCTATCTGCTTCTTCCGCCGGGCCGGCCCGCCTTGGTGCTGCTGGTGCTGCTGCAGCCGGCCGGCGCGCTGATGCAGGCGAGCCTGTTCGCGGCGCCGATGCCGGACGCTGCGCCCGAAGCGAAGCCCGGCAGCGGTTCGGCACGCGGACCGTGAGCGGCACATCCCTCGCCGCGCCGGCCGGTGCATGCGACCGTCCCAGGTCGAGTCCAGAGCGCGTCCCGGAGGCGACATGATCGATGACGACCGGATTGCCGCTCCACCGCCCGAGGCGCGTGCGGAGGGTGTTCGGCCGGTCGTGATCGGGCGGCGTTCATGAGCAAGCGGCCGCAGGTCCGGTTCGTCTGCCAGGCCTGCGCCGCGGTCTGGCCGAAATGGACCGGCCGCTGCGAGGCGTGCGGCGAATGGAACACGCTGGTGGAGGAATCCGGCGAGGTGCGCGCCGCCTCGTCGCGCCCGATCGCCGGCGGCGCCGCCCGCACCGGCGGCAGGATCGGCTTCGTCGGGCTGGAAGGCGACGCCGAGCCGCCGCCGCGCATCGGCACCGGCATCGCCGAGCTCGACCGTGTGCTGGGCGGCGGGCTGGTGCCGGCCTCGGTGGTGCTGGTCGGCGGCGACCCCGGAATCGGCAAATCGACCCTGATGCTGCAGGCCGCGGCGGCGATGGCGTCGGCCGGACGGCGCGTTCTCTACATCTCCGGCGAGGAGGCGGTGGATCAGCTCCGGATGCGCGGCCGGCGTCTCGGCCTGTCCGCGCCCGGCCTGGAACTGGCCGCGGCGATCAGCGTGGTCGACATCGCCCGGACGCTCGAGACCGAGCGCGACATCGCCCTGGTGGTGATCGATTCGATCCAGACCATGTGGCTGGAGACGATCGAGAGCGCGCCCGGGTCGGTCAGCCAGGTGCGCTCCTCGGGGTTCGAGCTGATCCGGCTGGCCAAGGCGCGCGGCTTCGGCCTGATCCTGGTCGGGCACGTCACCAAGGAGGGCGCGCTGGCCGGGCCGCGCGTGCTCGAGCACATGGTCGATGCGGTGATGTATTTCGAAGGCGATCGCGGCCACCAGTTCCGCATCCTGCGTGCCGCCAAGAACCGGTTCGGCGCTACCGACGAGATCGGCGTGTTCGAGATGACAGATCGCGGCCTGGCCGAGGTGCCGAACCCGTCGGCGCTGTTCCTGGCCGAGCGGCGCGGCAACATCGCCGGCAGCGCGGTGTTCGCCGGCCTGGAAGGCACCAGGCCGGTCCTGCTGGAGATCCAGGTGCTGCTGTCGCCGAACGCCGGCTCCTCGCCGCGGCGCGCGGTGGTGGGCTGGGATGCCGGCCGCCTGAACATGCTGCTGGCGGTGCTGGAGACGCGATGCGGACTCAAGCTGTCCGGGATGGACGTCTATCTCAATGTCGCCGGCGGATTGCGGATCCAGGAGCCGGCGGCGGATCTCGCGGTGGCCGCGGCGCTCGCCTCCGCCGCCAGCGGACAGCCGACCAGCGCCGGGTCGGTCTATTTCGGCGAAGTCGGGCTCTCCGGCGAGGTACGCCAGGTGGCGCAGGCCGAGGCCAGGCTGAAGGAGGCGCACAAGCTCGGTTTCGAGCACGTCTTCCTGCCCAGGCGGGTGGCGCGCGGCCGCAATCGCCTGGTGGCGCCAGACGGCATAAGGCTTGAGGAGATCGGCCACCTCGCCGACCTCACCGCGAAAGACCATTCGTAAACGCGCCCTGGCGGTCATCCACGGGCGATCCGCTGTGCTCCGGTGCTCACGGCCATCCAGGCCGCTCCGCTCCGGTGCTCGCGTCTCACCCGCGGCCGGCGTCGCTGGGCGACGCCTCTGACTCGCCAGGACACGTTTCCGAACGGTCTTTTCGTCTCTCACGCGAGAGGGTTCACGGCGAAAGACCATTCGTAATCGCGACCTGGCGGTCATCCGCGGGCGATCCGCTGTGCTCCGGTGCTCGCGTTTCACCCGGGGCCGGCGTCGCGTTTGCGCCGCCTCTGACTCGCCAGGACACGTTTCCAAACGGTCTTTCCGTCTCCCAGGTCAGCGTGTCAGGTGAAGAGGGACAGGATCGGGTCGCCCGGACTGTTGCCGCTGCTGCTCTGGGAGACGCCGTTGACCAGCCCGAACAGGTCGGTCTGGGAGGGGGACTGGCCGGCCAGCATCGCGGCGAGGCCGGTCGGCGCGGTGCTCTGGGTGCCGGCCTTGGCGATCAGATACTGGATCGCGGTCTGCTTGATGCCGGCCGGGCTGGTCATCGTCTTGAGATTGACCTTCGCGGTCAGGATCCGGACCTGCTGGTCGTAATCCAGCGCACCGAAATAGCTGCCCATGCCGAGGCTGGTGGTGACCACCGACAGGAGCTTCTGGTTCGACATCAGGGCGCTGATGCTGGTGATGCCGCCCATGGTGCGCGCGTAGTACAGCGCATCGTCCATGCCGGCATATTGCTGGCCCATCTGCGTTTCGTAGGCGTTGGTCTCGTAGCTGGACACGATGCCGGCGACGTTCTTGGCGTCGGACAGCGCCGGCGTCACGCCGCCGGAGATGGCCGGGAGGATCATCAGGCTTTCTCCCTGCGACACCGGACTGGTCAGACCGGCGAGAAGCGTGACGGTGCCCAACGCACTCGCCGCGCCGACCGTGCCGATCGTCACGCCGCCGCTGGTGATGATCTGGCCCGGCTGCAGGCCGATGCCGGCCTTGCCGAGGGCGATCGTCTTGCTGCCCGTATCGCTCCCAGCCGCCGCCGTCGCCGGCGTGCCGACATTGGCCAGGCCCAGCCCGGTCGCGACCGAGATCGTGTCGCCGGGCGCGATGCTCGCCTGCAGCGGCGCGGCGAGGGTCACGGTGCCGAACATGTCCACCGATTTCACGGTGCCGAGCGCGACGCTGCCGTCAGTCAGCACCTGCCCGGCGGTGAGCGTCTTGCCGGCATCGCCCAGAACCAGCCGGCCGCCAGGATCGACCGTCGTATTCGTCGCGGTCGCGATCGCCACGCCGAAGCCGCGCGCCAGGGTGGAGACGCCGGCGGTCGCCGGGTCGAGGATCGACAAGGTTCCCGATGCGGACAGCGTGGCATCGAAGCCGGCGGCGGCGATGGCGCCCTGCAGCGCGCCGAGCTGCGCGTTGGCCGCGCCGGCGCCGGTTCCGGCCGCGACCTTCACGGCGACGATGTCGGCGCTCTTGATCACCGTGCCGTCGCTCGCGGTGGCGATCGGCAGGCTGTAGACCGTGTTGCCGGCGGAGTCGGTCCGGGTGCCGATCCCGGGTGCGCCGGCCGGCCCGCTGATGGTGCCGGCGGCGTCGACAGCGTAGCTGCCCGTGCCGCCGGACGCGGTCCAGGCGGCGGTCAGCGAGGCGGCGATCGAGGCCGAGGCGCTGCCGTCATCCAGCACGAACGACCACGAGACCCCTGGACTCGCCTTGGTCTGCGCAGTGCCGTTCCAGGCGGTGTTCTGCATCGTCAGGGAGGTGGCCGAGGCGCCGCCGGTCGACAGGGACAGCCTGTCGGCGGCGCCGAACTGCACGGTCTCGGTGGCGCGGCCAGAGGTCGCGCGGGCGAAATGCAGATAGTCGGTGTTCGCCGTCTGCTGCACCAGGGAGTTCTTGGCGTCGGGCGATTCCGTGAGCAGGTCTTTCAGGATCGCGGTGCTGCCGAGCTGCCCGGTCATGTTGTAGGCGCCGGTCAGAACCTGCAGCGCCTTGTAGTTCGCCAGGATCGCGCTGGAGCTGCCCAGGGTCGGCGCCGCGGTCTCGAAAGCGGAGACGGTCGCCGCCAGCGGCTTGTCGCTCTTGACCATCCGGGCGACCTCGGTCTGCTCGTCCTTGGCGGTCGAGAGATAGACCGAAATCGCCATTGCGCTCGATACGCCCGACATCGCAACGCCCTCATGCTGACACGGCATCCGGCGACGCTTCTGCAAGGCGCAGGCCAGCCCGGACCGTCGGTCCGGCGCGGCGGGCGCCCGGGACCCGGCAGAATCTGCCCACCTGAACGCGGCAAGATGTGCCGACCCGGCATTCAGTGCCGGGTGGTCTCACCCTGTTCGAGCCGATCCAGCCGGGCGAGCCCGGGGAACAGGCGTATCCACAGGCCGGCGACCAGAAGCGTGCCCACGCCGCCCGCCACCACCGCGGCGGGCGCGCTGCCGAGCAGCCAGGCCAGACCGCCGCTCTCGAACTCGCCGAGCTGGTTCGAGGTGACGATGAACAGCGTATTCACCGCCGAGACACGGCCGCGCATCTCGTCCGGCGTGCCGAGCTGCACCAGGGTGGAGCGCACCACCACGCTGATCACGTCGGCGGCGCCGAGCACCGCCAGCGCCACGATCGACACCGGCAGCGACCGCGAGACGCCGAACACGATCGTCGCCAGGCCGAAAATCGCCACCGCGGCGAACATCAGCGGTCCGGCCTGGCCGGTGATCGGCCGGCGCGCCAGCAGCAGCGACATCGACAGCGCGCCGATCGCCGGCGACGCGCGCAGCAGGCCGAGCGCCAGCGGGCTGCCATGCAGGATATCCAGCGCATAGACCGGCAGCAGCGCGGTGGCGCCGCCCAGCAGCACCGCGAACAGGTCGAGCGAGATGGCGCCGAGGATGGTCGGGCGACGCCGGATGAAGTCCAGCCCGCCGAACACGCTGGCCAGAGAGACCGGCCCGCGCGGCGTCGGCGGCCGTTCCAGCCGCACCAGGCTCATCGTCAGCAGGGCGGAGAGGAACAGCGCCACGCAGGTCAGGTAGGCGAACGGCGCGCCGGCCAGCACCAGCAGCCCGCCGATCGACGGTCCGGCGATGGTCGCGGTCTGCAGCAGCGATGCGCTAAGCGCCGCCGCCCGGCTGAACAGCGACGACGGCACCAGACTCGGCAGCAGCGCCTGCAGCGACGGTCCCTCGAACGCCTTGGCCGCGCCGAACACCGCGACGACCGCGTAGAGGGTCCCGGGGGTCAGCGCATGGCGCCAGCTACCCCAGGCCAGCGCCAGCGCGCAGCCGGCCTCGACCGCCTGGCAGAGCATCGCCACCCGCCGGCGATCGAACCGGTCGGCGACCTGTCCTGAGACGAATACCAGCAGCAGCATCGGCAGGAACTGCGACAGGCCGATCAGACCGAGGGTGAGCGGCTGCCGGGTGATGGCATAGGCCTGCCAGCCGATCGCCACCGCCTGGATCTGGAACGCCAGCGACGAGAAGGAGCGGCTGGCGAGGAACCCGATCAGGTTGCGATGCCGGAGCAGGACCGCGTCAGCCTGCCCGGACATGCCGCAGATACAGACGGTACGAGAGGTTGGCGCCGATCACGCCGGCCAGCATCACCAGCGCCATCGGCACCATGCTGACCGCGGAGAAAACCCCCATCAGCACGCCGCTGACGGCGCCGAACGAAAATTGCAGCGTGCCGAGCAGGGCCGAGGCGCTGCCGGCGTGGCGTGCATGCGCGGTCAGCGCCAGCACCGTCGCGTTGGGGTTGAGGAAGCCCAGCGACGCCATCACGCCAAGGATCGGCAGCGCGGTGACCAGCACGCTGGTCTGCGGACCGGCCAGACCGCTCAACGCCACCAGGTTGAGCGCCACGCCGCTGATGGTGAGTGCCGCGATTCCGTAGGCGAGCATACGGCTCAGCCCGACCCGACCCACCAGGCGCGCATTGACCTGGGTCCCGGCGATGTAGCAGGCGGCGTTGATGCCGAACATCAGGCCGAAGCCGGTCGGCGAGAAATGCAGGATCTTCTCGAACACGATCGGCGTGCCGGCGAGATAGGCGAACACGACGAAGTTGGCGAAGCCGCAGATGCAGGTGTTGGTCAGGAACACCCGCTCGCGGGCGATCGTGGCGGCGCGGGTCAGCACTTCGACCGGGCGCAGCCTGAGCCGGAGCGGCGGCGGCAGCGTGTCCGGCAGCACCGTCTGCACCGCGACCAGCGACACCACCCCGTACAGCGTGGCGATGGCGAAGATCCAGCGCCAGTTGGCGAATCCCAGCACCAGCGAGCCGAGCAGCGGCGCCAGCACCGGCACCACGCCCAGCACCAGCGTGAGCTGCGACATCAGGCGCGACCCCTGCACGCCGGTGGCGACGTCGCGCACGATCGCCCGCGGGATCACCATGCCGGCGGAGCCGCCGAGCGCGGCCAGGAACCGGCATGCGCAGAAGCTCCAGATGTCCTGGCTGAACGTGCAGCCGATCGAACCGATGGTGTAGATCGTCATCCCGAACAGCAGCGGCGCACGCCGTCCCCAGCGATCCGAGGCCGGGCCCTGGGTGAACTGCCCGACCGCCAACCCGACGAACCAGGCCGCCAGCGTCACCTGCGCCGACCCGGCGCCGGAGCCGAGCGACGCCTCGAGTGCCGGGAACGCCGGCAGATACATGTCGGTCGAGAGCGGTCCGACCGCGCTCAGCGAGCCCAGCAAAACGATCAGCCAGACCGGCATACGCCCGCTGGCGAGCAGCGCAGCGGTACGGTCGGCCCGGGTCGGTGCGGTGTCGCCCAAGGTCGGCGAGTCTCTCAGCCTCCGGTCCCTCCGACCGTCAGCCCGGTCATTTTTAGCGTCGGCTGGCCGACGCCGACCGGCACGCCCTGGCCGTTCTTGCCGCAGGTGCCGATGCCGGGATCGAGCGCCAGGTCGTTGCCGATCATGCTGACCTTGGTCATGGCGTCCGGGCCGTTGCCGATCAGCGTCGCGCCGCGCACCGGGGCGGTGATGCGGCCATCCTCGATCAGGTAGGCCTCGCTGGCGGCGAACACGAACTTGCCGGAGGTGATGTCCACCGACCCGCCGCCGAAATTGACCGCATACAGACCCTTTTTGACCGAGCGGATCATCTCTTCCGGCGTATGCGCGCCGTTGAGCATGATGGTGTTGGTCATGCGCGGCATCGGCATGTGCGCGTAGGATTGCCGGCGTCCGTTGCCGGTCGGCGCGACCCGCATCAGCCGCGCATTCATCCGGTCCTGGATGAAGCCGGTCAGGATCCCGTCCTCGATCATCACCGTGCGCGAGGCCGGGGTGCCCTCGTCGTCGATGGTCAGGCTGCCGCGTCGGTCGGGCAGGGTGCCGTCATCGACGATCGTGACGCCCTTCGACGCCACCCGCTTGCCGACCAGTCCGGCGAACGCGGAGGTGCCCTTGCGGTTGAAATCGCCCTCGAGGCCATGTCCGACCGCTTCGTGCAGCAGGATGCCGGGCCAGCCATTGCCGAGCACCACCTCCATCTCGCCGGCCGGCGCCGGCACGCTGTCGAGATTGACCAGCGCCTGGCGCAGCGCCTCGTCGGCGGCATGCTTCCAGCTCGCCTCGCCCAGCACCCGGGAGAACTCGAACCGCCCGCCGGTGCCGTAGCTGCCGCTCTCGCGCCGCCCGTCCTTCTCGACCACCACCGAGACGTTCAGGCGTACCAGCGGCCTGATGTCGGCGACCCGCTCGCCGCCGGTGCGCAGGATCTGCACCGCCTGCCATTCGGCGGCGAGCGAGGCCATCACCTGCACCACGCGGCCGTCGCGGCCGCGCGCATAGGCGTCGATCTCCGACAGCAGGGCGGCCCGCATCGCGAACTCCGCCTCGCGCAGCGGGTTGGCGTCGCCGTACAGACGGGCGTTGGTAGCGCGCGGCCGTTCCGCCGCGGTGCCGCTGCGTCCCGCCCGCACCTGGCCGACCGTGGCGGCGGCGCGCAGGAGCGCGCTCTCGCTGATCTCGTCGGAATGCGCGTAGCCGGCCTCGTCGCCCAGCACCGCGCGCAGGCCGAAACCCTGCGAGGTGTCGAAGCTTGCCGACCGGATCACGCCTTCCTCGAGACTGATGA
>CAIMSN010000047.1 GCA_903844135.1 uncultured Rhodospirillales bacterium | reverse complement strand
GGCCGGCGGGCCGATCGCGGTGGGCGCGCAGGATTGCCACATGGCGCCGAAGGGCGCGCATACCGGCGACGTGTCGGCGCCGATGCTGCGCGACCTGGGCTGCAGCCATGTGATCCTCGGCCATTCCGAGCGCCGCCTGAATCACAAGGAGCTGGACGAGACGGTGCGCGAGAAGGTGGTCGCCGCCACCGAAGCCGGGCTGCTGCCGGTCGTCTGCGTCGGCGAGACCGAGGACCAGCGCAGCGGCGGCCAGCACGAGGACGTGGTCGGCTGGCAGCTCAAGGGCAGCCTGCCGGACGGGTTCGCCGAGGGCAGCGGCGTGGTCGCCTACGAGCCGGTCTGGGCGATCGGCACCGGGCGCACCGCGACCGAGGCCGACGTCGCGGCGATGCACGGCTTCATCCGCGCCGAGCTGGTGCGCCAGTTCGGCGAGGCCGGGGCGACGGTGCGCATCCTGTATGGCGGCTCGGTCAATGCCGGCAACGCCGCCAGCCTGCTCGCGGTGCCGGAGGTGGGCGGCGCGCTGGTCGGCGGCGCCAGCCTGACCGTCGCCGACTTCCTCGCCATCGCCGCCGCGTCCGCCCAGCGGCCGGGCGGCTGAGACACACAGACCGGACATCGACCCTGCCATGATCACCGCCCTGCTCGTCCTTCATCTCCTGGTCACGCTGACGCTGATCGCCGTGGTGCTGATCCAGCGCAGCGAGGGCGGCGGTCTGGGCATCGGCTCCAGCCAGGGCATGGGCAGCTTCATGAGCGGCCGCGGTACCGCCAACCTGCTGACCCGCACCACCGGCATCCTGGCGGCGGCGTTCATGGCGCTGTCGCTGGCGCTGGCGGTGCTGAACCGCGGCAGTTCGGGGCATACGCACGACATATTGGCGCTGCCGGCGGAGACCGCGCCGAGCGGGGCGCCGAGCGGGGCGATACCGGGTTCCGTGCCGGGCGGGGTGATTCCCGGCTCCAACCTGCCGGCGCGCCCGCCGGCGGCTCCGGCCCCGGCGCCGGCTCCCGTCCCGGGCCACTAGCCGGGCGCGCGACGCCGGTCGCGCGCCTATGAGCGACCCGGACATCGTCATCGTCGGCGCCGGCGCGGCCGGGCTTTCGGCGGCGCGCATCCTGCGTGGTGCCGGCCGGTCGGTCATCGTCCTCGAAGCGCACGACACGATCGGCGGCCGCGCCCGCACGTCGACGCCGGACGGGCTGCATGGCGCCTGGATCGACGAGGGCGCCAGTTGGCTGCACCAGGTGGATCGCAACCCGCTGGTCGATCTGGCCCGCGACGCCGGCGAGACGCTGCGTCCGGCGCACCAGGGCGGGCGGCGCCTGTTCGACGGCGGCCGCGACGTCACCGCGGCGGAGACCGGACCCTACGACGCCGCCGCGGAGGCCTGGCACGCGGCCGCGACCCGGCTCGCCGCCCATGCACGGACCGGGGGGCCGGACCCGGCGCTGTCCGCCGCCGGCGATCTTTGGTCGCCGGACGATCCCTGGCTGGCCAATATCGAGTTCTGGGAGGGCGCGATCATCGCCGCCGCCGACGCGGACTCGCTGTCGCTGCTGGACTGGCAGCGGAACCAGCTCGACGAGGGCGACCTGATCCCGCGCGACGGAGTCGGGCGTCTGCTGCGGCGCTGCCTCGGGACGGCCGCCGGCGCGGTGCGCTGCGGCGTCGCGGTACGGCGGATCGACTGGAGCGTGCCGGGGCATGTCACGATCGACACTGATTCGGGCCGGCTTCGCGCCGGCGCGTGCATCGTCACCGTGTCGACCGGGGTGCTGCGCGACGAACGGATCGCGTTCGCCCCTGCCCTGCCCGGCCCGATCCTGGCGGCGCTGGACGGGCTGCCGATGGGGCTGCTGAGCAAGGCGGCGTTCCGGATCGACGACGGCGCGCGCTTCGACGTGCCGGACGGCACGTTGCTGGAGCGCCGGCTCGGGTCGCGCGGCGCGGACGGGATGCTGCTGGCGATCCGGCCGGACGAGTCGCCGCTGGCGACCGGCTTCCTCGGCGGCCGCCACGCCTGGTCGCTGGCAGGACGCGAGCACGAGGCGCTCGACTCGATTCGCGACGGGCTGGCCGACCTGCTCGGCCGGGACGCGCTCAAAGGGTTGGTCGGGGACGGCGCCGTGTCGCGCTGGGGCAGCGACCCGCTGTTCCTGGGCAGCTACGCCTATGCGCGGCCAGGCCATGCCGGCGCCCGCGCCGCGCTCGGCACCCCGTTCGCCGACGGTCGCCTGGTGCTGGCCGGAGAAGCGAGCTGCCATGACGGCCTCGCCGGCACCGTCGGCGGCGCGATCCAGGAAGGCGCCAGGGCCGCACACGCGATCATGGCTGCCCTGCCGAAACGCTGAGCCGCGCCATCTAAAAACGGAGAGACCGTTCGGAAACGTGTCCTGGCGCGTCAGAGGCGGCGCAAAGCGGCGCCGGCCGCGGGTCGGGGACGAGCACCGGAGCGGAGCGGCCTTGATGGCCATGCCGGCCTCGCCGGCGCGCGATCATGGCTGCCCTGCCGAAACACTGAAGCCGGGCCATCTAAAAACGGAGAGACCGTTCGGAAACGTGTCCTGGCGAGTCAGAGGCGGGGCAAAGCGCCGCCGGCCGCGGGTGAAACGCGAGCACCGGAGCGGAGCGGCCTGATTGGCCGTGAGCACTGGAGCGCAGCGGTTCGCCCGCGGATGACCGCCAGGGCGCGTTTACGAATGGTCTCGCGCAGGTTTCGGGTGTAGGACGAACGCCCATGACACGGTTTGTATTCATCACCGGTGGCGTGGTCTCCTCGCTTGGCAAAGGCATCGCCTCGGCGGCTCTGGCAGCTCTGCTGCAGGCGCGCGGCTACAAAGTGCGGCTGCGCAAGCTCGACCCGTATCTCAACGTCGATCCTGGAACGATGAGTCCGTACCAGCATGGCGAGGTGTTCGTCACCGACGACGGGGCGGAGACCGATCTCGATCTCGGCCATTACGAGCGCTTCACCGGGGTGCATGCGACCAAGGCCGACAACGCCACCACCGGGCGGATCTATTCCGAGGTGATCGCCCGCGAGCGTCGCGGCGACTATCTCGGCGCCACGGTGCAGGTGATTCCGCACATCACCGATGCGATCAAGAACGCGGTGGTGCATGGCACCGAGGATCTGGATTTCGCGCTGATCGAGATCGGCGGCACGGTGGGCGACATCGAGAGCCTGCCGTTCCTGGAGGCGATCCGGCAGTTGCGCAACGATCTCGGCGCCGAGCGCACCATGTTCGTGCATCTGACGCTGGTGCCGTGGATCCCGGCGGCGGGCGAGCTCAAGACCAAGCCGACGCAGCATTCGGTCAAGGAGCTGCAGAATGTCGGCATCCAGCCGCAGATGCTGCTGTGCCGCTCGGACCGTCCGCTGCCGGACAACGAGCGCCGCAAGATCGCCAGCTTCTGCAACGTCCGCACCGAGGCCGTCATCTCGGCGCTCGACGTCGACACCATCTATGCCTGCCCGATCAGCTACCACGAGGAGGGCATGGACAACGAGGTGCTGCGCTATTTCGGCCTGCCCTACGAGGGCGAGCCGGATCTGTCGGCGTGGCGGCGGGTGCTGGAGGCGATGCGCAACCCGGAGGGCGAGGTCAGGATCGCCGTGGTCGGCAAGTACACCTCGCTGCTGGACAGCTACAAGTCGCTGAACGAGGCGCTGATCCATGGCGGCATCGCCAACAAGGTGAAGGTGAAGCTCGACTGGGTCGACAGCCAGATCTTCGAGGATGCCGGCGGCCATGGCGGCCACCATGGCGGCCTTGGGGGAAGGGAGGCGCTGATCGAGCGCCTGACCGACGTGCACGGCATCCTGGTGCCGGGCGGGTTCGGCGAGCGCGGCTCGGAGGGCAAGATCGAGGCGGTGCGCTTCGCCCGCGAGCACAGGATCCCGTTCTTCGGCATCTGCTTCGGCATGCAGATGGCGGTGATCGAATGCGCGCGCAACCTGGCCGGAATCGCCGATGCGTCGTCGACCGAGTTCGGGCCGACCGCGCAGCCGGTGGTCGGTCTGATGACGGAATGGGCCAAGGGCAACGAGCTGCTGCGCCGACGCGAGGGCGGCGATCTCGGCGGCACGATGCGGGTCGGCGCCTACGAGGCGGCGCTGACCGAGGGCTCG
>CAIMSN010000046.1 GCA_903844135.1 uncultured Rhodospirillales bacterium | reverse complement strand
GCCCATGTTCATCGCGTTGCCGAGCGCCAGCCCGATGATGGTGTGCGGCCGGTGCACGCTCCAGCCGAACCCGTCGCGGGCGGCGGCGGCGAACACCGCATCCTCCTGCGCATAGTAGAAATTCTCCACCGGCAGCCGGCCCTGTTCCTCGCGGAACGGCGTCTCCGGCAGCGTGCCTTTGCCGTAGGCCTCGAACGGGCCGAGATAATGCTTGAGCCCGGTGACCAGCCCGACATGCGACACCGAGCCGGCGGGAGACACCGCCGCCAGCAGGTTTCGGACCATTCCGCCATTCACCGCGATGTTCTCCGCCTCGGTGGCCTGCCGGCTCCAGCTTGTCAGGAACACGTGGCTGGGGCGCAGGCCGGACAAGGCGGCGCGCAGCGAGTCCGGATCGAACAGATCGGCCGCGACCGGGTGCAGCCCGGCGATGTCGCGCGGCGGGGTTCGCGCCAGGCCGGACACGGTCCAGCCCTCTGCGATCAGATGGTCGGCCAGAGCGCGTCCGACGATGCCGCTCGCGCCGACGATCAGGGCCTGGTTGGTCATCGACGTCGCTCCTGTTGCGGGAGCTGTCGTATCACTCTCTCGACGGGACGTCGCCTGGGCGTCTGCCGGGCGCACGGGCGCCGCAACGGACGACGGCAGACCTCGCGGTCTGCCGTCATGGCTGCCTTATCGCAAAGATGTCGATCAGGCGGCGAGGGACTCCGTCTCGACGAGCGGCAGGCCGCGCTCCAGCGTGGGGCCGGCGGCGAGCACCTGCACCGACACCAGGAGCGTCTCGTTCGCGGCTTCCGGCACCGCGACCGGCAGGATCGCGTTGCCGTTGGTCCAGCGAGTCTGGCCTTCCGGCGCATGCCAGCCCTCGAGCGAGGCATCGGTGAGGTGCGAGTCGATGCCGACCAGCGCCCCGCCGGATCCGGCGATGATCTCGCCGACCGCGACGCCGAGCGCGCGGCGATCGTCGACGAACGGGCCGATCACGTCGGACGGCCGTGCGGTCCGCGACCGCAGGCGCAGCGTCTTCGCGCCGCCCGGCACCGAGAACAGCACGCGATCACCGGTCACCGCCGTCGGCAGGATGACCTGGCCGAGATCGGTGGTCAGCCGCAGCGCCGCCGCGCCGGCCGGTGCGCGCTCCGGCTGGACCTGCGTCAGTCCGGCTTCCTCGGCACGCAGCGCCAGCGCCCGCCAGATCGGCTCCACGGTGGCGCGGTCGGTGGCCAGCGGGGCGGCGGCATCTGCCCAGCGCGCATGCGACGCGTCGTGCGTGAAGTCGGGATTCAGGGCGACGGCGTCGGCATTGGCGAAATTGCCGCGGTTGCCGGTGTCGAGATAGCTCTCGGCGGTGAGGCCGTCGGCGATCAGGATGCCGTGGCGCGGCAGTTCCAGATGATAGACGGTGTAGTCGGCGAAGCTGCGGTCGATGACGATGCTGCGTCCGTTGACCAGCATGCGCGCCGGGACGAGGACGCCGTCGACGAGCAGGCAATGCTCCGGCGTGATCAGCAGGTCGCGGCAGGGCGCGTCCGGGCCGAAGGCGTGGGCATGGACGCGCACCGGATAGCGGTCCGGTTCGGGCATCAGCGCGGCCCTGATGGCGCGATGGCCGATCCAGGCGACCGGCTGCTCGGACAGCGAACCATCGGCGGCGCGAACGCTGACCAGGTCCCCGACGGCGAGCTCCTCGACCGCGACCTCTCCGGTTGCGGTCAGGATGCGGGTGCCTGCCAGGAAACAGGCCGGCGCGGAGACCTGGGTGATGGCCAGGGAAACGCCGCCGCTATCATCGATGAAGTAAGGGAAGGCAGAATCGTTGATGTAGAACGAAACGGTGGTGGTGCCGGTGAGGGTGAAGGTGAGCGGCGCATCGGACTTGAAATGCGCCAGCGCGTCGGACGCCGAGTTGTAGCGCGTGACGTCGTTCTCGTTCTCCTGCACCGAGGCGTTGCCGTCGGAGAAGCTCAGGCCCCACTGGCCGTCGGTGTAGGCGGCATTGCCGGAGGTCGGGGCATAGACGGTATAGGCGTCGTATTTGCCGCCGTCGGCGATGCCGATGTTCGCGACCGAATAGGTGCCCGGACCGAGGACCACCTGCACCGGATTGTAGTTGTAGAAGCCGCTCGTCGTGCCGGCGTTCGCCGCGGTCGGGTCGGCGGACAGGTTGACGATCGTCGACGGGACGGGGGCCAGGGGCGCCGCCGCGACCTGCTTGATGGCGAGCGAAACGCCGCCGGCATCATCGGCGAAGAACGGATAGGCCTTGTCATTGAGGAACAGCGAGACGGTGGTCGGCTGGGTCAGCGTGAAGGTGAGCGGTGCGTCGGCCTTGAACGCGGCCAGCGCCTGGCCTGAGCTGTCGAACCGGGTCTCGTCCGTCTGCATCTGCTGGACGGTCGCGTCGCCATCGCTGAAGCTGAAACCCCACTGGCCGTCGGTGAAGGCATTGTTGCCGGGGCTCGGAGCATAGACGCTGTAGGAGTCGTACAGCCCGCCATCGGCGATGCCGATATTGCCGATCGTGTAGGTGCCCGGGCCGAGCAAGACTTCGACGGGATTGTAGGCGTTGCTCCCGCTGAGCATTCCGGCATTGGGATCGGTCGGATCGGCCGACAGATTCACGATCGTCGAAGACATGGTTTCTCCTACGCAATACAACAACAAATAAATACGGGAACCAACGCCGATCGTGTCCGACCTGTCGTCCATCGGAACAGAAACGATACGATCGTTTCGACACCCGACTGAGCGATTAAGCCACGGCCGGCGCTAACTGTCCACGATGATAATTGTGGTTGACGTTTATTTAATGGGAATCGTCGCAACCCGCGGCGGCGCGCTCGTCCCCCGGCTCAGGATTCCAGCAGCGCGATCGTGCGCGCCACCACCTCTGCCTCGTCGTACAGCGCCAGCGCCCGGGCCCGCCCCGCCTCGCCCATGCGGGCGCGCAGCGCCGCGTCGCCGGCCAGGCGACGCAAGGCGGCCGACAGCGGCGCGATCGTGCGCGGCGGCACCAGCAGCCCGGTCCGGCCCGGCACGACCTGTTCGCGCGGGCCGCTGATGTCGGTGGCGATCACCGGCAGGCCGCACAGCATCGCCTCGATCACCGACATCGGCAGACCCTCGAAATGGCTGGGCAGCACGAAGATGTCGGACGCCGCCAGCAGCGCGGCGATATCGGTGCGATAGCCGAGCCGGCGCAGCGCCGGGCCGAGCGTCGTCTCCGCCGCGGCGAACGCCGCATCGAGACTCTCGCCATGGTCGGACGCCAGCCGCTCGCCGACCACCCACAGCTCCGCGTCCGGCACCGAGGACATCGCCGACAGCAGCTCGGGATGGCCCTTGTGACGCACCAGCCGGGAGACCACGATCACCACCACGCGCCGGTCCCGGACGCCGAACGCGGCGCGCAGCCTGGCGCGCGCAGCCGGGTCCGGACGGAACACCGACGGCGACCGACCGTTGCCGATGCCGACCGCCCGCTTATGCAGGCCGAGCCGTCGCGCGTCGCGCGCCTCCTCCTCGGACACGGTGAAATAGCGGTCGGTCACCCGCCCGGCGACCCATTCGAGCACCAACGCCGCGAGACGGCGGATCCGCGAACCGGGCTGGTTGAACAGGAAACCGTGGCAGGTATAGGCGATCACCCGCACGCCGCAGAGCCTGGCCGCCAGACGCGCGAGCACGCCGCTGATCGGCATGTGCGCATGCACCAGATCCGGGCGTTCGGCGCGGATCAGCCTGACCAGCGCCAGGAACGACCGCATCTGCGCCGCGGGTGACAGGCTGCGCGCCATCGGCGGCGTCTCGACCCGGAAGCCCTGCGCGCGCACCTCGGCCAGCAGCGCGCCATCGGCGCACACGCCGACCACCTCGTGGCCGCGCGCACGCAACCCCTGCATGAGCGGCAGCAGGAAATGCCGCAGCGAGAAGTCGACGTTGGTGATCTCGAGAATCTTCACCGCGCGATCCATCCGCCGAGCACAGGCGCAGGCCGCCCGATCAGAAATCCACCCGGTTCAGCGCCCAGCGGACAATGCGGGCGGCCTGCGCCGGGTCCAGTCTGCCCGCCGCCTCGCCCTCTGCCGTGCCCCCTGCCGTGCCCCCTGCCGTGCCCCCTGCCGCGCCCCCTGCCGCGCCCCCTGCCGCGTTGGCCGTCTCGGCAGCGCCGGCGGGCGGCGGCGGGGTCACGCCCACCACGATCTGGCTGGTGCGCTTCGGGTTCTCGCCGCCGAGATAGATGCTCTCCTCGATCGAGAGCTGGCCGCTATCGGCGCGCAGCCGCCATTTGCCGCCCGACGGCAGGGTCAGCAGAACGGCACCGCCCTCCTCGTCCTGCGGCGATTCGCGCCGCACCGTCACCGACGGGTGCAGATGGAAGCGCAGCGCGAACGCCACCGGGCGCTCGCCCAGCAGCGCATCCTCGCCGCGTATGTCCTCGGCGCCTTCGGCGATGTAGATG
>CAIMSN010000045.1 GCA_903844135.1 uncultured Rhodospirillales bacterium | reverse complement strand
TGCACCACCCTGTAGCTGCCGTACTGGCGGAACAGGTCCCAGAGCGGCGCGAACGACCCATCGATCGACCGCAGCGCGGCGATCTCTCCCGCCTGCGCCGCCCGCATCAGCGCCAGCGTCGGACGCGGCAGCAGGCCGCCGACCACGCTGTACCAGGCCTGCCCGCCCGACAGCATTGCGTCTGGCGCCGCCCAGTCGCCGCTGTAGCCGATCGAGAACGACTCCCCCACCAGGCGACGCAGCGACGCGATCGCCTGCGCGGCCTGCGACGCCGGCGGCGCCGGGTTCTTCACCGCCACGATCCGCGGAGTCTGCGCCAGCCGCGCCAGCAGCGCGTCGCTGACGCTGAAATGCGTCGTGGAGGGGTTGTTGTACACGCACAGGGGCAGCGCGGTGCATCCCGCCACCGCCGTGACGTGCCGGAACACCTCCTCGTCGGTCAGCGGCGCGTACGAGACCGGCGCCAGCAGTAGCGCGTCCGCACCCGCCTCCTGCGCATCGCGCGCCAGCGCCTGCGCCGCGTCGGTGCGCAGCGCGCCGACCCCGACCAGGAGCGGCATCCGCCTGTCCACGCCCCGCGCCGCCTCGATCGCCCGCCGGCGCTCTTCCCTGCTCAGATAGAGATACGACCCGGTGCTGCCGAGCAGCCCGACGGAGTCGACACCCGCCTCGCTCAGCCGCGCCATCAGCCGGGCGAGCGCGTCGCGATCGACCCGGCCGTCCGCATCCGCAGGCGTGATCGGGAAGGCGCAAAGTCCCTGAAACAAACTCATCGCTTCTCCTCCACGCCGCGCCGGGGATTGCCTGATCCGTCAAGCGGGCCGATGTCTCGATCGACAGGGACCAGGACACGCAAAGATGCCGGACACCAGCCTGCTTTTCGACCGGGTCCTGCTGACCAACGACGACGGCATCGACGCGCCCGGCCTGGCGGTGCTGGAGGAGGTCGCCGCCGGCCTGGCGCGCGAGGTCTGGGTGGTCGCCCCGCTGCGCGACCAGAGCGGCACCTCGCACTGTATCAGCCTGCATGGGCCGCTGCGGCTGACCGAGAAGGGCACCCGCCGCTTCGCCGTCGATGGCACCCCCGGCGACTGCGTGGTGATGGGCGCCCGGCACCTGCTGCGCGACTCCCCGCCGGACCTGGTGCTGTCCGGCATCAATCGCGGCTCCAATCTCGGCGTCGAGACGCTGTTCTCCGGCACCGTCGGCGCCGCCATGACCGGCATGCTGCTCGGCATCCCCTCGATCGCCTTCAGCCAGGCTTACCGCCATCCCGATCCGGTACCCTGGGACACCGGGCGCGCCCTGGCGCCGGCGACGATCCGCACCCTGGCCGGGCTGGACTGGTCGGGCGCCGCCTGCCTGAACGTGAACTTTCCCGCCTGCGCCGCCGCCGAGGCCGGCCCGCTCACCCTGACCCGGCAGGGCGCCGGCCTGCTCGACGGCATCGACGTGGTCAGCAGCCGCGATCCGCGCAACCTCGCCTATCACTGGCTGCGGCCGCGGCGCACGGTGCGCGACGACCACGCCGAGAGCGAGGCGGCGGTGATGCAGTCGGGGCGGATTTCCGTCACCCCGCTGCGGTTCGAGCGCACCCACGAGGAGACCCTGGCGCGGCTGCGGACGGCCCTGGCCGGCGACTGATCAGCCCGGCGGCGCGTCCGACAGCAGCGCCCAGCGCTCATGGTCCCGCCAGACCCCGTCGATCCGCAGATAGCGCGGCGAGAAGCCCTCCTTGTGGAAACCGGCCCGCTTCGCGAGCGCGATCGACGCCGCGTTTCCCGGCTGGATGTTGGCCTCCAGCCGGTGCAGACCGATCTGGTCGAATGCCAGCCGCACCGCCAGCCTGACCGCCTCGGTCATCATCCCGCGCCCGGCGAACCGGGCCATGCCGTAATAGCCCAGATACGCGCTCTCGAACCGCCCCATGACGATCTGGCTGAGATCGATCACGCCGACGATCCCGCCGGTGTCGGTCTCGCGTGCCAGAAGCCCGATCGCCCTGCCGTCGCGCAGCCCGCCGAACCACGCCTCGAAGCCATCCCGGTCGACGAACGGGCTGGCCCAGGGCGCGTGATGGGCGCGGCTCTCACGGTTGGCCAGGATCAGGTCGGCGGCGTCGGCCAGCCTGACCGGAGCGATGGTGATCATCGACACAGGGTAGCGTCGTCCGCGAACCGGACGAAACCGTCCGTCAGCCGGACGCCGCCTTGGAGCGATTCCCGCGCCAACCCCCGGCGTCCCGCGCTTCCGGCGCTTGGCACGCGCCTTGCGGTTCTCTCATCGATCCGGCCGTCGATGCTTGCGCCGGTCGGAATATTTCATACGGCAGCGAACCGACTCTGCCGGCGTGCGCTGGGTCGGGGCCCGACACGGGGAGACGCCGCGATCATGAGTCGCGATCGGCGCCAGGACAGGATTGTCGTCATGCCACACACCCCCACGCCGCTGGTCTGGCTGCATGTCGGCGACCTGCACATCACCGAGCCGGGTCTCGACAATCACCGCGCGCTGCAGCAACTCGTTTCCGACATCGACGACTGTCTCTCCGGCCAGGTCGATTTCGTGTTCCTGCCGGGCGACAACGCCGACCAGGGCACGCCGGCGCAGTTCCGTCTGGTGCGCGAGGCGCTCGACCGGCTGCGCGTGCCGGTCAGGATCATTCCCGGCGACCACGATTTCGAACCGGGCGCGCTCGACGCCTATCACGCCGTGCTCGGCGCCGAGACGCTGCCTGCGGCACATCTCGTCGCCGGCACGCTCTGCCTGTTCCTCGACATCGTCTCCGCCGGCCGCGGCGGACCGGATTTCCGCATCGGCGACACGCAGTTCGCCTGGCTCGAGCGGCAGTTGCGGGAGGCGGACCGGGCAGGCCAGCCGGTCGCCCTGTTCATGCACAGCTACCCGGCCGACCTCGGTCCGGACGCCGACAGGATGATCGCCCTGCTCGCCGACTCCCCCGTTCGGGTCATCGATATGGGCCATACCCACTACAACGAGCTCGCCAATGACGGCCGCGTCATCTACGCCGCGACCCGCTCCACCGGGCAGATCGAGGAGGGCGAGGCCGGAGTCTCGCTGATGGCGCTCGATGGCGACGCGGTGAGCTGGCGGTTCAAGCCGCTCGACCGCGCCTGGCCGCTGGTGATGATCACCGCGCCCGCCGACCGCCGCCTGGCCACGGCACGCAGCGCGGTCGCACCCGGTCCCGCGACCATCCGCGCCCGGGTTCTCGGCGCCTCCGCGATCGCCGGCGTCACCTGCCGGATCGACGACGCGCCGGCCGCGCCGATGCGCGACCAGGCGGGGGTCTGGACTCTCGACTGGACCGCCTCCGCCGGCGCGCATCGGATCGTCGTGCAGGCGACGACGGACTCCGGCGACGGCGACAGCGACGCGATCGAGCTCGTGGTCGGGGCGTCCGCCGCGTTTTCCGCCCTGTCGTCCTCCGGCAGCGACGCCCACAGCATCGGCGCCTGGCCGGAGCGGCATGTTCTCGGCACCCAGCTCGGCCCGAACCGGAATGGCCGGAAATGGTGATCCCTCTGACCAAGGCGGGCCTTTCGTGAATCACGACATCCTGATCTGGGCGATCTGCGCGCTGGCCACCGCCGGCGTGATCGTCCGCCCGTTCAAGCTGCCCGAGGCGGTCTGGGCGGTGCTCGGCGCCGTCCTGCTGGTGCTGCTCGGCCTGCTGCCCTGGCGCGCGGCGCTCGAGGCCGTGGGCAAGGGCGTCGACGTCTATCTGTTCCTGATCGGCATGATGCTGCTCTCCGAGATCGCCCGGCGCGAAGGCCTGTTCGACTGGCTGGCGGCGCTGGCGGCGCGGCGCGCCAACGGCTCGGCGACGCGGCTGTTCCTGCTGATCTATCTGGTCGGCACAATCGTCACCGCGTTCCTGTCCAACGATGCCGCGGCGGTGGTGCTGACGCCGGCGGTGTTCGCCGTCGCCAAGACCGCGCAGGTCGAGAACAAGCTGCCCTATCTGTTCATCTGCGCCTTCATCGCCAACGCCGCCAGCTTCGTGCTGCCGATCTCCAATCCGGCGAATCTCGTGCTCTACGCGAGCAGGATGCCGCCGCTGGCGAGCTGGCTCGCGCATTTCGCGCTGCCGTCGCTACTGTCGATCGCCGCCACCTACGCGGTGCTGCGCATCACCCAGCGTTCGGCATTGTCGCAGCCGATCTCCACCGACATCGAGCAGCCGGCGCTCAGCGCCGGCGGCCGCATCGCCGCCGCCGGGATCGTCGCCACCGCTCTGGTGCTGCTGGCCTGCTCCGCGCTCGACCTGCAGCTCGGCCTGCCGACCGCGATCGCCGGACTGCTCACCGCCGGCCTGGTGCTGGCGGTCAAGCGCGAGGCGCCCTGGCAGGTGCTGCGCGAGGTCTCCTGGGCGGTGCTGCCGCTGGTCGCCGGGCTGTTCACGCTGGTCGCCGGCCTGAACCAGACCGGGGTGCTCGGCCGGCTCGCCGACCTGCTGCATCGCGCCGTGGAACACGGCCTGCAGACCGCCGCCTGGGGCGCCGGAATCATCCTGGCGCTGGTCTCCAACCTGATGAACAACCTGCCGGCCGGACTGATCGCCGCGGACACCATCGCCCACGCCAAGCCGCCGCAGCCGGTCACCGATGCGCTGCTGATCGGCGTCGATCTCGGCCCGAACCTGTCCATCACCGGCTCGCTCGCCACCATCCTGTGGCTGACCGCGCTCCGTCGCGACGGCGAGCAGGTCGGTTTCTGGCAGTTCCTCAGGCTCGGTGCGCTGGTCATGCCGCCGGCGCTGCTGCTGGCGCTGGCCGGCCTGCTGGTCCGCGCCTGACCCAACCCATACCGGGAGATCCCGCATGAGCGCCGCCTGGCTCTATCCCTTCATCCTGTTCGCCGGCGTGCTGCAGGCCGCCGGCAACTCCATGAACGGCCAGCTCAACAAGTCGATGAGCAACCCGTGGCTGGCCGCGACCATCTCGTTCGCGCTGATCGTGTTCGTGTTCGCCACCCTGTTCGCGATCATCCCGCGCCCGCTGCCGACCGCGCAGGGGGTCGCGAGCATGCCCTGGTGGGCGCCGCTCGGCGGCATCACCGGCGCGGTCGCGGTGTTCGCCGGGCTGATGTTCGTCAACAAGATCGGCGCCGGCCCGTTCAACGGCCTGATGATCACCGCCAACATCCTGTTCTCGCTGGCGATCGACCATTTCGGCCTGCTGAACATGCCGGTGCACGCGCTGAACGGCTGGCGCCTGCTCGGCGGCGCGCTGATGGTCGGCGGCATCGCCTTGATCGCGGTGTTCTGAACGCGATTTTCCGAACCGGGCCGCAGCCCGCTAGGCCGCCTGTCCCCGCAGCGCCTCGCCCAGCGCCGCGTGCGCCTCGGCCACGATGGTGTAGGAGCGCAGCCGGGCGGAATGGTCGTGGATCTGCCCGGCGATCAGCAGCTCGTCCGCCTGCGTGCGCCGCAGCACCTCCGCCAGCCCGCGCCGCACCGTCTCCGGGCCGCCGACGATCGACTGCGACAGCGTATGACGCACCTGCGCCTCCTCCTGCGGCGACCACAGCCCGTCCATGCTCGCCACCGGCGGCTTGAGCTTGCCGGGCGTGCCGCGCCTGAGCGCGATGAACTGAAGCTGCGCCGAGGTGGCGATGAAGCGCGCCTCCTCGTCGGTCTCGCCGCCGAACACGCTCAGACCCAGCATCACGTACGGCCGTTGCAGCGCCGCCGACGGCTCGAACCGGTCGCGATACAGCGCGATCGCCTGCATCATCGCGTCCGGCGCGAAATGCGCCGCGAACGCGAACGGCAGCCCCAGCATCGCCGCGAGCTGCGCGCTGAACAGGCTCGATCCCAGCAGCCAGATCGGCACGTCGAGCCCGGCCCCCGGCACCGCCTGGATCGCCTGTCCCGGCACCGCCGGGCGGAAATAGCCCTGCAGCTCCATCACGTCGCGCGGGAAGCTCTCCGCCGACATCGGATCGCGCCGCAGCGCCCGCATGGTCTGCTGGTCCGACCCCGGCGCCCGGCCGAGCCCCAGATCGATCCGTCCTGGATACAGCGATGCCAGCGTGCCGAACTGCTCTGCGATGGTCAGCGGCGCATGGTTCGGCAGCATGATCCCGCCGGCGCCGACCCGGATCGTGCGCGTCCCGGCGGCGACATGGCCGACCACCACGGCGGTCGCGGCGCTGGCGATGCCGGGCATGTTGTGGTGCTCGGCCAGCCAGTAGCGGTTGAACCCGAGCCCCTCGGCATGACGCGCCAGGTCGAGCGTGTTGCGGAACGCCTGCGCGGCGTCGTCGCCTTCGATCACCGGCGACAGGTCGAGAACCGAGAATGGGATCATGGGGGGGACTCCTCTGTTCTAACATCGGTTTCCAACAGGGGATTCCAAGACCGGGCTCTGCCCACCGCAGCCAAGGCCGGGCTCTGCCCACCGCAGCCAAGACCGGGCTCTGCCCGGGCCCGGCAGGGGCCGGCGGCCCCTGCACCCCGGTTAGTTGGTTCTGATCGAGCGGGCGAACCAGGCGCATATGGCGGCGAAGGCGATGGCGCCGAGCAGGGTGGCGGTGGCGGCGAAGCCGGGGCCGGCCAGGGCCAGCGCGTCCTCGCGTCCGGTGCCGCCGATGATCGCGGCCAGAGCTACCCCCATCAGGCTCTCGCCGACGATGAATCCGGACGCCAGCATGACGCCGCGGTCGCGCGACGGATCGGCGCGGCCCCGCGCCAGCAGCCAGGACAGCACGGCGCCGATCACCAGCGTCACCGTCACCGTCGGCGGCAGATAGAGCCCGATCCCCACCGCCAGCACCGGCAGCGAGCGGCCGACCCGGCGCAGCCCCGCATCGACGCCGACTAGGGCGGCGCCGAGCGCCAACCCGATCAGGATCATGCTCCAGTCGAGCTGATGCAGGAAAATCCCGCGCGCCAGCGTCGACAGCAGCAGCGCCTGCGGCGCCGCCAGCGCCCGCGCCGGGTCCATGCCGGGACGGGGCAGGGCGCCTGCGAAGCCGTAGGCGTGATACAGCAGGTTCAGCACCGGCGGGATCACCAGCGCGCCGACGATGCAGCCGGCCAGCAGCGCCACCTGCTGCCGCCACGGCGTGGCGCCGACCAACTGCCCGGTCTTGAGGTCCTGCAGGTTGTCGTTGGAGATGGTCGCCGCCGCCAGCACCGCGGCGGTCACGAACAGCACGCTGCCGATCGCCAGTTGCCGTCCATGCGCGTCGAACGCGGCCGGCAGCAGATGCGCGGCATCGAGCCCCAGCAGCAGCAGCGACACCAGCGCCACCGCGACGATGGCGATGCCGGAGATCGGGCTCGCCGACGAGCCGACGATCCCGGCCATGTAGCCGCACGCCGCCGCCACCAGGAAACCGAACAGGGTGCAGAACAGCACGCAGGCGAGCGCCACGCCCAGGATCGCCGCCAGCGGGGTGCCGCTGCCGGACGCGCCCGCCACCAGAAACGTGGCGAACGCCGCCAGCAGGCAGGCCAGCAGCACGCCGCCCAGCAGGCCGATCACCCGCGGCGACAGATCGCGGTCGGTCTCGCTGCCATCGGCGGCGACGCGGCCCTGCGCCCGCAACGCCGCCCGCAGCCCGGCACTGACCGGCCCGACCAGCCCGATCAGCGTCCAGACCGCGGCGATCGCGATGGTCCCTGCGCCGATGAACCTCACCTTGTGCGCCCAGATGCCGGTGGCGAACGCGGTCGGGTCGACTCCCGCCGGATGCGGCGCGAGCGCGGTCAGCACCGGCACCGCCACCCCCCAGCTCAGCACCGCGCCGAGCAGCATCGCCAGCCCGCCGCCAATTCCCACCAGATAGCCGGCGCCCACCAGCGCCAGCGAGAAGCCGGTCGACAGGCGGAAGATCGCCGGGCCCGCCGAGACCGTCAGCCCGGCGCTGTCGCCCAGCACCCGCAACCCGCCGCTGGCCAGGCTGAATCCCGCCGACACCAGGCCGCCGGTGATCAGCGCCCGCAGCCCGCTCTCTGCCTCCGACGCGTCCGCCGAGCCGGCGCGCAGCACCTGCGCCGCGGCGGTGCCTTCCGGGTAGGGCAGGGTGCTGCCGGTGACCAGCGCCCGCCGCAGCGGGATGGTGAACAGCACCCCCAGCATCCCGCCCGCGGCGCAGATCGTCGCCACCGGCCAGAACGGGAAGCCCTGCCAGTAGCCGATCATCAGCAGGCCCGGCAGCACGAAGATGATCGAGGACAGGGTGCCGGCCGCCGAGGCCTGCGTCTGCACCATGTTGTTCTCGAGAAGGCCGCCCTTGAACCCGCGCAGCGCCGCCATCGAGATCACCGCCGCCGGGATCGACGAGGCGAAGGTCAGCCCGATCTTCAGCCCCAGATAGATGTTCGACGCCGTGAAGATGATCGTCAGCAGCGCCCCCAGCAGCAGGCCGCGCAGGGTCAGTTCGCTGGTCTTCATCCGGCGGGCTCCGATCGGTCGATCGGTCCGGAGTGTCGCCTTATCGCGGAGCTGGCAAGTCCCCCGGCGCGCTGGTCCTGGTCCGGGCGATCAGCGCCGCGCCGGCCAGCATCACCGCGGCGGTGGCCAGGAACACCGGCCGCATTCCCAGATGCGCGCCCACCAGCCCGCCCAGGAGCGGGCCGGCGACGTAGCCGACATACTGCGCCGAGGTATTGAGGGCCAGGATCCGCCCGGCGATCGCCGACGGCACCGCATGCCGGATCATCGCGGTGATCGCCGGCGCCAGCCCGGCCAGCGCCACCCCCATCAGGAAGCGCAGTATCAGAAGCTGCCAGGCGGAGCCGACCGCCGCCTGCGGCAGCAGCAGCGCGGCGCAGACCAGCAGGCCGCCGATCACCACCCGCCGATGGCCGATCCGATCCGCCAGCCGGCCGACCGGCGGCGCGGCCAGCACGCTGCCGAGCGCCGCCGCGGCCATCACCAGCCCGGACATCATCGTCACCTGCGCCGGACGATCGACAAGCTGCGCGACATACAGCGTGACGATCGGCTCGATCGACATCGTCGCCAGCGTGAGCAGCGCCGCCGCCGACAGCAGGATCGCGACATGGTTCCGGTCCGGCACCTGGCTCCACGCCCCAGGCTGCGGACCTGGCGCCCGCACCGGCAACCGTTTCTCGCGGATGAAGGCGATCGTCGCCAGGAAGGCGAGAAAGATCAGCCCGCCGGCGAGCAGGAACACCATCCTGATCCCGATCAGCGCCGGCAGGAACCCACCCAGCAGCGGCCCGGCCAGGCTGCCCGCCATCACCCCCGACGACAGCATTCCCAGCGCCCAGCCGGAGCGGTCGCGCGGCGTCTGCGTCGCCACCAGGATCGTCGCCCCCGAGGCGTAGCCGCCCAGCAGCCCGGCCAGCAGCCGCAGCGCCAGCAACTGCCAGAGATCCTGCGCCACGCCGATCAGCGACATGCACACCGCCATGCCCAGGCTGGCGCGGATCAGGATCAGCTTGCGCCCGTAGCGGTCGGCGAACCTGCCCCAGAACGGCGCCGCGAGACCGGACGCCAGGAAGGTGACGCCGAAGGTCGCCGCCGACCATTGCACGATCGCCGCATGGTCGAGCGCCCGCCCGCTCCTGGCGCCGAGCTCCGCCACGTAGAGCGGCAGGAACGGCAGCAGCACCGTCATCGCCAGCACCGTGGCGAAGGCGCCGAACACGCAGACCGCCAGGTTGCGCCGCCAGGCGATCTCCTCAGGCGGCGTCTCGGACGTTGCGATCACGATACTGCGCTTGGACGCGGAGACGGCGCCGGGCTCATTCTGGTCTCGAACGGGACCGAGATCCCGTCGAACCACCTGCGAGAGAACGATCCATCGGGAGCAACGCCATGACCATCGCCATGATCCTCAGCCACAAGGGACAGGACGTCTACCGTGTGTCGCCCGGCAGCACGGTCGCGACCGTCGTCGCGGTGCTGGCGCGACACAAGATCGGCGCCGTCCTGGTGCTCGACGAGGCGGCGCCGCGGTTCGACGCCGACATCCAGCACATCGTCGGCATCGTCAGCGAGCGCGACATCGTCCGGGCGCTGACCACCGCCGGCAGCGCCGGCGACGTGCTCGACATGGCGGTGTCGCAGATCATGACGGAGGCCCGCCACACCATCCACGCTTCGGCGACCCTGCGCGAAGCCGCCGAGCTCATGACCGACCGCCGGGTCCGCCATCTGCCGGTGATCGAGGACGACAAGCTGGTCGGCATGGTCAGCATCGGCGACGTGGTGAAGGCGCGGCTCGACCAGCAGGAGACCGAGGTCGAGAGCCTGCGCGCCTATGTCGCCGGCTGCGTCTAGGCCGGGTCGATCAGAGCGATTCCAGGAAGCCCTGATAGGCCTCGTCGTCCATCAGCGCCGCCATCGCGTCCGGGTCGGCCAGCTCCATGCGGAAGAACCAGGCCTCGTCCTCCGGGTCGCGGTTCACCAGCGAGGGATCGTCGGTCAGCAGCTCGTTGACCTCGAGAACCTTGCCGGCGAGCGGCGCGTAGATGTCCGACGCCGCCTTGACGCTCTCGACCACGGCGACGCTCTCGCCCTCGACGATCGCGCGATCCGGCACCGGCAGCTCGACGAACACGATGTCGCCCAGCGCCTCCTGGGCATGGTCGGTGATCCCGACCGTCGCGGTGCCGTCCTCCTCGAGACGGACCCACTCATGATCCTTGGTGTAGCGTATCTCGGTCATGCAGGGCTCCTTGGGCCTTCGCGGTCGGACGTCAGTGGGAGATATGGGCGCGATTATAGGCGAGCTGGTCGGCGCTGAGCTGGAAACCGACCTCGATCCTGTAGCTGTCCCCGGGACGCGCGCGCGTCACCGGCAGGTCGAGCGCCAGCGGATCGGTCCGCACCAGCACCCGGTCGCCATTGTCGGGGAACTGCGCCTGCGCCACCAGGGTCTGCTTGCTGATCACCTGGCCGTCGCGGGTGACGGCGATGAAATACGGCACGTCCAGCGTGTGGCCCTGCGCCGCCGGGCCACGGGTGATCGCCAGGTCGAGACGGATCTCGGTATGCAACTGCGTGCCCCTGGCCGCCGCGCTGCAATGACCCGACACGCCGGCGATGCTGCCATGGGCAACCAGCTTGGCGAGGTCGGGCTGCGATTCGGAGGCGCCGTAGTCGCTGTAGTCGGCGGCGTCGCCCAGAATGCCGACCTGGGCGCAGGCCGGGGCGAAGGCGTTGGGGTCGTCGTTCTCGCAACCGGCGAGGCCGCCGACGGCGAGCGGCAAGGCGATCCACAGCGCGGCCCGGCTCGGGACGGGGCGCGGCTGGCGGCGGCGGGCGCGGACGGTGTGCAGCACGTTCATTCTCGACTTTCGACCCGCCGTCCCTGTATGGCATCGCTGCCCGGGCCGGCCATTGAACACGACGCACCGGGCTTTCGTCCGCCCGGCTGGCGGGCCATATAGAGCGCGACACGCCTTTGGGGAACAGGATGCCGGACCAGATGCTCGACCAGATGGCCGCCCGCGGAACCACCGAGGCGGCGACCCTGCCGCGCCTCAAGCTGCTGCTGGCCGGACCGCGCGGCTTCTGCGCCGGCGTCGACCGCGCCATCCGCGTCGTCGAGGAGGCGCTCAAGCGCTACGGCGCCCCGGTCTATGTCCGCCACGAGATCGTGCACAACCGCACCGTGGTCGAGGAGCTGGAGGCCAAGGGCGCGGTGTTCGTCGAGGAGCTCGACGAGGTCCCGGCCGACGGCCACGTGGTGTTCTCCGCGCATGGCGTGCCCAAGGCGGTCCCGGCCGAGGCCGAACGCCGCAACCTGCTCTATCTGGATGCCACCTGCCCGCTGGTCAGCAAGGTGCATCGCGAGGCCGAGCGCCATTTCGCCGAGGGCGGACCGGACAGTCGGCATATCCTGATGATCGGCCATGCCGGGCATCCCGAGGTGGTCGGCACCATGGGCCAGCTTCCGCCCGGCGCCGTCACCCTGGTCAACGATTCCGAGGAGGCGCGCCGCGTCCAGCCGGCCGATCCCACCCGCCTCGCCTTCATCACCCAGACCACGCTCTCGGTCGACGACACCGCGGAGATCGTGCAGATCCTGCGCGAGCGCTTTCCGCTGATCGAGGGGCCGAAGCGCGAGGATATCTGCTACGCCACCACCAACCGCCAGGAGGCGGTCAAGGCGATCGCGCCCGGCTGCGACCTGGTGATCGTGATCGGCAGCCCGAACTCGTCCAACTCGCAGCGGTTGCGCGAGGTCGCCGAGCGCTCCGGCGCGCCGCGCGCGATCCTGGTGCCGCGCCTGCGCGACCTGGACTGGTCGGTGCTGGACGGCGTCAACACGCTCGGCATCACCGCCGGCGCCTCGGCGCCGGAAGCGCTGGTGCAGGAAATGGTCACGGCCCTCGGCCATCGCTATCTGCTCGAGATCGAGGAGCGCACGGTGAAGCTCGAGGACGTGATCTTCAAGCTGCCCGCCCCGCTCGGCTGATTCCGGCCGGCGTCGCGCCGCATGGCCGTCTATACCGACGTCGGCGACGAGGCGCTGTCGGCGTTCCTGGCCGAGTATGCGCTGGGCGAGCTGATCGCCTTCCGCGGCATCGCCGAGGGGGTCGAGAACAGCAATTTCTCGCTGCGCACGAGCAGCGGCGACTACATCCTGACCCTGTACGAGAAGCGGGTCGATCCGGCCGAGCTGCCCTGGTTCCTCGGCCTGATGCGTCATCTCGCCAGCCGGGGCGTGACCTGCCCGCAGCCGATCGCCGGCCGCGACGGCGTGGCGCTGCGCAGCCTCGCCGCACGGCCGGCCGCGATCACCTCGTTCCTGCCCGGCGTCTGGCCGCGCCGGGTCCGGCCGGAGCATTGCCGCCCGCTCGGCATCGCGCTGGCCCGCCTGCATGAGGCCGGCGCCGACTACGCGGCCGAGCGCGGCAACGCGCTGGGGCCGCAGGCCTGGCCGCCATTGCTGGAGAAATGCCGGGCCACCGGGGACCGGGTGCAGCCCGGCCTGATCGCCGAGCTCGATGCCGCTCTGGCCCGCATCCTGCCGGCCTGGCCGCAGGACCTGCCACGCGGCCAGATCCATGCCGACCTGTTTCCCGACAACGTGTTCTTCCTGCAGAACTCCGGCGGCCGCACCCTGTCCGGCCTGATCGACTTCTATTTCGCCTGCACCGACCTGCTGGCGTACGACCTCGCCATCTGCCTCAACGCCTGGTGTTTCGAGGCGGACCTGGCCTTCAACGTGACCAAGGCGCGGCTGCTGCTCGGCGGCTACGAGAGCGTCCGCCCGCTGCGGCCGGCCGAGCGCGACGCGCTTCCGGTGCTGGCGCAGGGTGCGGCGATCCGCTTCCTGCTGACCCGGCTGTTCGACTGGGTCAATACCCCGGACGGCGCCCTGGTCACGCGAAAGGACCCGCTGGAGTACCTCAGGCGCCTGCGCTTCCTGCTCGCCGCCGGCGGTCCTGGCGCGCTCGGCCTATGAGCGAGACGGAGGTCGAGATCTGGACCGATGGCGGCTGCAAGCCCAATCCCGGTCCCGGCGGCTGGGCGGTGCTGCTGCGCTTTCGCGGTCACGAGCGCGAGCTGTCCGGCGCCGAGCCGGCCACCACCAACAACCGCATGGAGCTGACCGCCGCCGCCGAGGCGCTGGAGGCGCTGTCGCGCCCCTGCCGCGTGGCGCTGCATACCGACAGCGAATATGTCCGCAACGGCGTCACCCGCTGGTCCACCGGCTGGGTCCGCCGCAACTGGCGCAACGCCTCCGGCGATCCGGTCGCCAACATGGATCTGTGGCGCCGGGTGCTGGACGCCGCCAAACGTCACGAGATCGACTGGCGCTGGGTCAAGGGCCATTCCGGCGACGCCGACAATGATCGCGTCGACCGGCTGGCCACCGAGGCGAGGCTCGCGCTCGGGCAGCGCTGAGACCGCCGCGCCGGGAGAGGCGCTCTCAGCAGCCGCTTTGGAATACCAGATAGAGCGTCTGCCCGTCGCTCCAGAGCGCGAACCCGTCCGCCGTCTCGATCGTCCGGCGGCGGCAGGCGTCCGCCCGGTCCACCTCGACCAGCGACAGGGAGCCCGACAGCCCGTAACGCACCAGCAGCGCCTGGGCGAAGGCGTCGATGCCGGTCTGGTTGACCGGGATCGGCCGCAGCCCGGGAAACGCGTCGTAGCTGTGCCGGATCGAGGCCGGGTAGGGCAGGCTGCCGATGATCGCCAGCCGTTTCACACCCGTGCTGTCCGACAGCGCGTTGATCTGCCGGGCGATCATCGGACAGGTGAACGTCTCGTAGCGGTCGAAATCCCGCGCCATCGCGCCATAGGCGAAACTGTAGCGCGCGAAGCAGGCCATCAATCCGATCGCCAGCACGGCGGACGCTCGCTCGCCGAGCCGGGTGCGCAGTTGCAGCGCGCCGAACAGCCAGGAGGCGGCGATCACCCCGCCCACCCCGCCGAACACGCGTGGCGCCAGGATCGGGTCGGCCAGCAGCAGCATCGGACCGGCGAAGCTGGCACCCAGGCAGCACAGGGCCAGCAGCGCGAGCACCGTGGGCGCCGGGCGCAGCCGCGCGCCGGCGATCGCGCGCACCGCCAGCGTCGCGACGCTGCAGGCGATCAGCACCGCATAGAGCGAACGGATGCCGAGCACGCTCGCCACGTAGCGGCCCATGCCGAGCAGGTTGCCGGCGATGCCGGCGATCGCCGCGCCGGGCGGGACGATCCTGCTGTGCGCGATCTGGTAGGCGTGGAACTCGCTCACGCCGATCCCGCGCAGGATCCAGATCGCCGCCAGGTACGACCCCAGCGCCGCGACGGCGGCGCCGATCGCCCGCGCCGCCGCGGCCGGTGCGCCCGACCTGCCGGTCGCGAGCAGGAACAGCACCTGGCCGGAGGCGAAGGCGAGGAACACGTTCAGGCCGGTCTGGTAGAACAGCAGCGCCGCGAGCAGGCAGGCCCAGGCGGCGACGACGTCGCGTCGGCGAGGCGGCTCCCGCATCAGCAGCAGCGCGCCCGCCAGACCGAGCGCCATGCTGGCGACCACGCCCAGCGAGTCGAAGATGTAGCTGAACGGCTCGATCATGAACGGCGTCGCGAACAGCAGGATCGCGACCGTCGCGGCCCTGGCGGCGGTGAGCGCCGGGAAGCATCGGTGGAGCAGCATGCCGCACAGGCCCATCAGCCCGATGGAAAGGAATTGCGGCAGCGGCGCGTCGTCGATCAGCCCGTTCGGAGCCCGGAGGCTCGACGCATCGAACGCCAGCAGGCGGAGCACCAGCGTCGTCAACGGCCGCCCGTCGTCGCTCCAATGGTAGTAGCCCTGCAGGGTGCGGGCGAGATCGTCCGGCCGGAAATAGCCGATCGTCAGCAACCGGAAGTAGCACAGCAGGAAAAATCCGCAGACCAGCAGGAACACGGCGCCGTCGCGCCTGACCGGCGGCCTCGCGTCCGCCGACGTCTCGTCGCCCATGCGGCCAGACCCCTCACGTTCGCGGCGCGACGCCAGGGTTGTCGCGTCGCAGCCAGTGGTCAAGCTTGCCAATCGCGACCCAGTGCTGGAGTATGGAAGAAATAACGTTCACGGATCGTGGATATGGCCAGAGAAATCCGCCTCAACGCCTTCGACATGAACTGCGTCGGTCACCAGGCGTCCGGCCTGTGGCGTCATCCGCGCGACCGGTCGGCCACCTACAACACGATCGGCTACTGGACCCACCTCGCCCGCGTGCTCGAGGAGGGGTTGTTCGACGGGCTTTTCATCGCCGACGTGCTGGGCGTGTACGACGTGTACGGCGGCAATGCCGAGTCCGCCCTGCGCCATGCCGCGCAGGTTCCGGTCAACGATCCGGCGATGCTGATCTCGGCGATGGCCGCCGTGACCGAGCATCTCGGTTTCGGCCTGACCTGCACCCTGTCCTACGAGCACCCGTTCCCGTTCGCGCGCCGCATGTCCACGCTCGACCACCTGACCAACGGCCGCATCGGCTGGAACATCGTCACCGGCTACCTCAACAGCGCCGCAAAGGGCGCCGGCGCCAGGGACCAGACCGCGCACGACACCCGCTACGAGATCGCCGACGAATACATGGAGGTGGTCTACAAGCTCTGGGAAGGGAGCTGGGCCGACGATGCGGTGCAGCGCGACCGCGAGCGCGGCGTGTTCACCGACCCGTCCCGGGTCCGCAAGATCTCGCATGACGGCACGCATTTCCAGGTCGATGCGCTGCATCTGTGCGAGCCCTCGTTGCAGCGCACGCCGGTGCTCTACCAGGCCGGCGCCTCGCCGAAGGGCCGCGACTTCGCCGCCGCGCACGCGGAATGCGTGTTCGTCGCCGGTCCGTCGGCGAAAGTGATCGCGCCCGCCGTCGCCGACATCCGTCGCCGCGCCGCCGCCCAGGGCCGCCCGCGCGAGCGCGTGCAGGTCTTTTCCCTGTTGACCATCATCACCGGCCCCGACGACGAAGCAGCGCAGGCCAAGGCCGAGGAGTATCGGCGCCATGCCAGCAGCGAGGGCGCGCTGACCCTGATGTCCGGCTGGACCGGCATCGATTTCTCCGCCTACGACCCGGATGAGCCGATCCGCCAGATCCGCAACGACGCGATCCATTCCGCGATCGACGCGCTGACCGTGGACGATCCCGACCGTATCTGGACGGTGCGCGAACTCGGCGCGCATGCCGCGATCGGCGGCCTTGGCCTGACGCTGGTCGGCGGCCCGCGGACGGTGGCCGATGCGCTGGAGGCCTGGATCGCGGAAACCGACGTCGACGGCTTCAATCTCGCCTATGCCGTCACGCCGGAGACGTTCGAGGACGTGGTGCGCTACGTGATCCCGGAACTGCAGCGTCGCGGCCGCTACAAGACCGAATACGCGCCCGGCACGCTGCGCCAGAAGCTGTTCGGTCGCGGCGATCGGCTCGGTGCCGAGCATCCTGCCGACCGGTTCCGCTACGCGCCCCGCCATGGACAGGCCCGCGCCGCCGAGTGAAGGGCGGGCGGTGTCTCAGGCGATCCAGAGCCCGCGTTTGCGGTGCCAGTCCTCGATCGACTCCTCCGGGAACAGGTCGAAGCTCTGGTCGTTCGGTCCGATCTCCGGTTCGACCCATGTTTCCTTGAAGGCCAGCAGCAGATGCACGCGCGACGGCGGCACCGGCAGGTCGCTGTCGATCGCGGACGCGAACGGATAGACCCAGTCCGGGTATTCCGGGCTGAAGATCCACAACGCCGTCGCGCATCGCCGGCAGAAATGCCGTTCGCCCGCGCTGGGCAGGCACCGCCCGTCCGCCATCTCGATCGCGGCGTGATAGACCCCGACCGCCCGCCGGCCCCTGACCTCCAGGCTCGCCGCGTTGCCCATGATGTTGATCGCATAGCCGCCGCCGCCGGCGGTCTTGCGGCAGATGGTGCAATAGCAGCGCTGGTACGGGTGCGGCGTATGGCTCTCGACCGAGAAGCCGACCGCGCCGCAGCGGCATGATCCTTCGAGATGGAGGGGCATGGCGACGGCTCCCGGATGCGAGGCGTCAACGAGGCTGCCTCCGGTCGGGTTCGCCCAGGGACTTCCATGGACCCGCATAGACCCTCAGACCGCGAGCGGCCGGCAAAAATAGTATCGGTTTTGCGCTGGAAATGGAGTTGCTGCCGGAAGCCGGCAGCGCCTACCGTCGCCGCAACAACAAGACGTCCGCTCCATGGGATACCCAGGCGCCGTCGAAGGAAACGTCAGCATGACCGGATCGCCCCCGGGCCCGCCGCATCGGGCCCTGGCCCTCGCCCGATGACGGCCCAGCCCGCCCTGGAGCTGGTCGATGTCGGTGCCGACGCCTCGCTCAAGATATGGTCGCACGGGCTGCCGTACCGCACGGTGCGCTGGCACTTCCACCCGGAGTACGAGATCCACCTCATCACCGCCACCAGCGGGCGCACCTTCGTCGGCGACTATATCGGCCGTTTCGAGCCGGGAAACCTGGTGATCGTCGGCCCCAACGTGCCGCACAACTGGTTGAGCGACATCGGCCCGGACGAGATCGTCGCCGAGCGCTGCCTGGTGCTGCAATTCACCGACGCGCTGGTCGCCGGCTGCGCCAGCCTGTTCCCGGAGCTCGGCTTCCTGCGTCCTCTGCTCGCCGGCGCCGGGCGCGGCCTGGAATTCGCCCCCTCGGTCGGCGTCGCGGCGGCGCCGATCATGCGTGCCATGCTGGCCGCCGAAGGTCCGCAGCGTCTGGCGCTGTTCTTCTCCCTGCTGGCGCTGATCCGGGAGGCGCCGGCGCCGCGCTGCCTGGCCGGTCCGGCGCATCGTCCGACGCCGGACCTCTATATGAGCCAGCCGCTCAACCACGCTTTGGCGCAGATCGCCGCCAATCCGGCCGCCGACCTGCGCGAAGGCGATCTCGCCGTGCTCAGCGGCTACAGCCCGAGCACCTTCTCGCGCGCGTTCCGCCGCAAGACCGGCACCAGCTTCATCCGCTATCTGCACGATCTTCGTCTGAGCCGCGCCTGCGCCCTGCTCGCCGCCGGCGAGACGAGCATCGCCGGCATCTGCTTCGAAGTCGGATTCAACAATCTGGCGAATTTCAACCGGCAGTTCCGTGCCCACAAGGGCATGTCGCCCTCGGAATACCGGCGCCGGCATCGCCAGAACGAAGGTCCGGACGGCAAGCCGCCGTCGTCGCGGTCCGCGCCGGCGCAGATCCACGCTCCATAACCAACAACAACGGGAAACTTCCATGACCCTTCGCAAGACGCTTCTCTGCACGCTCGCACCGGCGACGATGCTGCTGACCGCCCTGACCGGGGCGGCGCAGGCGGCGCCGATCAAGATCGGCATGACCTTCCAGGAGCTGAACAACCCCTATTTCGTCACCATGCAGAAGGCGCTGCGCGATGCAGCCAAGAGCATCGGCGCCACCGTGGTGGTCACCGACGCGCATCACGACGTCACCAAGCAGATCAGCGACGTCGAGGACATGCTGCAGCAGAAGATCGACATCCTGCTGGTGAACCCGACCGACTCCACCGGCATCGAGTCCGCCGTCACCGAGGCGCACAAGGCCGGCGTGGTGGTGGTCGCGGTCGACGCCAACGCCAGCGGTCCGGTCGACGCCTTCGTCGGCTCGAAGAACTACGACGCCGGCGTCATGTCCTGCACCTACCTCGCCAAGGCGATCGGCGGCAGCGGCAACGTCGCGATCCTGGACGGGATCGCCGTGGTGCCGATCCTGGAGCGGGTGCGCGGCTGCAAGGACGGCCTGGCCAAGTTCCCGGGTGTGAAGATCGTCGACACCCAGAACGGAAAGCAGGAACGCGATGTGGCGCTCAGCGTGACCGAGAACATGATCCAGGCGCATCCCGACCTCAAGGGCATCTTCAGCGTCAATGACGGCGGCTCGATGGGCGTGCTGTCGGCGATCGATTCCAGCGGCAAGGACATCAAGCTCACCTCGGTCGACGGCGCGCCGGACGCGGTGGCGGCGATCGCCAAGCCCGGCTCGCATTTCATCGAGACCTCGGCGCAGTTTCCCGGCGACATGGTCCGGATCGGACTTGGCCTGGCGCTGGCCGATCATTGGGGCGCCGGCAACACCGTGCCCAAGCTGGTGCCGATCGACGTGAAGCTGGTCGATGCCGAAGCCGCCAAGACGTTCCACTGGTAAGACCGGGCGGCACGGATGACCCGATGAGCGCGATCCTGGAACTGCGGGGAATCACCAAGGGATTCCCCGGTGTGCAGGCCCTGTCCGGGATCGACCTCACGGTCGGCGCCGGCGAGATCCACGCCCTGCTGGGCGAGAACGGCGCCGGCAAGTCGACCCTGATGAAGATCCTGTCCGGGATCCACCAGCCGGACGAGGGCCGCATCGTCGTCGACGGCCAGGACAGGCATTTCGCCGACTACCATGATGCCGTCGCCGCCGGAATCGGCATCGTGTTCCAGGAATTCTCGCTCATCCCCTACCTGAACGCGGTCGAGAACATCTTTCTCGGCCGCGAACGGCGCCGCTTCGGCCTGCTGAAGAGCAGATCGATGCGGGCGGAGGCGGTCGCCCTGTTCGAACGTCTCGGCGTCCACATCGATCTTTCCGCAGAGGTGCGCGCGCTCAGCGTGGCGCAGCAGCAATTCATCGAAATCGCCAAGGCGCTGGCGCTCGACGCCCGCATCCTGATTCTCGACGAGCCGACCGCCACCCTCACGCCCACCGATGCCGAGCATCTGTTCCAGATCATGCGCGGGCTCAAGGCGCAGGGCGTGGCGATCATCTTCATCTCGCACCATCTGGACGAGATCTTCGAGATCTGCGACCGGATCACCGTGCTGCGCGACGGCCAGTTCATCGCCGACACCGACGTCGCCGAGACCGACATGGACTCGCTGGTGCAGATGATGGTCGGACGGCGCCTGGAGCGCAGCTTTCCGCCGAAGCCGGCGCCGCGCCCGTCGGCGAAGGTGGTGCTCGAGGTCGAGGGCCTGCAGATCGAACGCGGCGGGCCGGTCAACGCCTTCCGGCTGCATGAGGGCGAGATACTGGGCTTCGCCGGACTGGTCGGATCCGGCCGCACCGAGACGGTGATGGCGGTGCTCGGCGCCGACCCCGCGCATCGCAAGACAGTGCGGATCAACGGCGATGCGGTCCGTCTCGCCGATCCCGCCGAAGCCCTGTCGCACGGTCTCGGCATCCTGCCGGAAAGCCGCAAGACGGAAGGCCTCATCACCAGCTTCAGCATCCGCGACAACATCTCGATCAACAACCTGCCCAAATATCGCAAGGCCGGCGCGTTTCTCGACTTCGCGCGCGAGCGCACCACCACGGATGCCATGATGCGGCAGGTGGGCGTGAAGGCGCCGGGCCAGAACACGGTGGTCGAGACGCTGTCCGGCGGCAACCAGCAGAAGGTCGTGCTGGCCCGCTGGCTGAACCATCATTGCCGGATCCTGTTCTTCGACGAGCCGACCCGCGGCATCGATGTCGGCGCCAAGGCGGAGATCTACGGCCTGATGCGGGCGCTGACCGAGCAGGGCTATGCGATCGTCATGGTCTCGTCCGAGCTGCCGGAGATCGTCGGCATGAGCGACCGGGTCGCGGTGTTCCGTGAAGGCAGCATCGTCGCCACGCTCGACTCTGACCAGATCACGCCGACCGACATCATGCGCCATGCGACCGCCGGAGAAACCCATGAGCTCGTCTAAAACCGTGGCGGCCCCCGGAAGCGCGCACCCGATCGCGCTGTCGCTGCGACGCGCCGCGCGGTTCACCGCCTTCTATCCGCTGGTCGGCCTGATCGTCGTGTCGATCGTGATGATCTTCGCCTCCGACAGCTTCCTGTCCGCCAGCAACATCACCAACATCCTCCGTCAGGTCTCGATTAACGCGCTGATCGCCGTCGGCATGACCTTCGTCATCCTCACCGGCGGCATCGATCTGTCGGTCGGCGCGGTGATGGCGCTCGCCGGCACGCTGGCCGCCGGCTTGATGGCCGCCGGCCTGAACGGCGTGCTCGCGCTGCTGATCTGCGTCGCCGTAGGGGCCGGCTTCGGGCTGGCGAACGGCGCCTTCGTCGCCTATGCCGGCATGCCGCCGATCATCGTCACGCTGGCGACCATGGGCATCGCCCGCGGTCTCGGCCTGATCTATACCGGCGGCTATCCGATCAGCGGCCTGCCGCGCTGGGTGAACTGGTTCGGCGAAGGCCGCGTGCTGGGTCTGCAGGCGCCGATCCTGATCATGATCCTGGTCTACGTGCTCGCCTGGACCCTGCTGGAGCGTACTCCGTTCGGCCGCTACGTCTATGCGATCGGCGGCAACGAGACCGCCACCCGTCTCTCTGGCGTGCGTGTCGCCCGTTCCAAGCTGCTGATCTACGGGCTGAGCGGCCTGACCGCCGGCATTGCCGCCGTGGTGCTGACCGGCCGTCTGATGAGCGGCCAGCCCAATGCCGGGCAGGGGTTCGAGCTCGACGCGATCGCCGCCGTGGTGCTTGGCGGCACGTCGATCGCCGGTGGCCGCGGCTCGCTGATCGGCACCATCCTCGGCGCCCTCCTGCTCGGCGTGCTGAATAACGGCCTGAACATGGTCGGCGTAAACCCCTACGTACAAACCGTCGTCAAAGGGGTGATCATCCTCCTCGCCATCTATATCGGCCGCGAACGCCGCAAGACTGCCTGACAAACGCGGGTCTGGGGCCGCCGGCCCCAGCGGGGTCCAGGGGCAGAGCCCCTTGCCTTAAAAAGGAATCGACCATGGAACGCCAAAACAACCGCATGACCGCCGTCGTCTGTCACGGCCCCGAGGATTACCGTGTCGAGCAGGTCGAGCGCCCGACGCCCGGCCGCGAGGAGATGGTGATCCGCATTTCCGCCTGCGGCATCTGCGCCAGCGACTGCAAATGCTGGTCCGGGGCCAAGATGTTCTGGGGCGATGGCGGCGAGGGCTGGGTGAAGCCGCCGGTGATCCCCGGTCACGAGTTCTTCGGCGTGGTCGACGAGCTCGGCCCCGACGCCGCCGCGCATTTCGGCGTGCAGCCGGGCGACACGGTGATCGCCGAGCAGATCGTACCCTGCGACAAATGCCGCTATTGCCGCGGCGGCGATTACTGGATGTGCGAGGTGCACAACATCTTCGGCTTCCAGCGCAAGGTCGCCGACGGCGGCATGTCGGAATACATGCTGCTGCCCAGAACGTCGCGTGTGCACACCATCCCCAAGAGCATGAAGCTCGAGGATGCCGCGATCATCGAACCGCTGTCCTGCGCGATCCATGTGATCAACCGCAGCGACATGCAGCTCGACGACGTGGTGGTGATCGCCGGCGCCGGACCGATCGGGCTGATGATGGTGCAGGTGGCGCATCTGCGCACGCCGAAGAAGCTGGTGGTGATCGACATGGTCAAGGAGCGGCGCGACCTGGCGCTCGCTTTCGGCGCCGACGTGGCGATCGATCCCGCCAGCGAGGACGCGCAGGCGATCGTCAACGGCCTGACCGGCGGCTATGGCTGCGACGTCTATATCGAGGCGACCGGCGTGCCGGCCGGGGTGACGCAGGGGCTGAACCTGGTGCGCAAGCTCGGGCGTTTCGTCGAGTTCTCGGTGTTCGGCAAGGAGACCAGCGTCGACTGGTCGATCATCGGCGACCGCAAGGAGCTCGACATACGCGGCGCGCATCTGGGCCCGTACTGCTATCCGATCGCGATCGATCTGCTCGATCGCGGCCTGGTCACGTCGGATGGCATCGTCACCCACGACTACGCGTTCGAGGACTGGGACGAGGCGATCAAGGTCGCCAACTCGCTCGATTCGATCAAGGTGCTGATGAAATCCGCCGCCGCGGCCGGCTGAGGCCGGTGATGGCGACCCAGGCGGTCATCGGCATCGATGTCGGCACCGGCAGCGCCCGCGCCGGACTGTTCGCCCTCGACGGCGCCATGCT
>CAIMSN010000044.1 GCA_903844135.1 uncultured Rhodospirillales bacterium | reverse complement strand
GAGCGCGAGACCATCGTCCGCTCGCTGGAGACCCGCGGCCGCTCGCTGCAGGACACGCTGGCCGACGCCTCGGCGATGCTCTCCGGCCTGTCCTCGGCCGCCGGCCTGGTGCTGGCGCCCAAGGGCGAGGGCCAGATCAAGCATATCGAGTTCGTGGCGCTGGGCTCCGGCCGGGCCCTGGTGGTGCTGGTCGGCGCCGACGGCCAGGTCGAGAACCGCGTCATCGAGACCCCGCCGGGCCTGCCGCCCTCGCGTCTGGTCGAGGCCGGCAACTACCTCAACAGCCGCCTGGTCGGCCTGACCATGCAAGAGCTGCGCGCCGTGGTCGACCGGGAGCGGGCCGCCAACCGCACCGAGCTCGACCAGCTCACCGCCGGCGTGGTGGAGTCCGGCCTCGCCGACTGGGGGCTGCAGGGCCGGGGCGGTTCGCTGTTCCTGCGCGGCCAGTCCAGGCTGCTGTCCGACGTCACCCAGATCGAGCGCCTGTCGACCATCCAGATGCTGTTCGACCGTCTGGAGACCCAGGAGACCATGCTCAGCCTGCTCGACCTCGCCGACCAGAGCGACGGCGTGCGGATCTTCATCGGCGCCGAGAGCGGGCTGTTCGGGGTGTCCGGGGTGTCGATGGTGGTGGCGCCGGCCCGCAACGAGGCCAACCGCATCGTCGGCGCGATCGGCGTGATCGGCCCACAGCGGATCAATTACGGCCGGATCATCCCAGTGGTGGACTACACCGCGCGGGTGATCGGGCGGCTGCTCGGCTGACGCGTCAGCCGGTCATCGTGTCGACGTCGCATCCTGCCAGCGCCCGGGTGGGCAGCCAGGATCTGAACGTCGCGGACCGGCGCTTGCGGCGGTCGATCTCGTAGCGGCAGCCCTCAAGCCACAGCAGGACCGCCTGCTGCCGGTTCGCCGACGCGGTCTGACGCAGGGAGACGCGCAGCGCCCGCGCTCTCTCGACGGCGGCCCGGCCGCGGCGCGCCAGGGCGTCGATCTCCTCGCGGCTGAGATCTCGATCGCGTCGGCCGGCCATCGTCATTCTGGGCGCTCCGGGATTGGAGAAAGCTGCATCCGGCACCCGGATTCCGGGTGAGAGACGCCGCATGTCCCGAGTCCGTTCCCTGCGAACGATCGATTTTTTTGGCCGCCCGGCAGACCTGGAGGTTGAGCGCGTCCGCCGAACCGGCCGGACCGTCCGGCAAACACGTTCCCGTGCTTGCGAGTCCGGGGTCGTTGACCAATCGTTCGCGACCCTGGCAAAGCGTGCGTCGGTTGCGAGCAGGAGCCGCGGGCAGGAGAAGCTAAACGCCCGAACGCACGCAACCGCCGAGAACCGATGGTGCCGACACTCGGAATTGAACCGAGGACCTACTGATTACGAATCAGTTGCTCTACCCCTGAGCTATGTCGGCCACGGCTGCCCTATACAAAAGCGCTGGCGCGACTGCAACATGCCGCACGCGATCCGAGCCGCCCAAACGAGGTCATACGCCTGAATGCCTGATGCCGCCGGCCCTTCCCGATCCGGTCCCGATCGCCATGCCCACCCCCACGCGGAAACGCGAGCCCACCGGCCAGTCAGGGGTTTCAGGATCGGGAAGAAGACGCACAGTCGCTCCCTGCAGTTGCAGGCGATCGACGGGCTGTCGGAGTGCGCGAGCTGCGGCTATTTCCAGCGGCTGCCCGAGCTCGAGCCCGGCCAGGTGGCAGATTGCCGGCGCTGCCACGGTCAGCTCGGACGCAGACGGACCAACCCGCCGATCTCGACCCCGCTCGCCTTCTGCATCGCCTCCGCGGTGCTGTATCTGGTGGCCATCTTCCAGCCGATGATGACGCTGGATCTGTTCGGCCGGATCCATGCCGTCACCCTGCTGACCGGCCCGATCGAGCTCTGGCGCGAAGGCTGGACCCTGGTGGCGATGCTGGTGCTGGCCGCCACCGTCCTGGTGCCGCCGATCGTGATCGGGCTGATGCTCGCCGTGCTGATGGGGGCCGCGCGGGAAAGACTGCCGGGATGGGTGCCCAAGCTGATGCGCCGCTACGAGTATCTCCGCCCGTGGTCGATGGTCGAGGTCTACATGCTCGGCATCTTCGTCGCCTACACCAAGCTGATCGACCTGGCGCACGTCACGCTCGGACCGGCGGTGTATGCGCTGGCGGCGCTGATGCTGACGATGGCGGCGACCGATTCGACGCTGGACGTCGACCAGATCTGGCGCAAGCGGCGCGTGTCCCGCTTCGTCCGCCTGCCGGACGGCAGACGGGTGGTGGTGTCGACGGTGGATTCGACCCAGCATGCGCTGCCGCCGGCCGGCCGGCTGGTGAGCTGCACCTCCTGCGGCCTGGTCTGCGCCTCGGAGTTCGACCTGCCGCGCGACACGGTGCTGGGCCACTGCCCCCGCTGTCAGGCGGCGGTGCGGCTGCGCAAGCCGCAGAGCCTGTCGCGCTGCGTGGCGATGCTCGCCTGCGCGATCGTGCTCTACATCCCGGCCAACCTCTATCCGGTGATGACCATCGTGAAGCTCAGTCGCGGCGGCGGCCACACCATCCTGGCCGGCGTGCGCGAGTTGTACGAAGCGCATATGCTGCCGCTGGCGCTGCTGGTGTTCTTCGCCAGCATCACCGTGCCGGTGCTCAAGATCGGCGGGCTGTCGATCATGTGCTGGTGCACCTGGCGCGGCTCCGCGGCGCGGCTGGTCGATCGCGCCAGGCTGTTCCGGCTGATCGTGTTCATCGGCCGCTGGTCGATGATCGACGTCTTCATGATCTCGATCCTGGTCGCGCTGGTCCGGTTCGGCGGCCTGGCGCAGATCACCGCGGAACCCGGCATGTTCGCCTTCGCGGCGGTGGTGGTGGTGACCATCTTCGCCGCCGACAGCTTCGACCCGCGCACCATGTGGGACGTGGCCGGCATGAACGGGGTTATGACGCCGCGCGACGTGCGGCGGATCACCGACAAGACCAATCTCGAGACGGAGTCCGTAGCCGCGTGAGTGGACAGCACCAAGATCCCGCCCATCCGCCCGAGCCGTCCGGCGCCGGGCGGCCACGGGACTCCTTCGACGACCAGGCCTCCGCCGCGTCGATCCGCAAGAGCAGGTTTTCGCTGATCTGGCTGATCCCGATCCTGGTGATCGTGATCGCCGCCTATCTGGGCTACACGACGCTGTCGCGCCGCGGGCCGGAGATCACGCTGACCTTCGACACCGCCGACGGGCTGACCGCCGGCCAGACCCAGATCAAGCACAAGGCCGTGGCGCTCGGCACGGTCGAGAATGTCGGGCTCAGCAAGGACCTGCGTACGGTCGAGATCAAGGTGAGGATGAACGCGCAGGCCAAGCCGTTCCTGACCACCAACGCGCAGTTCTGGGTGGTCAGGCCGCGTCTCAGCGGCGCCACCGTGTCCGGCCTCGATACGCTGGTCTCCGGCGCCTACATCGCGGTGGATCCAGGCGCGCCCGGCGGCCAGCCGCAGGACAGCTTCAAGGGTCTGGAGTCGCCGCCCGGGGTGCGCTCCGACGAGCCCGGCCGCACCTATACGCTGATGACCTCCGATGTCGGCTCGATCAGCCAGGGCGCGCCGGTGTTCTTCCGCGACGTGGTGGTCGGCGAGGTGCTCGGCTACACCATGCCGCCGGGCGGACGCGGGCCGATCCCGGTGCAGGTCTTCATCCGCGAGCCGTTCGACCGCTATCTGCGCGCCGACACGCGGTTCTGGAACGTGTCGGGCATCCGCGCCGACTTCAACGGCGGCGCTCTGCATATCGAGATCGAATCGCTGCAGGCGGTGCTGTCCGGCGGCGTCGCCTTCGGTCTGCCGGAGCAGCGACGCGGCACCGAGGCGCCGGAAGCGCCGGACAATGCGGTGTTCAAGCTGTATGCGAGCAAGGACGACGCCGACAGCGCCGGCTATCGCGACCGCATCCCGATGGTCACGTATTTCAAGAACTCGGTGAAGGGCCTCACCGTCGGCAGTCCGGTCACCATGTTCGGTCTGCAGATCGGCAACGTCACCGGAGTCAAGCTGCTGCTGGACAAGCAGGGCGGCACCGCCCAGGTCAGGGTGGCGATGGAGGTTCAGCCGGAGCGGGTGCTGTCCGACGACCAGGTTCCCGCCAACGCGGTGCCGGGGGTGGCGCAGGCGCTGGTCAATAACGGTCTCCGCGCCGAGACGGAGAGCGGCAACCTGCTGACCGGCTCGTCGGAAATCGCCTTCGCCTTCGTGCCGAACGACAAGCCGGTCCCGGTCAGGATGGAGGGCGACGCGATCGTGCTGCCCAGCAAGTCGGGCGGCGTGGCGGGCATCATGGAGTCCGTCTCCGCGGTGGCCGACAAGATCGCGGCGATGCCGCTGGTGCAGATCGGCGACAACCTGAACAGCCTGCTCGGCCATACCGACCAGACCGTGAACGGGCCCGAGCTCAAGCAGGCGATCGCCAACCTGAACGACACGCTCAAGAGCGTGCAGCATCTGACCGCTCATGCCGACAAGGGCCTGACCCCGCTGCTGCAGCGCCTGCCGGCGATCGCCGACCAGCTCCAGCAGGCGGTCGGGCACGCCAACAGCGTGCTGGCCTCCTATGGCGGCAACTCCGACTTCCATCGCAGCCTGCAGCAGACCCTGGACCAGCTCAACGAAACCGCGCGGTCGGTGCGTCTGCTGTCCGACTTCATCAGCCGTCACCCGTCCTCGCTGCTGCTCGGCAGAGGCAAGCCATGAGACTGCACGCCATCATGACCACCACGCGCCGTGTCCCGTTCCTCGTTCTGGCCGGGATGCTGGCTCTCGCCGGCTGCGGCTCGTCGGATCCGGACTACTACACGCTCAAGCCCTGGCCCGGCAGCGCGCTGGCCGGCGGCCCGCTGACGCTCAAGATCGAGACGCCCTCGGTCGCGGGCTATCTCGACCGCGACTACATCGTCGCCGACGATCGCAGCTACAAACTCAAGCTCGACGGCGATGCCGCCTGGGGCGAGCCGCTCGGCGGCATGATCGGCCAGACCCTGGCGCAGGACCTGCAGCAGCGCCTGCCCGGCACCACCGTGTTCACCCAGTCGGGCGCGATCTCGACCGAGGCGCAGGCGACGCTGGAGCTGAACGTCGCCCGCTTCTCCAAGACACGCGACGGCGAGGTCGAGATCACCGCCGCGCTGTCGGTGCAGCGCGCCGATCACGGCGACGATGCCCCGCCGGCGCAGGCGCAGACGATCCACCTGACGATGACGCCGACCGGCACCGGCATGCCGGCGCTGGTCGCCGCGCTCAGCCAGTTGCTGGGCCAGGTCGCCGACCAGGCAGCCCAGGACGCCCGCGCCTTGGGCCCTGCACCGATCCCGGTCGCCTCTTCCCTGCCACCCGGCTGAAAACGACAAGGGCGGCAGGATCGCTCCCGCCGCCCGATCGTCCGATCCGAAAAGACCGCCGCGCGGTCCGCCTCTAGACCTTCTCGACCTGTCCGTATTCCAGGTCGACCGGGGTCGAGCGGCCGAAGATCGAGACGCTGACCTTGAGGCGGCCCTTCTCCTCGTCCACATCCTCGACGGTGCCGTTGAAGCTGGTGAACGGGCCGTCGGCGACGCGCACCTGCTCGCCGATCTCGAACAGGATGGCGGGGCGCGGACGCTCCACCCCCTCCTGGGTCTGCTTCATGATCCGCTCCGCCTCGGCATTCGAGATCGGGGTCGGGCGGGTCTTGCTGCCGAGGAAGCCGGTGACCTTGGGCGTGTCCTTGACCAGATGCCAGGCATCGTCGGTCAGCTCCATCTTCACCAGCACGTAGCCGGGGAAGAACTTCCGCTCGGAATTGACCTTCTGGCCGCGGCGCACCTCGGTGACGTCCTCGGACGGCACCAGCACCTCGTCGATATGGTCGGCCAGGCCCTTCTGGTGGGCCTGCTCCTTGATCTGCTGCGCGATCTTCTTCTCGAAGCCCGAATAGACGTGGACGACGTACCAGCGCTTCGCCATGACCTCTTCCTCAGACTCTCGGTGCGGAGACGGTGATGCTCACGCGCCGAGACCGAACAACACGCGCACGCCCAACCCGATGATCTGGTCGACGGCGAAGAAGAAGATCGCCGTGAGCGCCGCCATCGCCGCCACCAGACCGGTGGTGATCAGCGTGGTGCGGCGGGTCGGCCAGGTGACCTTGGTCACCTCCGCGCGCACTTCGCGGACGAATTTCGCAGGACTGACCGCCAAGACGCACCTTCATGAGACAGATCGACAGATTACGGGAAAGGACGTGCTGCGCCAAACCCCGACCCGGGAAGGATCGGCGGGCGGCTGGCAGGGGCGGAGGGTCTCGAACCCGCAACCTCCGGTTTTGGAGACCGGCGCTCTAGCCAATTGAGCTACGCCCCTGCAGCGCCACCGTTCGCTCCCGGCTTTCACCGGACCGGCGAACCCGGCGCAGGGAGGGTAAAGAGAGCGTGCCGGGCCGGAAGTCAAGACCCGATCGGCCGCCGATCCGCTCTTGCCGCCCGCACCGAACTGGCGGTAACAGGAGCGCGGAACGCGGGCGTAGCATAGTGGTAATGCTGTAGCCTTCCAAGCTACCGAGGAGGGTTCGATTCCCTTCGCCCGCTCCATCGTTCTCCGCGATGGGTTTGTCCGAGATGGGCGCGCGGCACGGCCTCATCCGTTTCGGGCGGCCTGCCAGGCCGCCTTGTCGAGATCCGCGCGGAACGACGGATCCGCCAGCAGGATCAGCGCCCGCGCCCGCTCCGCCAGCGACTTGCCGCGCAGATCGGCCCAGCCATGCTCGGTCACGACGATCTGGGTGTCGTTGCGCGGCGTGGTCACCGGGCCGTCCAGCCGCGGCACGATGCGCGACACGCCGCCGTTCGCCGCGGTGGCGTGGCAGGCGATGATCGATCGTCCGCCCTCGGAGCGCGACGCGCCCCTGACGAAATCGAGCTGGCCGCCGGCGCCGCTATATTGCCGTCCCGCCACGCATTCGGAATTGCACGCGCCCTGCAGATCGATCTGCAGCGTCGCGTTCACCGACAGCATGCGCGGATTGCGTGCGATCACCGCCGCGTCGTTCACGTAGTCGACCGGATGCGCCTCGATGGCGGGATTGTCGTGCAGGAACTCATAGAACGCGGTGTCGCCCATGGCGAAGGTGAAGACGCTGCGTCCGCGATGGATCGCCTTGGCGCTGTTGTCGACCACCCCGGCGCGCATCAGCGCGGCCAATCCGGGGGTCATGAGTTCGGTATGGATGCCGAGCCGGCGATGGCCGCCGAGCGCCGCGCAGACCGCGTCCGGCAGCGCGCCGATGCCCATCTGCAGGCAGTCGCCATCCTCGGCGAACCCGGCGACGATGGCGCCGATCGCGTCGTCCGCCGCGCGTCTCGGCGCCGGCGGCAGGTTCAGCAGCGGACGGTCGTTCTCGACGATCGCCGTGACCCGGGACAAGGGCACGGTGCAGTCGCCCCGCACGCGCGGCATGGCGGCGTTCACTTCCAGGATGACACGCTGCGCGCTGCGCGAGCAGGCCAGCGCGTAGTCGGTGTTGGTGCCGAAGCTGAATTCGCCGTTCTCGTCCATCGGCGAGACGGTGGTGAGCAGCGTGTCGATCCCGACCCAGTCGCTGAGTAGCCGCGGCGCCTGGCTGAATGCGGTCGGCATCAGGTCGATGGCCGGCAAAGAGGCGGCGGCGGCGAGCGCGTCGAGCGACCGCTCGCAGGCGCCGTGGAACAGGCTCATCGCCCTGATCCGGTCGCGCAGCGTGTGGCGCAGCACCGTCTCTCCGGCGATCGCGGTCGCCAGCAGGTAGTACACGCGAAGCGCGCCGACATCCCCCGCCTCGGCCCTGTCGGCGAGGGCGCGCAGCAGCGCCGGCGGCTGCGACACGCCCAATCCCATCGCCAGCTTGGCGCCGCTCGGGATCAGCCCGATCGCCTGCTCCGCGGTCATGAGCTTGCGACGATAATCATGGCCCTGCATCGGCGCGCGACCTCCCTGAAGCCGGTGTCGCGCTCGTTCGATCCAAGGCCGGCGCGGTTGGTCGCAGTCTATCGCGTTTCAGACCGGATCGGACAGGGAGTGAAGCAGGCGCATGGTCTCCGGCAGGGCAGTCCCGACGCCCTCGGCTGATCAGGCCGCCTTCGATCCGCTCGCCTATCCGCGGAGGAGCGTCTGGCCGTTCGACAACGCGACGATCGTGTCAGTCCAGCGCCGTAACGGCGAGCACGTGGCGGCCTCGCGCATCAGCAGGGGCATTGACGCGGGTGCCGCACTCGAACGCCGCAACGGTCGGCTTCGAGACCGGAACGCAGTCAGCGCCCATAGAGCCGGATGCTGTCGGCGACGGAGGCGGCGATGGTGCGATGCGTGATGATCCCGACCACGCGCTCTGGCTCGCCGATCGCCCCGGGATCGAGCACGACCGCGACGACGGCCCGCTCGTTCTCCATCATCGATATCACGTCGAAGGCGACCTCGTGGGCGCGCACGGTGATGAAGCCCTCGCTCATGAAATCGCCGAGCGGTACCGCGGCGTCACCGTGACGCATCGCACGCAGCATGGGCGCATCGAGACCGAGCACGCCGACGACATGGCGATGCTCGGTCAACACGGCATGCCGGGCTCCCGCACCTCCAGGCAGCGCCATCAGGTCGGCCAAGCGCGCAGATCGGTCGATCACCACGACGTCGCGCTCCATGAGGTCGGAGACGCCATGCACCAGGAACATGTTGGCGTGCATCGCCTTCGGGATCGGATTGCCACGACGCACCAGCTTCATCGTGTAGATGTTCTCGGTCGACAGCAGTCGCCGCGTCCCCAGCGCGACGGCGACCGCGATGATCATCGGCAACACGACGTCGTAGTCGCGCGTCATCTCGAAGATCATGGTGACGGCGGTCATCGCGGCACCGGTGCTGCTGCCGACCATGGCGCCCATCCCGACCATCGCGAAGGCGGGCAGGCTCACCGGCGCGGTCGGATCCGCCAGTTTCGCCAGAGCGGCGAACCCGGCGCCGATCGCCGTGCCCATGAACAGCGAAGGCGAGAAGACACCGCCGGACGAGCCCGAGCCGAGGCTGATCGAGGTGGCGAGCAGCTTGGCCACGAACAACAGCAACAGGAAACTCGCGGCATCGAGTTGCCCGGCGAGAACCCCCTGGATCGTCGAGTAGCCGACGCCTTCGATGTAGTAATGCCCACTGAGGCGCTGCATCAGGTAGATCATGACGCCGACGACGAACATTCCGGCCACGTGTCGTGTGTAGCGGCCGCGTATGCGGTCGAAGCCATCCTCGAACAGATGCAGCACGCGTATGAAGGCGGCCGCCGCGACCCCGATCACGATGCCGAGGACAGCGTAGAGCATCAAGGTAGCGAGCGAGCTGGTCTGGACACCGAGCGACATCAGGTTCCGCGGCACCAGAAAGGCCGGGTCGTTGCCAAAGAACAGCCGTCCGATGAAGGTCGCGGTTCCGGTCGCCAGGGCCACCGGCAGGAAGCTGTCGACGCTGATTTCCGGCAGCATCAGTTCGGTGGCGAACAACACGCCGCCGATCGGCGTGTTGAAGGTGGCGGCGATACCCGCACCGGCGCCGGCGGCGACCAGCATGATGCGCTGGCCGACCAGCATCGGCACCATCTGCCCAAGCGTCGAGCCCAGCGCCGAGCCGATCTGGATGATGGGTCCTTCTCGCCCCACCGCGGCGCCGCTGCCGATCGCGAGCGCCGAGGCAAGCGACTTGACGAGGGCGACGGCCGGACGAATCACGCCGTCGCGGTAATAGATCGCCGCCATCACTTCAGGAACGCCATGGCCCCTGGCCTCGGGAGCGAAGTTCGAGACCAGCCAGGTCACGCCGAGCCCGCCGATCACCGGGACCAGGATCAGGAACGGCCCCCAGGGGCTGGGCGGCGTGAAAAGGCTGGCATTGTAGGCGGTCGACAGCCGGCCAAGGAACATCAGGTTGTGGACCAGGCCGATCAGGTCGCGGAACAGCACGGCTCCCAGGCCCGTGACGATCCCGATCAGGATCGCGCAACAGCAGAGCAGGGCAAGGCTGGCGCGAGGCGCGGCGTCGGGCTTCTCCGCTGCCGGCGCGGGCCGGGATGGCGTGGCGACTTCGATGTCCGGGTGGAGATCTGTGCCACTCATCGCGGAATTGCGCCTTGGCGCATGGATGTATGGTCATGCTGCATTCCGCGATGCCTTGCCAGAAAACTCAGGGTCGTGGCAACCGGATCGTCAGCATTTGCAGACCTCCGCCGATCGGTCGAACGCGTTCACGACCCGGCCTTCATCAGGCACCATCGTCCGCACCCGTGAAGACCACGCTCCATCATCGGAATACCGGCAACGGAGAACCCTTCCAAACCGAAGCTTTCCGGATCTTAAGCATCCGGACCGGGTCACGTTCATTCCGGGCGCCTAGGCTTCTCTCGGGAGGGCCCTGCATGCGTAGAACGATCCTTTGTCTCGCCCTGCTCTGCCTGAGCGGCTGCGGTGTCACGAGCGTGCGTCAGGCACACGATCAGGCAAGAACCGACGTCTCGGCATGCCAGGGCACATACCCGCTCGCCAAAGGCTCCCTCACGTCGCTTCTCCGCTGCGAGGACGCCGCGGACATGGCGTACGCCCGATGGCTCGCGCCGGCAGAGACCGCCGTGTTCGCCCGCTATGCAGACGCGGTCGAGCGGCGCGCCATGGACGTGGACCGGGGCCGGCTCTCGATACGCGCCTTCCGGACCCTCGTCAGGGAGAAGCGGACCGCGCTGGCGCGGACGCAAGACAGCCGCGCCACGTCGCTGTTCGCGATGCTTCCAGCCGCCGCGATCGAGGACGCGTCGTCCTGACATGATCCGGAGCGAGCCAGCCGCATGCCTGTCCCCGAGATGACGCAAAAAACACGAAACGAAACGCTGCTTGTCGGAGTTGGATCTTTCGTCCGGGGCGGGCCAGCCGGCCTGCTTCGACCTCACCGATCCAGGAGGCTTACATGAAGACGTCGTTGCTGTTCGCCACCAGTTTCCTTGCCCTGTCCATCGGCCAGTCGGCTGCCTTTGCGGCGACCGCAGCGACCGCAGCGACCGCGGCGACCGCGGCGCCCGACGCCCATGCCGGCGGGATGGACGCGAAAGACTACGCGAAACTCTCGATCGACGGGGCTCACGCCTTCCAGGACGTTGCGCTGGCGCGGCTGGCGATCTTCGACGGCAAGCCGGCTTTCGCGGTCAAGCTTGTCGCCGATGCGAAGCAGTCGTTGGACCGCGCCAAGACGGATGACACGGTGTTCATGAAGGCGGAAGCCGATCTGAAGCCCGCCAAGATGGCGGCCGGCGATGCCACCGCTCCGGCAACCGGCCCGACCTCCACCGCGAAGATCGCCTGGGTGCCGATCGACGGCGAGCTGGCGCTCGACGAGACCCTGGCGCCGACACCGGAAAAGAGCGCCGCGATCGCCGAGGCGAACGAGCATCTGCGCAAGGGCGAACCCGACAAGGCGCATGACGTCCTGAAGGTCGCCTCGGTCACCGCTGATTATACCCTCGCCGTGGCCCCGCTGAAGCAGAGTACGGCAGATATCGCCCAGGCCTCGACCCTGCTGGCCAGCAGGGACTATTACGGCGCCAGCCAGGCGCTGCGTCAGGCCCAGGACGCGGTGCGCTACGAAACCACCATCGTGAACGATAAGGCCGTCAAGTCGTCCGCGTCTTCCGCCGGGAACGTCTCGAACGGCTAGGTCCGCCGGCGGCTCGACGCCGCCAGGCGCAAGGGACGGAACGCGCGCTTTCGCTTCCGCTCTTGTCGCGGCGGCGACCGCGCGTCGCCGTCGCCTCGAGGGGCGTCCGTGTTCCGTACCGGCAATCGATTCGCGGGATAAACCGGCTCGGCATTTCCCGTCGAGCCCGCGCTGCGACAGGCATCCGGTTCGCAAGACCCGTGACAGTCCCGGGCGAGCATGAGATTGGCGACGAGCCGGATTCCGCGACGGTCCGTCGATGTCGTCACCGATCCATGCAACGGTCATTCGCCGGTACGGTTGTTGCTACTTCGGTTGTTGCTGCCGCGGGTGCGACAATCGCTCGTCTGACGCAACAATGGTGAGTTTCTCGAACCCGGGACAAGCAATCATGCAGCATCGCTCATTGGCAATCCTCCTGTTTCCGCTGCTTGCGGTCGCTGCCTGTGCGGCTCCGGATCAATCCGGTCCAGGCGCCGCGATCGCCGGCGACGCAGGCTTCGTCCAGACCGCCTTCCAGGACGGAATGGCCGAAGAACTCTCGGCCAGCTACGCCGCGACGAACGCCGGATCGCCGGCGGTGAAGGCATTTGCAGCGAAGATGCTCGCCGATCACGACAACATGAATGTCGGACTGCGAAACGTTGCGACTGCGCAGGGCATGTCGGTGCCGACGTCGCCCAGCGACACGCAGAATACCGACATTCGCGCAATGTCGAACGAAAGCGGCGCACCATTCGACAAGGCCTATCTGGCCGCGGAGGTCGCGCGTCACAAGGAGCTCCTCCAGGCCTACCAGACCGAGTCCGTCTCCGGGACCAATCCCGCCCTCAAGACGTATGCGGGCGACAGGATGCCGGTCGTGCAGTCGCATCTGAGCAGGGCGGAGGCGCTGCTGTCCGGCGTGTGAGTCGCGAACAACGCGCTGAGTGTCCGGAAGAGGCCGATGCGGACATGAACGCCGCTGTCGACGGTCGATCTGCCGAACGCGTCGGACGCTCAAACGGCCGCCGACCGGACGCCGGCGCACGGTCCTGTCATGACGACGATCTTGGCCGCATTCTATGGTGGAAGGGGTTGGATTCGAACCAACGTAGGCGTACGCCAGCGGATTTACAGTCCGCCCCCTTTAGCCACTCGGGCACCCTTCCGGCCGGCGCCGGACCTAGGGCCGAAAGCCGCCTCTGTCAATGCGAGACGAAACCGGCCGGCCGCATTAGGATCGGCGTATGCCACCCAGACCCCCCAGCCGCAACGGCGACCGAACCGGCCAGCGTCCGTCCGAGGCCCCGAAGCGCGGCCCCGCGCCCAACCAGGGCCGGCCGCGCGACAGCGAGCGTCCGCGCGGTCCGCGGACGCCGTCCGCACCCGCCCAGGGCGGGCGGCCGAACCAGGGCGGCCCGAGCGGGGCGGCGAACTGGCTCTACGGCACACATCCGGTGGTCGCCGCGCTGCACAACCCGAACCGCCGGCTGCGCCGCCTGCTGCTGACCGAGGAAGCGGAGGCCGGCCTGGCCGGGCGTATGGCCGGGCCGCTGCCGCTCGCCGCCGAACGCACCGATCGCGCCCGGCTCGACGCGCTGCTCGGCCGCGACGCGGTGCATTCCGGTATGGCGCTGCTGGCCGATCCTCTGGCGACGCCGCCGCTCGACCAGGTGCTGCTGCGCCCCGGCCCGGTATTGCTGCTCGACCAGGTGACCGATCCGCGCAATGTCGGTGCGATCCTGCGCTCCGCCGCCGCGTTCGGGGTCGCCGCGGTGATCGTTCAGGACCGCAATGCGCCCGAGGAGACCGGCGTGCTGGCCAAGGCCGCGTCCGGGGCGCTGGAGACGGTGCCGCTGCTGCGCGCCGTCAATTTGTCGCGCACCCTGGCGGCGCTGAAAGCCGCCGGATTGTGGACGGTCGGTCTCGATGCCGGCGGCGGCACGCTGGTCGGCACCGCGTTCCGCGAACGTCGCGTGGCGCTGGTGCTCGGCGCCGAGGGCGAGGGGCTGCGCCGGCTGACGCGCGAGAGCTGCGACGAGATCGCCGGACTTTCGATGCCAGGCGCGATGGAGAGCCTGAACGTCTCCAATGCCGCCGCGGTGGCGCTCTACGAGCTTACCCGCGCCGGCTGATCCGTCCCGGAAGCCTTCTTCCCGCGGCAGGCGTCGGAGCAGTAGCGAACCCGGTCCCAGTCGCGCGCCCACTTCTTTCGCCAGGCGAACGGCCGGCCGCAGGCGGCGCAGATCTTGGTCGGCAGATCGGATTTGGCGACGCCGCGCGGCATCATCCGGCCTGCGCGGGAATCATCGCCGCCAGCCCGGTCCCGGACAGGAACGCGCTTTCCACCCGCGGACCGAGCAGCCAGTCGCCGCAGACGCCGAGGCGCCGGTCCGGGTCCCACAGCGCGGTCCGCGCCGCCGTGCCCCGCTCCGCCGTGCCCCGCTCCGCCGTACCGGACTTCGCGTAGCGCCAGCGATGCGCCGACAGGCTGAGCGTCTGCGGCAGGTCGAGACCCATCGTTTCGGCGAAGATCCCGAGCAGCCGGTCCTGCGCCTGTTCGGGGGTCATTTCCAGGTTCGCGGCCGACCAGTCCGCGTCGGCCTGGATCACCCAGGCCTCGGGGCCCGACCGTCCCGGCTTGGCGGAATTGCGCGCCGCCCAGCCGATCGGGCCGCGTTTCTTGATCACGTCGGTTTCCACCGGCAGGCGCGCGGCGAAGGCCGCCATCACCGTCCAGCAGGGCGAGGAGCGGGTGGCCAGTGCCAGCGCCGACCAGTCCGGAGCGATCGCGGCCAGCAGTGGGCCGGCCTGCTCTGCCGGCACCGCCACGATCGCCGCCGCGAACGGTCCCGCGGTTTCCTGCTCGTCCGCCAGACGCAGGTGCCAGCCGTCCGGCCACGCCTCCAGCGCGGTGACGCGCTGTCCGCGCCGGACGTCGAACCGGTCCGCCATCGCGCGCGCCGGCGCGTTCATGCCGGGGACGCCGACCCAGGCCTCGTCGCCGGCCGCCGGCCAGGGTGCCGCGAGTCCCGCCGCCTGCCAGCTTTGCACCAGGCGGACGAAGCCGGGATCGCGCACGGTCATGTATTGCGCGCCATGGTCGAAGCCGACCTGGCCATGATCGATCTCGACCCGCCTGGTCGACATCCTGCCGCCGACGCCGCGCGACTTCTCGAACAGGATCGGCGCGTGCCCGGAGTCGCGCAGTTGTTCGGCGCAGGCGAGACCGGCGAGTCCGGCGCCGATCACGGCGATCTGCATGGTCTGGTTCTCCGAGCGAGGATGCCCATCTCAACGGCATGAGCACGCTTCTGGTTTGGTACGACGGCGGCTGTCCGCTGTGTCGGCGCGAGATCGCCCTGATGCGCCGGCTCGACCGCAACGGCGCGATCCGGTTCGAGGACGTCTCCCAGGGCGCCACCGATTGCCCGATCGACCGGCGGACGTTGCTGGCTCGGTTCCATGCGCGCGAGGACGGGTTGGTGCTGCAAGGCGCCGCCGCCTTCGCCGCGATGTGGCGCGCGATCCCAATGCTGCGCCCGCTCGGCCTCGCCGCCCGCAACCGCCACGTGCTGGCCGTACTGGAACGTGTTTACGACCGCTTCCTGATCATCCGCCCCCGCCTGCAACGCCTGCTCCGGTCCTAGGACCGGGTTCCAAGGGCGACCGCCCTTGGCCGGCGGAGCCCCTTCCTTCCTCCCTTCCCCTCAGATCATGTAATCCGGCGGCGGCAGCGTCTGATCCATGGTCAGCGACGGCATGTTGGAGTGCCGCGTGCCCACCACCCGCGCCGGATTACCCACCACGGTGGTGAACGGCCGCACCGCCTCGAGCACGATGCTGCCGGCGCCGATCTTGGCGCATTCGCCGATCTCGATGTTGCCGAGGATCTTGGCGCCGGCGCCGATCAGCACGCCGCGGCGTATCTTGGGGTGGCGGTCGCCGACATTCTTGCCGGTGCCGCCGAGCGTCACGCCCTGCAGCATCGACACGTCGTCCTCGAGCACGGCGGTCTCGCCGATGACGATGCCGGTGCCGTGGTCGATCAGCACGCGCCGGCCGATCAGCGCGGCGGGATGCACGTCGAGGCCGAACATCTCCGAGCAGCGGCTCTGCAGGTGCTGCGCCAGGTGGCGCCGGCCGTCGTTCCAGAGGTGATGGGCGACGCGATAGATCTGCAGCGCCTGGAAGCCTTTGAAATACAGGAACGGCGTGACGTAGTCGGGGCAGGCCGGGTCGCGCTCGCGGATCGCCACCAGATCGGCGGCCGACGCGGCGACGATGTCCGGATCGGCGCGATGCGCCGCGGTGGCCATCTCGGTCAGCGCCTCGGCCGGCACCGTCAGGTCGGCCAGCTTGCGGCCGATCAGCCCGGCCAGCGCCGCCGGAAAGTCGGCATGCGCATGGATGGAGCTGCGCATCAGCCGGCCCATGATCGGATCGCCGCAGCAGCCCGCGTCCTCGACCAGCTGGCGCCAGAGCAGGCCGAGATCGATCGCGTCGGTGGTGGACACGCCGGCGGTCGACTGTCCGGCGGCCGGATCGGCGGTGAGGGTGAGGTCGTCCATCGTGCGCGCCCGGCTAACGGTTCATTCTGAGGGCAGATAGGGTTGGTCGGCGGCGCGTGCGAGTCCAGGGGGCGCCGCATCGAGGCTGCCCATCGCCGCCTGCATGAAGGCGCGCCGCAGCCGCGGCATGCGGTTGACGCCGGCGATGCCGAGATCGCGCGCCAGCCGGATCGCCGGATTGTCGTTGCTGAACAGGCGGTCCAGCAGATCGGTGGCGGCCAGCATGGCCAGGTTGGCCGGGCGTCGCGCCGCCTGATAGCGGCGCAGCAGCAGGTCGTTGCCGACATCCTCGCCGCGTGCGTGGGCGTCGATCAGCAGGTCGGACAGCGACATCACGTCGCGGAAGCCGAGATTGAGTCCCTGGCCGGCGATCGGGTGGATGCCGTGCGCCGCATCGCCGATCAGCGCCAGCCTGGTGTCGGCATAGCGATGCGCGTGCAGCGCGCTCAGCCGATACATCCAGCGCCGGCCGATCGGACGGACCTCGCCCAGATGCTGTCCGAGCCGGCGCTGCACCTCGCGGGCGAAGGCGGCGTCGGGCAGCGCGATCAGCCGGTCCACCAGCGCGTCGCGCTCGCTCCAGACGATCGCCGACAGGTGGGGCGCGCCCTCGGTGGCCGCCATCGGCAGCTGCGCGAACGGTCCGCCGGGCAGGAAATGCTCCAGCGCCTGGTTGTGATGCGGCCATTCATGGGCAACGGCGCAGACCAGGCCGCTCTGACCATAGCGCAGTCTTGTGACCGGGATGCCGGCCTGGCGGCGGAGCGGACTGTCGCGGCCCTCTGCCGCCACCACCAGCCGCGCGTGGATGGTGCGCCCGTCGCCGGTGCGGATCACCGCGCCCTGCGGCGTGCGGCTGACCTGCGCCTCGGTCGGCGCGATCACCTGCACCGTGGGGTGCCGGTGCAGCGTGGCGTTGAGGGCGACGCGCAGGCTGCGGGCCTCGGTCATCCAGCCGAACGGCATCCCGATCTCGCGATGGTCGAAATGCAGGAACAGTTTCGAGGCCGGACGGCCCGGCTTGCCGTCGGAGACGTGGATGTCGTCGATCGGGCAGGACGGCAGCGGCAGCTCGGCCCAGACCCCGGCCTGCTCCAGCAGGGCGCGGCTGCCGGATGCGATCGCGTAGGCGCGGCCGTCGAAGTCCGGATGCTCCATCGGTGGCAAGGCGGCGCGATCGACGACCGCGACCGGCAGGCCGGCGGCGCCCAGCCGGCAGGCCAGGGTGGCGCCGACCGGGCCGGCGCCGACCACGCAGACCGCGACCTCGATCGGTTGGCTGCTCATCGTGCGACGCTCCTGGAGGCAACATGCGGAAAATGCCCGTTTTTACGGCAGCCGGCGACCGAGCGCCGTGTCGCGCGCGCCGCATCCCGGACCATCATGGCGCGGCGCCGCGATGTGGCATGGATTTTGAAACGGTAGCGTGCCAAATCGGGACAACTCCGGCGCGGCGTTGGAGATGAACGTCCGGCCCGGCACCCGCCGATCAGTCGCCGGCCAGGTTGGACACAGAGAGAGGTGCGATGAAGCTCGTCACAGCAGTCATCAAGCCCTTCAAGCTCGATGACGTAAGGGAAGCGCTGACGCCGCTCGGCGTTCAGGGCCTCACGGTCTCCGAGGTGAAGGGGTTCGGCCGTCAGAAGGGCCAGACCGAGATCTATCGCGGCGCGGAGTATCATGTGAGCTTCCTGCCGAAGGTGAAGATCGAGGTGGCCGTATCCGACGATATGGTCGATCAGGTCGTGGAAGCCATCCTGCAATCCGCGCATACGGGCAAGATCGGCGACGGAAAGATCTTCGTGACCGACATCCAGCGCGCGGTCCGCATCCGTACCCGCGAGACCGGAGACGACGCGCTGTGAGCACCTCCTCCCGCATCGCCCGCTCCGGCTGCGCGGCCGGCGCCGCCGTCGCGCTCGCCCTCCTCGCCTCCCATCCGGCGCTGGCCGCCGCCGCCGCCCCGCCGCCGCCGCCGCCCAAGATCGACAGCGGCGACACCGCCTGGATGCTGACCAGCACCGCCCTGGTGCTGCTGATGACGGTGCCGGGCCTGGCGCTCTACTACGCCGGCATGGTCCGCAAGAAGAACGTGCTGGCCACGCTGATGCAGGCCTTCGCGATCTGCTGCCTGGTGACCATCACCTGGACCGTGGTCGGCTATTCGCTGACCTTCACCACCGGCTCGCCCTATATCGGCGACCTGTCGCGCTTCATGCTGAACGGCATGGCGGCCAACATCGCCAAGGGCAGCGACATCGGCTTCACGCTGGGGCTGGGATCGTCCAATCCGACGGTCACGACCATCCCCGAGAGCGTCTACATGATGTTCCAGATGACGTTCGCGATCATCACCCCGGCGCTGATCGCCGGCGCGTTCGCCGACCGGATGAAGTTCTCGGCGATGTGCATCTTCATGGTGCTGTGGTCGCTGGTGGTCTACGCGCCGATTGCGCACTGGGTCTGGAGCCCGATCGGCTGGGTCGCCGCGTTCGGCGCGATCGACTTCGCCGGCGGCACCGTGGTGCACATCAACGCCGGCATCGCCGGGCTGATGTGCGCGATCGTGCTGGGCAAGCGCAGCGGCCTCGGCCACGACGACATGTCGCCGTTCAATCTGACCTACGCCGTGATCGGCGCCTCGCTGCTGTGGGTGGGCTGGTTCGGCTTCAATGCCGGCTCCGCGGTCGGCTCGAACGGCCGCGCCGGCATGGCGATGGCGGTCACCCAGATCGCCACCGCGGCCGCCGCCCTCGGCTGGATGTTCGCCGAGTGGGTGGTCAAGGGCAAGCCGACGGTGCTGGGCATCATCTCCGGCGCCGTCGCCGGCCTGGTGGCCATCACCCCGGCCTCGGGCTTCGTCCTGCCCGGCCCGGCGATCATCATCGGCGTCGCCGCCGGCGTCGGCTGCTACTTCGCCGCCACCACGCTCAAGCATGCGCTCGGCTACGACGACAGCCTGGACTGCTTCGGCGTGCACGGCATCGGCGGCATCATCGGCGCGCTGCTGACCGGCGTGTTCGCCTACGGCCCGCTCTCCGCCACCGACGCCAGCCCGTCCGGCACGGTGGGCGGCATCGCCCAGCTCATCATCCAGGCCAAGGCGGTGGCGGTGACGCTGATCTGGAGCGGCGGCATCTCGTTCGTGCTGCTCAAGCTGATCGACTGGACCATCGGCCTGCGCGTCAGCCATGACGACGAGATCGAGGGCCTCGACATGACCCTGCACGGCGAGCGCATCAACTAGGCGTCCCGTCGCGACGGTAACGAGGAGGGGCGGCCTTAGGGCCGCCCTCTTTTTTTTGATCTGGCGTTCGTGGTCGGCTTCGGTGCGGGCAACGGTACGCCCGTGGACTGCACGGCGCGTACGCAGCTGATCATCGTCCGGTAGGCGCGCCCGGAAGCCGCGACGCGTGACTCAGCGCGGCTGACGCCGCGACGCTCGGCTCAGCGCGGCGGCGGCAGCGACTGCTGGGTCACCTGGCCGCTCGGCGCGAGCTGCATCGGGCCGTTGGCGTAGGAGGGCTGGGCCGCACCATAAGCACCGGCTGGGGGCGGACCCTGCACCTGATCGGTCGCCGCCGCCGGCGCGGCGCCGTTGCCGAAGCGCATCAGCGCCGAACGCAGCGGATCGGCGCCGGGATTGTTCACCCGCATCGCCACGAGGATGTCCTCCGACCCGACCGGCTGACCGTAATAGGCGCGGTCGCCGCTGCTGTCCGAGCTCATGATGCTGCCCTGCAGGGCGATGCCGGCGAACAGGCCCTTGGTCTTCTCGACCGCGACGATGTCGGCCCGGAGCGCCGCGGTGGTCGAGCCTTCCATGCCGGCGCCCAGCGTGGCGAACGCCACCGAAGCGTCGGCGCCGATCTTGAACTGGCTGTCCATGATCGCGGTCAGACCCTTGCGGGTCATGATGAACAGCATCAGCTCGGCATCCTGCACCCCGGCCTGCAGTCCGAAGCTGCCCGAGCCGATCGAGTAGAAGGCCGGCGCCGACCATGAGCCGCCGCCGTCGCGCGCCAGCAGGACGCAGCCGCCGCCGGAGCCGCCGAACAGGAACCCCATGCGGAACACGCTGGGGCAGATCATCACCCCCTTGGCGCGGGACAGGAAGCGTTGCGCCTCGCCGCCATTCTGCCGCCAGGCCAGCACGTCCTGCGCGGTCAGGGTGGCGCGATCGACCAGCTCCTGCTGCTGCTGCTGGTGCTCGCTCTGGGCCATGCCCGAATTGTCGCAGGCGGCCAAAACGGCGCAGGCGAGCAGGGCGGCCGTGAATCGCCGGGCCTGACGGGCGAAAGGCGAGCGCATGTCGGTTTCCTCTGACTGTCACGCCAGGAGGCGCGCGAACTGTGCCGAAACAATGGCCTGCGTGGCGTGTTTCACGCAAGCACTTGGGTTTGTCACGCGGCCTTCGCGTCGTCCCCGAGGCGGATGCCGGAGGCGGCCGACAAGGCGCTCGCGACCCCGGGCGCCGCCGCCAGGATCGGGATCGCGCGCTCCATCCCGCCATCGCGCAGGAACGGCGACACGGCGGCGCCGCTCTCCGACAGGATCGCCAGAGCCGCCGCCACGTCCCAGAGATTGATCGACAGCTCGATGTAGGCATCCACCCTGCCGCAGGCGACGTCGGCCAGCGCCAGCGCGCCGGACCCGCCGCAGCGCGGCGCCGCGCCGAGCGCCATCACCCGGTCCGACACGGCGAGATAGTCGCGCGTCGCGACCTTGGGGCCCCAGCCGATCTCCACCATCGCCCGCGCCGGATCGTCGAGCGTCGCCGCGGCGATCTTGCGTCCGTTCAGCGTCGCGCCGTGCCCGCGCAGCGCCAGGAAGGTCTCTCCCAGCGCCGGCGCGGCCAGCATGCCGGCCACCGCGACGCCGTCGGCGATCAGGCCGAGCGAGACGCACCAGCGCGCCCGGCCGCGGGCGAAATTGGAGGTGCCGTCGATCGGGTCGACCACCCAACGCAGCGCGCCGTGGCGGGTCCGGCCGGTCTCCTCGCCCTGGAACCCGTCCTCCGGGAAGTGCGCGGCGATGCGCGCGGCGATCAGCGCCTCGACCGCGCCGTCGGCTTCCGTGAGCCAGTCCTGCGCGCCCTTCTGGGTGGCGATCGGTCCGCCGGCGGGCGGGCGCATGCGCATGGCGAGATCCGCCGCCTCGGCGACGATCGTCTGCATGAGGTCGAAGCGGGCGCGCAGGGACGGGGAGAGGGTCGTATCGTTCATGGCGAGGAAAGTCGCACGGCTGCGCCGCCCGTTCCATGACGGTTGCCCGACGAATTCATTCGACCCTGAGCGCCGCCCGGATCGAGGCGGTGATCGCCGGATCCTCCAGCGCCGCGAGCCTGGCGGCCGCCAGCGTGGCGAAGCGCTGCATCAGCCCGCGCCTGGTGGCCGGCGCCAGCCGGTGCGCCGGCGCCTCGCGCAGCAGCGCCGCCTCGACCTCCATGCCGCCCGGCAGGCGTGGCGGGCCGACCGCAGCGACCATGATCCCGACATCCTCCGGCAGCAGGGCGAGAGGAAACCGGTCGTCGACGGCGAAATACAGCGCGTCGCAGCAGGCGCGATAGTCCGGCCATTTGCCGTCGGTGAGGAAATCCCGCGGGCCGGACTTCACTTCGATGCAGACGAACCCGCCATCCGGCCTGAGCGCCATGATGTCGGCGCGCCGGCCGTTGGGCAGCGTCATCTCGTGCAGCACCACCCAGCCGAGCAGCGCGCACAGATGCGCCGCCGCCCGGCGGATCGCCAGCTGGGTCTCGGGCAGCGCCAGGGGACGAAGGGCGTCGTCGATACGCGGATCCATGGGTGTTGTTCATGCCCTGTTCCAGGACGACCGCACAAGACGGCGCAGCGGATCGTCAAGCGAGGCGCAACAGGCCTTGATTATGGCCAATCGAACAGCTAGCTATTTTCCTGTCCAGGAAGAATGCGATGCTCAGCTACGGCGTGTTCGATGCGAAAAACCGCCTGACAGGTCTGCTCGACCAGGTCGAGGCCGGCGAGGAGATCGTCATCACGCGGCGCGGCCACCCGGTCGCACGGCTGGTGCCGATCGATGCCGGCTTCGACCGCGCCGGCGCCCGCCGCGTCGCCGATGGCCTGCGCGCGGCCAGCCGTGGCCAGACCCTCGACGGACTCCCGATCGCCGCGCTGGTGGCGGAGGGTCGGCGCTGACCGGGATGCGGCGATGAGTTTCGTGCTCGACACCTCCATCACGCTGGCCTGGTGCTTCGAGGACGAGCAGACCACACAGGTCATGGCGCTGCTCGACCGGCTGGTCGAACAGGGCGCGCACGCGCCGTCGCTCTGGCCGATCGAGACCCTGAACGGCCTGCTCACGGCCGAACGGCGCGGCCGCATCGACCAGGCGGTCCGCGAACGACTCGCCGGGTTCCTGCGCGACCTGCCGATCGCCATCGACGGCGAGACCGCGTCCAGGATCTGGTCGGACACCGCCCTGCTCGCCGCCCGACACCGCCTGACCGCCACTGACGCCGCCTATCTCGAACTGGCGCTGCGCCGTCGCGTCCCGCTCGCCACCACCGACCGTGCCCTGGCGGACGCGGCGCGCGCCGAGGCGGTTTCGGTGCTGCCGTAGGTCCGTGCAGCATCCGCCCTTGGCGAGGCTCAGGGCGCAGAGAAGTCGCCCGTCTCCTGCACCGGCAGCTTCAATCCGGTGACGAACACCGCCAGGGCGAGCGGCCGGCCGCTCGTCGGCGCGCGGGAGATGGTCTCGACGTTGGTGCAGTCCGCCGTCGCCAGCGCGCCGGCGCCCTGCGGCAAGGTCTCGCAGGACAGCAGGGCGATCGTCGTCATCGTCGCCTTCGCCGGGAAGCCGCCGAGCAGGAGCGCCGTCACCCGGCGATGCGGATCGGTCACCGTCTCGCCGTTCCGCACCGAGGGCGACGCCGGCAAGCCTGTCAGCAGCTTGTCCAGCCCTTGCACCATCTGCGTCACCGGCGCCGGGATCGCGGCAGGAGGCGTGCAGACGCCCACCCTGCCGGCCTGGTCGACCGCGCACTCGAACACGAACTGCTGCCGGATGCCGCGCGGCCTGATCGCGAAGTTGATGGCGAAGGCATAGTGCTCGATCCTGGTCGGCACGCCATCGCGCAGCACGGGCTGGAAGCGCGACGCCCGCACAAAGGACAAAGCGGCCGCATCGAGCGAAGGATCGGCGCCATGGACGATCCTGCAGTTCTCGGTCGCGCCCTCGGTGTCGACGGCGCAGTCGAGCGTGACACGACCTTGAATGCCGGCCTTCTCCGCCTCCGGCGGATAGACCAGGCGCGCATTGCGCAGCGGGACCAGGCGAACTGAATCGCCCTGCGCGGTGGCGGGGGCGCGAACCAACGGCGCGGTCTGCTCGCAGCCACAAAGCAGGGCGGACAGGCACAGGCCGCCGATCATCGCACGCCAACGCATCGCCGAGCCGTCCCGTCCTCTTTCTCCGGTCCGTATCAAGGAGAATGCGATCTGTCGATCAGCCGTTATCCTCGAAGCCCGGATACAGCGTCATGCCGCCATCGACATACAGCGTCGCGCCCGTCACGTAGTCGGCCATGTCCGAGGCCAGGAACACCGCCGCATGGGCGATATCCTCGGCCGCGCCGATGCGCTTGTAGGGAATCAGGTTCAGCAGAGCCTTGGCCGCCTCGCCCTCGGTCGCTTCCTTGTTGATGTTGGTGGCGATGGCGCCGGGCGAGATCGCGTTGACCCGGATGCGCTTCGGCGCCACCTCCTGCGCCAGCGTCTTCATCATCATGGCGATGCCGCCCTTGGTGGCGGCATAGTTCACGTGCCCCGCCCAGGGGATGACGTCGTGCACCGAGCTCATATGCACGATCTTGCCGATCGCCTTCGATACGCCGCGATCGCCCTGGGTCTCGAACTGGCGGATCGCCGCGCGTGCGGTCAGGAACTGGCCGGTCAGGTTGACCTCGATCACCTTGTTCCAGTCCGCCAGGCTCATCGTGGCCGAGGGCGCGTCCTTCTGCATGCCGGAATTCGCGACGACGATGTCGATGGCGCCCCAGCGCGACACGGTCTCGGCGAACATGCGCGCGACGTCGTCCTCTTTCGAGACGTCCGCACCGATCGCGAAGGCGCGTCCACCGGCGGCCTCGATCTCGCGCACCAGCGCCTCGGCCGGCTCCGCATGGCTGTTGTAGTTCACCGCCACCGCCGCTCCGGACGCGGCCAGGCCGCGCGCCACGGCGAGGCCGATGCCGGAACTGGCGCCGGTGACGATGGCGATCTGCGTGTCGAGGCGGCAATCCATGATACGTCTCCGGTCTGTGCCGGGCGAACGCAAGGAACGCCGCCAAGTTCGCGGGCCCGGGGCCGCCGGCCCCGGCGGGGTCCAGGGGCAGCGCCCCTGGCCTTGAAGCCTCAGCTCAAGAAAACTGATTCATCGTATTATGAGCGCCACCCGCCTTCAGCGCCGCCTCGCCGGCGAAATACTCCTTGTGGTCGTCGCCGATGTCGGAGCCGGACATGTTCTGGTGGCGCACGCAGGCGATGCCCTGACGGATCTCCTGGCGCTGCACGTTCTTCACGTAGCCGAGCATGCCCTGGTCGCCGAAATACTCCCGGGAAAGGTTGTCGGTGGACAGCGCCGCCGTGTGGTAGGTCGGCAGGGTGATCAGGTGATGGAAGATGCCGGCGCGCTTCGACGCGTCGGCCTGGAAGGTGCGGATCTTCTCGTCCGCTTCCGCCGACAGAGCGGTATCGTCGTAGTCGGCGCTCATCAGCCGGGCGCGGTCGTACGCCGACACATCCTGGCCGGCTTCCTTCCAGGCATCGTACACCTGCTGGCGGAAATTGAGCGTCCAGTTGAACGAGGGCGAGTTGTTGTAGACGAGCTTGGCGTTCGGGACGACCGCGCGGATGCGGTCCATCATGCCGGCGATCTGTTCGATATGCGGCTTCTCGGTCTCGATCCAGAGCAGGTCGGCGCCGTTCTGCAGCGACGCGATCGAATCCATGACGCAGCGATCCGCTCCGGTGCCGGCGCGGAACTGGAACAGGTTGCTGGCCAGGCGCTTCGGGCGCAGCAGCTTGCCGTCGCGGTTCAGGAACACGTCGCCGTTGCGCAGATCGGCGGTGGAGACCTCCTCGCAATCCAGATAGCTGTTGTACTGGTCGCCGAGATCGCCCGGCGCATGGCTGACGGCGATCTGCTTGGTCAGTCCGGCGCCGAGGCTGTCGGTGCGGGTGACGATGATACCGTCCTCCACGCCCAGCTCGAGAAAGGCGTAGCGGCAGGCGCGCACCTTGGCGATGAAATCCTCGTGCGGCACCGTGACCTTGCCGTCCTGGTGGCCGCACTGCTTCTCGTCCGACACCTGGTTCTCGATCTGCAGCGCGCAGGCGCCGGCCTCGATCATCTTCTTGGCCAGCAGGTAGGTCGCCTCGGCGTTGCCGAATCCGGCGTCGATGTCGGCGATCACCGGCACGACATGGGTCTGGTAGCCCTCGATCTGCGCCATCAGCTCGGTCTCGCGTGCCGCGTTCCTGGCGGTGCGGGCCTCGTCGAGGGCGCGGAACAGCCCGCCGAGTTCGCGGGCGTCGGCCTGGCGCAGGAAGGTATAGAGTTCCTCGATCAGCGCCGGCACCGAGGTCTTCTCGTGCATCGACTGGTCGGGCAGCGGTCCGAACTCGGAGCGCAGCGCCGCGACCATCCAGCCGGACAGATAGAGGTAGCGGCGATCGGTGGCGCCGAAATGCTTCTTCACCGAGATGATCTTCTGCTGGGCGATGAAGCCGTGCCAGCAGCCGAGCGACTGGGTGTAGAGCGACGGGTCGGCATCGTAGGCCGCCATGTCGCGCCGCATGATGGCGGCGGTGTAGCGGGCGATGTCCAGCCCGGTGCGGAACCGGTTCTGCAGCCGCATCCTGACCACCGATTCCGGGTCGATGCCGTCCCAGGTGCCGTTCCAGCTCTCGACCAGTTGCCGCACCGCCTGCGTCTCCCCCTGGTAGGTCGGCATGGCCTGAGCGGCGCCGGTGACGGGCAGGGTGCCGGAGGAGCCTTCTGGAGCGCGATTTGCTGTAATCATGATCTCGATCTTGGCTATCGGTGGACGACGGTAAGGTGATCAGGATAGTCCAACGCGCGAGTTCTTGTCAGGGTTCGCCGCCGTCAAAGTCCAGAAACCAGTAAAAACCTTTACAAATTGAATGGCGTCTTGGAAAACCATGTAAAGATGACCGGACGATTTCAATGCGGCAAACCGCGCTCCGGCCGGGCCTGCCCGGTGCAGGCGAGGGGCGACGACCGCGCGGCCCGGTGGTAAACAGCCCGGCATGAACGGCCCCGACCATGTTCCGCAGCGACCCGGCCTCACCGCGGGACCGCCCCTCGCCCCAGGCGACGCCGCCGCCCGCTCGACTCCCGGCGGCGGACCCGGCCCGCGTACGCCCGGCCGGCCGCGCCCGCCCGGCCGGCCGCGCTTCCGCGTGGTGCGGACGCTGGCCGGCGGATCGCTGGCGGTGGTGCTGCTGGTCGGCGCGGTCGGTTCTCTGGTGGTGTGGCGCAAATACGACGCGCTGACCGGCGACCTGCCGACGGTCGGCGTGCTGCGCACCTACCAGCCGCCGGTGATGAGCCGGATCTATGCCGGCGACGGGCGGGTGATCGCCGAGCTCGCCGCCGAGCGGCGCCTGTTCGTGCCGTACACCGCGATCCCGGACCGGGTGAAGGCGGCGTTCATCGCCACCGAGGATCGCAATTTCTACACCCATGGCGGTGTCGATCCGTTGGCGATCCTGCGCGCCGCCCTGACCGACCTGGAGTATTTCCACAAGCGCCGCCCGATCGGCGCCTCGACCATCACCCAGCAGGTGGCGCGCATCATGCTGCTGGGCTCCAACGCCCGCACCTTCGACCGCAAGGCCAAGGAGGCGATCCTGGCGATGCGGATCGAGCAGACCCTGTCGAAGGAGCGGATCCTCGAGATCTACCTGAACGAGATCTATCTCGGCGCCGGCGCCTACGGCATCACCGCCGCCGCCCAGACCTATTTCGACAAGCCGCTCGACCAGCTCGACGACGCCGAGGCCGCCTTCCTCGGCGCGCTGCCGAAATCGCCGACCAACTACAACCCCTACCGCTTCCCGGAGGCGGCGAAGGCGCGGCGCGACCTGGTGCTCGACAACATGGTCGAGATCCACGCCATCACCCCGGCCGCCGCCGCGGCGGCCAAGGCGGAGCCGCTGATCCCGCAATCCTTTACCCGGCCCGGCCCGGTGCCCGGCTCGGAATGGTTCTCCGAGGAGGTCCGCCGCGAGCTGGTCGACCGCTACGGCCAGAACCAGACCATGCAGGGCGGGCTGGTGGTGCAGACCAGCCTGGACCCGAAGCTGCAGGACGAGGCCACCCGCGACGTCCGGCAGGGGCTGATGCATTACGACCGTCTGCATGGCGGCTGGCGTGGCGCGGTGACGCATCTGGCCGGGATCGGCCGGCCGCATCGTCGCGGCACCCCGGCCGACGAGAGCTGGGAGGCGGCGCTGGCCCAGGTCGCGCGCCCGCCCGGCATGCTGCCCGAATGGCGCCTGGCGGTGGTGCTGTCCGCGTCCGGCGAGATCGGCTGGCTCGATGGCGCGGCGTCGTCCGGCGGCCTGCCGGCGCCGCACACCGGATCGCTGCGCGGCGAGGACCTGTCCTGGATGCACGTGTACAAGTCGGTGCGGGCCGGCGACGTGCTGATGGTCGAGCCGGATGCGGACAAGCCGGCGGCGCCGGTGGCGCTGCGGCAGATCCCGCAGGTGGAGGGGGCGCTGGTCAGTCTCGATCCCACCACCGGGCGGGTGCTGGCGCTGGTCGGCGGCTGGAGCTTCGAGAGCAGCCAGTTCAACCGCGCCACCCAGGCGCTGCGCCAGCCCGGCTCGTCGTTCAAGCCGATCGTCTATCTCGCCGGCATGATGGACGGCATCTCGCCGGCGCAGACCTTCGAGGACGCGCCCTATTCCAACGGCAACTGGCATCCGAACAATTACGAGCTCACCTTCGGCGGCCCGACCTCGCTGCACGACGCGCTGAAGAAGTCGCTCAACCTGGTGACGATCCGGCTCGCCGCGCATCTCGGCATGAGCAAGGTCGCCAAGCTGGCGATCGACCTGCACGAGGTCGATTCGATGCCCAAGGTGCTGCCGGCGGCGCTGGGCGCGGTCGAGACCACGGTGCTGCGCGAAAGCGGCGCCTACGCCTCGATCGCCGAGGGCGGCAAGGAGGTGCTCCCCAGCCTGATCGACGACGTGCAGGATCGCGACGGCCACGTGATCTGGCGCCCGCCCGGGCTCGGCGTGACCGGCAGCGCCGATCCGTCCAAGCCGCCCGTCCTGGCCGACACCAGGCGGCAGATCGCCGATCCCGCGTCGGCGTTCCAGGTGATCGAGATGATGCGCGGCGTGGTGGGACCCGGCGGCACCGGTCGCCAGGCGGGGGCGGGGATCGACCAGCCGATCGCCGGCAAGACCGGCACCAGCCAGGATTTCCGCGACGGCTGGTTCGCCGGGTTCGCGCCCAACCTGCTGACCGTGGTCTGGGTCGGTTTCGACAACCCGCAGAGCCTGGGCGAGAAGCAGGACGGCGACACCGTCGCCGGCCCGATCTGGAACCATTTCATGAAGACGGCGCTGGCAGACCGGCCGAAGCTGGATTTCCGGGTGCCGGACGGGGTGACGGTGGTGCGGGTCGGCGACGATACCGACGCCTACAAGCCGGGACAGGTGCCGGGCATGAGCATGGCGCTCGACACCAGCGGCCACGGCCAGAGCCAGCAGCTCAGCGCCAGCGACACCGGCGCGGAGAACGTGCCGGACGCGGAGACCGACATGGGGTCCGGCCCCATCTCCGGCGAGAGTCCAGGCACCGTCCCGGTCGCGTCCGGCACCTCGGTCGACGGCTCGGCGCCGGCGCTGTCGTCGCCGGCCAATCCGAACCAGCCCGGCGACGCGATCCCCGGCCATGTCGGCCTGCCCGGCGCGCCGGTCGGCGCCCCGCCCGGTGTGGTCGCGGCTGCGCCGCCGGGAGCGATTGCGGCTGCGCCGCCGGGAGCGGTCGCGGCTGCGCCGCAGGCGAGGCCCGCCGGGGGTGACATCGGCATGGGCGGGTTGTATTGAGCCGGCCCGTTCCGTCCCCGTTCTTGTCCTCCGATCCCATTCCCTGACGCCGGAAGTCCGCGATGTCCGCCGAGACCGAAGCCCTCAACGAACAGATCAAGCAGTCGGTGGCGCTGCTGAGGAGGCATCTTTGACTGGGATGTCGCCCAGGGCCGCCTCGCGGAGCTGAATGCCAGGGTCGAGGACCCGGGCCTGTGGAACGATGCCGCCGCGGCGCAGACGCTGATGCGCGAGCGCACCACGCTGGCCGGCCAGGTCGAGGGCGTCGAGCGCCTCGAGACCGACGTGCGCGATGCGATGGAGCTGGCCGAGCTCGCCGAGGCGGAGGGCGACGCGGCGATGGTCGCCGATGCCGTCGTCACGCTGAAGGCGCTGGCCGCCGAGGCCAAGCGACGCGAGATCGAGAGCCTGCTGTCCGGCGAGGCCGACGCCAACGACGCGTTCCTGGAGGTCAATGCCGGCGCCGGCGGCACCGAGGCGCAGGATTGGGCGGAGATGCTGCTGCGCATGTATTCGCGCTGGTCCGAGCAGCACGGCTACAAGATCACGCTGATGGAAAGCTCCGAGGGCGAGCAGGCCGGGCTGAAATCCGCGACGCTGCAGGTGAGCGGCCCGAACGCCTATGGCTGGCTCAAGACCGAGGCCGGGGTGCACCGGCTGGTGCGGATCAGCCCGTTCGATTCCGCCGCCCGGCGGCAGACCTCGTTCGCCAGCGTCTGGGTCTATCCTGTGGTCGACGACAGCATCGAGATCGAGATCAACGAGAGCGACCTGAAGGTCGACACCTTCCGCGCGTCCGGCGCCGGCGGCCAGCACGTCAACAAGACCGAGTCGGCGATCCGCATCACCCACATGCCGTCGGGCATCATCGTCGCCTGCCAGACCGACCGCTCGCAGCACCGCAACCGCGCCACCGCCATGGGCATGCTCAAGGCGCGTCTGTACGAGGCCGAGCTGCGCAAGCGCGAGGAAGCCGCCGCCATCACCGAGGCCGGCAAGACCGACATCGGCTGGGGCCACCAGATCCGCTCCTACGTGCTGGCGCCATACCAGATGGTCAAGGACCTGCGCACCGGCGTGGAGAAGGGCAATCCGGACGCGGTGCTGGATGGCGGGCTGGACGATTTCATGGCCGCGTCCTTGGCCGCCCGCGTCACCGCCACCCGCAGCGAGGCGAGCGCGAGCGCGCAGTAGGTCCAGCAGAGCATGATCAGATGAGCATGCTCTGCTGCCACGCGCTGTTATCGGTCGACCGGTGTGATCGTGACCTGATGCACCAGCAGGCCGAGCGCGCGGTCGTCGGCGGTGCCGTCGCCCTGGCGGGGGGTGAGCGGGCGGGCGACGGCGAGGGTGAGCTCCAGGACGCGATGGCTTGAAGCAAGCTGGGCCGGGATAGTGGCGACGAAATGCACCTGGCCCGCTGCCGGCGTCCAGTGGGCGATCTCGGTGCCGTCGGCCAGCAGCGAGAATGGCGACGGGCCGAGACGGCCCGGGGCGTACGGGGTGGCGTCGATCTGCACCGACAGCGCGTGGTTGGCGAGTGCCGGGGGAAGCAGCAGGCTGAGATCGGCGCTGTTGCCGAGAGTCCAGCGGCCGATCGGCTCGGTGGTGCCCCAGCCTTCGCCGATATAACCGGCGTCGTTGCTGTCCGCGCCCTGCAGTCGGATAACGCCGTCGGGCGGCGTCAGGCCGACCCGGCTCTCGATAACCTGGCAGCGGGCGCCGCAGGCGGTGGTGGTCGCGTGCCACGGCAGGGCGACGAGCGTGTCGAGCTGGGCGATGCAGTCGGATCGCGAGGCATCGACGCAAAGGCTGGAGACATGTCCTTGTTCCGATAGGGTCCGCCGGATCAGGGCGACGATGTCCGGCTTCATGACGTCGCCGCGCTCGTTGTCGATGCCGTAGGCGAGGTCATGGTGCCGCAGCAGCAGGAACACCGCCGGCCAGACCTGCCAGTAGCTTCCGGCCACAAGCTGGATCCGGTCCGCGTCCGCGGTCGCGACGGCCTGCGACACCGCCTGGAACACCGGGAACTCGTGGAGACGCCGCCAGGGCGCGACGAGCATCAGCGGGCAGGCGACCAGCAGGAGCAGCACCGCGATCCGCCGGTTGCGCGGTTGCCAGGACAGGATCGCCGAGGCGAACGGCAGCGCCAGCACGCCGGAGGCGACAAGGATCGCCGGGTAGAAGTAGCGGAAATGCGACCCGTTCTTCAGCACCCAGGCGTTCTGCGAAAACAGCCCGATCCAGGCAGCCGCGAACAGGACGCAGCAGGCGGCCAACACCAGCCGCCGCCGCCGGTTCTGGAAGGTGACGCCGAGACTGCGCGCAGCCGGCAGGCAGAGCAGCACGGCGACGACGAGGACGGCGAGCGCTGTCGGGGCGGCGAAGGCGAGGCGCAGGAAGGCGAGGGCCGCCAGGATGTTGCTCTCGACCGCGTTCTGCGCGAACTGCCCGTAGTCCGACGAGCCGGCGGTCTCGGCGCCGATCAGGAGCCACAGCCCGTTCGCCGACGACGACAGCAGCAGCGCCAGCACGGCCCTGGCGCGCAGCGCCGGAAAGGCCAGGAAGGCGTACAGACAGATAGCGCCGCACACGAGGAGCAGGCTGGGATTGAGCCCGCCGCCGATCAGGAGAGCGACGGTCGCCACCACCAGCTCGAGCGGTGTGCGCCAGCCGCGAACCAGTCTGCCAGGGTGCAGGCTGCCGGGGTGCAGGCTGCTGGCAGGACGCAGGATCAGGGCCAGACCGAGGCCGGTGAGCAGCCCGGACGGACCGTAAGGCTGGCCCTCGGAGATGAAGACGTGCAGGGCGTACGGGCTGCTGATGGCAACGAACAGGGCGAGCAGGATGGAAAAGCAGACCCACTGGTCGAGCGGTTCGGTGCGGCCGAACCCGAGCCGGGCGATGGTGCGGCCGATCAGCGCCAGCAGGCCGATGAAGCTGCCGCCGAACAGGAAGATCTGCAGCAGCAGGTTGAACAGCGGGTTGTGGATCGGGCTGGCCACGGCCGGGATGATGTTCAGGAAGCGGTTGGCGCCCCAGAAGAACAGGGTCAGTCGCTGCTCCGACATCACCGCCAGCAGCGGCGTGTCGGCATTCATCCAGGCCGGGCCGGCTGCCATCAGGCACATCGGCACCAGGATGGCCGCGATCAGGCCGACAGCAAGCAAGTCGCGCAGGCGGTGCATCTAGGTCCGGTCTCCGACGGTGCGTGCGGCCTCGAAGCGCTCCACCACATAGAGCGGCCGCTGCTTGGTCTCGTTGAAGATGCGGCCGAGATATTCGCCGACAACGCCCAGCGTGACCAACTGCACCCCGCCCAGGAAGGTGATCACCGCCATCAGGCTCGGGTAGCCCGGCACCGGGTTGCCGAACGCCAGCGTACGGATCACCAGGAAGCCGCCATAGACGATCGAGAACAGCGCCACCAGCAGGCCGATATAGGTCGCCACCCGCAGCGGCACGACGGTGAACGAGGTGATGCCCTCCAGCGCGAAGTTCCATAGCGACCAGTAGGAGAAGCTGCTGCGTCCCCCGACCCTGGGGTCGCGGTCGTAGAGCACCGCCCGCGCCGGGTAGCCGATCCAGGCGAACAGGCCCTTCATGAAGCGATGGCGCTCGCGCAGCGCCAGCAGGGAATTCACCGCGCGGCGGCTGATCAGCCGGAAATCGCCGGTGTCGGGCGGCATCACCACCCGGTCGCCGATGCGGCGCATCAGCCGGTAGAACGCCTTCGCCGTCAGCCGCTTCAGCCAGCTATCCCCCTGCCTGGCCCGGCGCTGCGCATAGACCATGTCGATGCCCTCTCGCCAGGCATCGACCAGGGCGGCGATCACCTCCGGCGGGTCCTGCAGGTCGGCATCGATGACGATGCAGGCGCCGGTGCCGCGCGCATGGTCCAGCCCGGCGGTCAGCGCGATCTCCTTGCCGAAATTGCGGGACAGATTGAGGCAGGCGACGGCACCCGAGCCCGGGACCGCCCGGAGCCGGTCGATCACCGACAGGGTGCGGTCCCGCGAGCCGTCATTGACATAGACCACCTCCCAGGCAAGCCCGATCGCGGTCATCACCGCCTGCAGCCGCTCGTGGAACCCTGGCAGCCCCTCCGCCTCGTTGAAGCAGGGCACGACCACGCTGAGAACCGGCAGGACTGGGTCGGACGGCATCGCTTCCTCTTGCGGTCTCTGGCGGTCGCCAGACCATGGCCGACCTGCATCGCGAACGCCATCCGGCCGCCTGCTGAGGCTGACTCCGCCGCCGGCCCGGCCCGCCGGGCTGGTCCGGCGGCCTTCCCGGATGCTCAATCGATAGGCATCTCCGACCATCCTGCCCGGACGGACAGGAAATTCCCGCTCCAGGCGATTGATGCAGCGCACAAAAATTCAAACGCCTACGAAAAGGGCAGAATCCATGAAAATGCCCCGAGAGAAGCCTTTGGCGAATGGCAGGACAACGTTCTTGACATGACCGCGGCTTAAACCGTTCTGTGTGCCCCGACGACCCGCGCGACCAAGGCTCTCCGACCGCTTGCTCGATGCGTGTCGGCCCGAGACGTGCAAGGACGTTGGCGCGTACCCGTCCCGCAAGGGGCGAAACCACGAATGTCCGTGACGAGGACGAGGGAGTTTGCTGAATGGACTACGCGCAACAGCAACGAAGTCCGATGCGCCACATCATCGGCCTCGGCATCGTCGTGCTGCTGCACGTGCTGCTGATCTATGCGCTGATGAACGGTCTCGGCCGCGCGGTGATCGACGTGATCAAGCCGCCGATCACCACCAAGATCGTCAAGGAGCCGCCGCCGCCGCCGCCGCCGCCTCCCCCGCCGCCGCCGCCGACCCTGGTGTCGCCGCCGCCGCCCTACATTCCGCCGCCGGACATCCAGATCGAGCAGCCGCCGCCGCCGCATGCGATCCAGACCGTGACGCACGCGCCGCCGCCGACGCCGAACCCGGCGCCGTTCACCGCCGCCAAGCCGCTGCCGCCCGG